>DATGOB010000061.1:0-14077 GCA_036010205.1 Promicromonospora sp. | reverse complement strand
ACCTGCCACGGCTTGCGGGCCAGCGCGACGAGCAGGTCGAACTCCAGCGGCGTGAGGGCGATGCGCTCGCCGCCGCGCGTCACGGTGTGGCCCGTCACGTCGATCTCGACGTCGCCGACGACGAGGCGCTCGGGGCCCGGGTCCTCGCTGCGGCGCAGGCGCGCCTTGATGCGGGCGACGAGCTCCTTGGGCTTGAAGGGCTTGGAGACGTAGTCGTCCGCCCCGGACTCGAGGCCCACCACCACGTCGAGCGTGTCCGACTTGGCGGTGAGCATGATGATCGGCACGCCGGACTCGGCGCGGATCTCCCGGCACACCTGCACGCCGTCCTTGCCGGGCAGCATCAGGTCGAGCAGCACGAGGTCCGGCTGGTGGGTGCGGAACATGCCCAGCGCGGAGTCGCCGTCGGCGCAGAAGATGGCCTCGATGCCCTCGCCCTTGAGGACGATGCCGATCATCTCCGCCAGGGCTGTGTCGTCGTCGACGACGAGAACTCGTACCTTCATGTCCTCCAGTGTGCCAGGCCGGTCCAGCAAAGCCGGTCCCCCGCGTGCCCCACGGGCCGCGGGAGGGGCAGGTTCACCCCCGGCGACCCGGCAGGGGGGACAACCCCCGGGCCGTCCGGGCGGTCCGCACCATGTCGCACGGGGCCCGCCGGGGGCGACCCTGGCACCATGACCTCCATGACCGTCGACCGGCACGCGGCCGGCACCTCCGCCCCGGCTGGGCACACCCCGCGGCGCGGGCCCGGCTTCCTCACGGCCCCGTTCGCGGGCCGCACCTGGCGCGAGCAGGCGTACCTGACCCTCGTGCTGCTGCTCGCGCCCTTCGCCTTCACCTACGCCCTGCTCGGCGTGAGCCTGACGGCCGGTGTCGGCGTGACGGTGGTCGGGCTGTTCGTGTCGGGCGCCGTCGTGCTGGGCGGGCGGGGCTGGGGCGGGGCGTACCGCGGCCTGGCCCGTGAGCTCCTCGGGACCGACGTGCCGGCGCCCGCCCCCTATGTACGCCCGCGCGGCTTCTGGCGCACGCTCGGGTCGCTGCTCGGCGACGCGGCGGGCTGGCGCGCGCTGCTGTTCATGGTCGTCACGTTCCCGCTGGCCATCCTGTCGTTCGTGGTGAGCGTCACGGTGCTGGCGACGGCCCTCGGCTCGGTCACCTACGGCCTGTGGTTCCGGTTCCTGCCCCTGCAGGAGGGCAGCGACGGCGCGCTGCACCGCGGGGCGCAGCTCGGCCCCTCCTACTTCGTGGACACGCCGCCGCGCATCGCGCTGCTCGCGCTGGCGGGTGTCGTGCTGCTGTTCTGCTGGCCGTGGCTCGTGCGCATGTTCGCGCTGCTGTTCCAGGTGCTCACCGAGGGCCTGCTCGGGCCGACCCGCGCCGGCCTGCGCGTCGCGGAGCTCGAGCGCTCCCGCACCGGCACGGTCGACGACGCGGACGCCCGCCTGCGCCGTATCGAGCGCGACCTGCACGACGGCACGCAGGCACGGCTGGTCGCCGTCGCGATGCAGCTCGGCGAGGCCCGTGAGCACCTCGCCGAGGGCGGCGACGTCGTCCAGGCGGCCGAGCTGCTCGACACGGCGCACACCTCGACGAAGGAGGCGCTCACAGAGCTGCGCGAGCTGGCGCGCGGCATCCACCCGCCCGCCCTCGACAGCGGCCTGACGGTCGCGCTCGAGACCCTCGCCGCCCGGTCGCCGCTGCCCGTCGTCGTCGCCGTCGACCCCGCGGTGGAAGCCGGCGGCCGGCTCGCCCCCGCCGTGGAGTCGATCGCGTACTTCACGGTGGCCGAGCTCGTCACCAACGCGGCGAAGCACGCACAGGCAAGGGCCGTCCACGTACGGGTCGAGGTGCCGGAGCGCGGCGGCGTCCGCATCCAGGTCCGCGACGACGGACGCGGCGGCGCCCACGTGGTGCCGCCCGACGGCACGGGGCTGCGCTCGGGCCTGGCCGGCATCGTCGAGCGCGTCCGGTCCGTCGACGGCCGCGTCGACCTGTCCAGCCCGGCCGGTGGCCCTACGGTGATGACCGTGCACCTGCCGACGACCACCGCACCGGGCTCCGCATGACGGGCGGCACGACGGGCGGTCCCGCGCAGCCGGCGGACGGGCTCAGGGTCGTCCTCGCCGAGGACTCGGCGATCCTCCGCGACGGACTCGCCGCCCTCCTGACCCGCCGCGGCCACGCCGTGACGGCGGTCGGCGACGGCACCGCCCTCGAGCGCGAGGTCGACCGCCTCGCCCACCAGGAGGCGCTGCCCGACGTCGTCGTCGCGGACATCCGCATGCCGCCCTCCTTCACCGACGAGGGCCTGCGTGCCGTGCTGGGCCTGCGGGCCCGGCACCCGGCCCTGCCCGTGCTCCTGTTCTCGCAGTACGTCGAGACCCGGTACGCGAGCAGGCTGCTCGCCGGCGACGCGCGCGGCGTCGGCTACCTGCTCAAGGACCGGGTCGCCGACGTCCGCGACTTCGTCGACGCCCTGGTCCGGGTCGCGCGCGGTACGACCGTGCTCGACCCGGAGGTCGTCTCGCAGCTCATGGGCTCCGCCCGCGCCGACGACGGGCTGGACCGGCTCTCGGCGCGCGAGCGCGAGGTGCTCGGCCTCATGGCGCAGGGCAGGTCCAACGGGGCGATCGCCGACCTGCTGCACCTGTCCTACGGCGCCGTCGAGAAGAACGTCGCCGCGATCTTCACCAAGCTGGACCTCCCGCAGGACGCCGCCGACCACCGTCGTGTCCTGGCGGTGCTGCGGTACCTGGGGGTGTGATGCCCGCCGTCGGGGTATCCCCCCGCGGGAGGAGGGTCCGCTGGGGGTGCACTCGGGGGATCACCCGATGGTCCGGGGCGCGTGGGGACGGAAAACTGGCCGCATGACCGCGCCGAGGCCCGATCGACACGCCGTCCGACAACCCGTTCGGCACCGCCACGACACCGCCGCGCGCCCGGGAGCCGAGGCGTGACGGCGCTGACCGCCGTCGCGGTGGGGCTCGCCCTCGTCGACGCGGTGTGCTTCGCGCTCAGCGCCACCCTCCAGCACCACGCCGTCTCCGACCGGCACGACGGCGGTCACCTCAGCCTGCGCGGCCTCCTGGGCGTCGTCCGACGGCGGCGCTGGCTGGCCGGCATCGCGCTCGGCGGGCTGGCCGTCACGCTGCACGCCGTCGCCCTCCTGCTCGCGCCCCTGCGTGTCGTCCAGCCGATCGGCGTGCTCGCCGTGCCCATCGCCGTGCTGCTCACCGCCTCCCGCATGCGGGTGCGGCCCGCCCGCGGGGTGCTCGTCGGCGCGGCGCTCGCCGTGGCAGGCGTCGTCGCGTTCGTCGTCGTCTCGGCGGGCACGACGGTCAGCACACCGCCGGAGACGTCGGCGCTCGTGGTCGCCTGCGCCGTCGTCGCGGCGGTCACGCTCGTCCTCACCCTCGGCGGTCTCGCCGCGCGGGGCTGGCTGCGGTGCGTCGCCTACTCGACCGCGGCGGCGGCCGCGTTCGGCCTGGTGTCGGCGCTGGTGCGGGCCGTGTCCCTGCGCGTGACGTCCGGTGAGGCGGAGCTGCTCGACCCCGGGATCCTCCTGGCCGCCCTCGTCGTCCTCGTCGTCACCGTGGGCGGCGGCTGGCTCGTCCAGCAGGCGTACGCCGCCGGCGCGCCCGCCGTCGTCGTCGCGTGCCTCACCGTTGTGGACCCCATCGTCGCGGTGCTGCTCGGCGCCGCGCTGCTGGGCGAGGGCGCGGGCACGCCGTTCGGTCTCTGGTCCGTCATGGGCCTCGCGACCGCTGCCGCCGTCGCGGGTGTCGTCACGCTCGCCAGGCACCACCCCGAGGCGACCACACGAGCCGCCACGGCCCCCGCCCGCGAGCTCGAGGGGAGCCTGCCGTGAACGGGCTGCACATCTGCTTCTTCACCGACCAGCACCCGGACACCCTGGGCGGCGCACAGGCGTCCGTGCAGCTCCAGCGCACGTTCCTGGAGCGCGCGGGGCACACCGTGACGATCGTGGCACCGCGGTCGCCGGTCGTCCCCGCCGCCGACCCCGACGTCGTCGCCCTGCCCGACCCCGACGTCGTCGCGCTGCCCGGCCCCACCGTCGCCCGTGGCCAGTACACCGCCGCGCTGCCCGGGCGGCGTCTCGACGCCCTCGTCGACCGCGAGCTCGCGGCGCGCGGCCCCGTCGACGTCGTGCACCTCCAGGGCGACTTCTGGGGTGCCTGGCTCGGCAAGCGGTTCGCCGCGCGGCACGGGCTGCCCGTCGTGCTCACCACGCACACCAACGTCGACGCGTCGTTCCGCGCCGTCGCCGGGCCGTTGGCCGGGATCGGCCTGGGCGCCGTCGCCGCGTGGCAGCGCGCGGTGACCGGGCACCTGACGGCCCGCCCGGCCCGCCGGTCCGGGCTGGGCGCCGGCTACGACTACCTGCGCGCCCTCGCCTCGGGCGCAGCGGCCGTCGTGGCGCCGAGCGCGCACTTCGCCGCGCGCCTCGAGGCGGCGGGCGTCCCCGTCACCGCGGTCGTCCCGACGGGGGTGCACGACGACGACGTGCACGGGCTGCGCGACGGTGGCCACGCCGACGGGCGGCCGGGGCGGCGCACGCCGCGCCGGCCCGGCGACCCCGTGCGCGTAGTGTGGCTCAGCCGGTTCAGCGCCGAGAAGCGACCGCTCGAGCTCCTCGACGCGCTCGCCGCGACAGACCTCCGCGTCGAGGCCGACCTCTACGGCACGGGCGTGTTGTTCGAGCGCGCCCGTCGCAGGGTCCACGCCCTCGGGCTGGCCGACCGGGTGCGCCTGCACGGCGCCGTCGGGCACGCCGAGGCGCTGCGCGCGATCGCGGCGGCCGACCTGCTCGTCCAGACCTCGCAGGGCTTCGAGACGCAGGGCATGACGGTCTACGAGGCCCTGGCGCTCGGCGTCCCCGTCGTCGTGCGCGACCCGGACATCGCCCACGAGCTGGGCGGCGCCGGCTGGGTACGGCACGCCCCGGGCCGATCCGCCGCGTCCCTGGCCTCGGCCCTGGACGCCGCCGCGCAGGCCCTCGGCACGCAGGCCCTGCCCCGCGTGCCCGGGACGGTGTCAGCGGGCCTGCTGCAGTCGGCCCAGACGCGGCGCCTCCTCGACGTCTACGCGGGGGTGCTGGGCGGCGGCGCACAGGCCGGGGCACCGACCGGCACCGCCGACGCCGTCACAGCCGACCCGCGGCCTTGAGCGCGAGGTACTCGTCGGCCAGCCGCGGCGCCAGGTCGTCCGGCAGCGCCTCGACGACGTCGGCCCCGTAGCGGCGCAGCATCGTGGTGACGGCCGTGCGCTCGAGATCGCCGCGCGCGGCGGCCGCCGCGTCGTACACCTCCGCGACGCTCTCGCGGCCCTCGCGCAGCCGCGCCACCTCCTCGTCCGCCACGGAGGCGACGACGACGGTGTGGTCGCGCGTGAGCTGGTCCACGACCGTCAGCAGGCCGTTCTCCACGGCCGCGGGGTCGAGGGTGGTCAGCAGCACCACGAGCGCGCGCTGCGTCATGCGCGTGCGCACCTGCGTGACCACGCCCGGCCAGTCGGTCTCGAGCAGCGCGGGCTCGACGGTCGCGAGGGACTGCGCCATCGCGGGCATCAGCCGCGGTCCGGCCGCGTTCGCGACGCGGGCGCGCACGGTGCGGTCGTACGCGACCAGCTCGACCCGGTCGCCCGCGTGCCCGGCCAGCGCCGCGAGCAGCAGCGCCGCCTCGATGTTTGCGTCGAGGCGGGGGGCGCCCGTCGAGTCGGCCGCGCCCACGCGGGCCGCCGACGTGCGGCCGGTGTCGAGCACGACGAGCACGCGACGGTCCCGCTCCGGACGCCACGTGCGGACCACGACCTCCCGGCGCCGCGCCGTGGCGCGCCAGTCGATCGAGCGGACGTCGTCGCCCTCGACGTACTCACGCAGCGAGTCGAACTCGGTGCCCTCGCCGCGGATCTGCACCGCCGCGCGGCCGTCCATCTCCCGCAGCCGGGCGAGCCGCGACGGCAGGTGCTTGCGGCTGGCGAACTCGGGCAGCACCCGGAGCACCCCGGGCACGGGCAGGGTCACCTGACGGCCGGCCAGCCCGAGAGGACCGAGGCTGCGGACGGTCACGCCGCCCGCCGAGCGGTCGCCGCGCCGCGTCGGCACGAGGGTGGTGGGCAGGCGCGCCGCCTCGCCGTCGGGCAGGGTCACGTGGTGCCTGCCGGGACCGCCGGCCGCCGGACGCGCCCGGTCACCGCTCCCCCGGCCCGGGCCGGCACCGGCCGACGGCGGCCACGCGTCCCGGACGACGGCGCGCAGCCGGCGGCCGGACACGTTCCGCACCACGAGCTCGCTCGTGGTCTCGGAGTGCAGGCGCACCGACGCGGGCACGCGGCGCTGCACCGCGACCCGGCGGGGCGACGCCGCGAGCAGGATGTCCGCCACGCACGCGAGGACCACCACGGCGGCCCACACCAGGACGGTCCCCGTCGCGGGCAGCAGCAGCACGGGCAGCACACCGAGCCCCATGAGGGCGGCGGCCCGCCACGTCACGACCATGCGTGCCGCCTCAGCGCGGCACGGGCACGGAGGCCAGCACCGTGTCCAGCACGCCCTCGGCGGTGACGCCCTCCAGCTCCGCCTCGGCGCGCAGCTGCACGCGGTGCCGCAGCGTCGGGTGGGCCAGGGCCTTGATGTCGTCCGGCGTCACGAAGGAGCGCCCCGACAGCCACGCCCACGCACGGGCCGTGCGCAGCAGCGCGGTCGCACCACGCGGCGAGACGCCGAGAGAGAGGGACGGCGAGAACCGGGTCGCCCGGCACACGTCGACGGCGTAGCCGAGCACCTCGCGCGAGACCTGCACCTGGGCCACCTCGGCGCGGGCGCGCTCGAGCACGGCCGCGTCCGCCACGGGCCGCACACCGGCCGCGGTCAGGTCGCGCGGGTCGAACCCGGCGGCGTGCCGGGCCAGCACCTCGACCTCCTGGTCGCGCTCGGGTAGGGGCAGCACGAGCTTGAGCAGGAAGCGGTCGAGCTGCGCCTCGGGCAGCGCGTAGGTGCCCTCGTACTCGACGGGGTTCTGCGTGGCGATCACGAGGAACGGGTCCGGCAGGCGCCGCGGGGTGCCGTCGACCGAGACCTGCCGCTCCTCCATGGCCTCGAGCAGCGACGACTGCGTCTTCGGCGGCGTCCGGTTGATCTCGTCGGCGAGCACCAGGTTGGTGAACACCGGACCCTCGCGGAACGAGAACTCGGCCGTCCGCGCGTCGTAGACGAGCGAGCCCGTCACGTCACCGGGCATGAGGTCGGGCGTGAACTGGACGCGCCGCGTGTCCAGGTCGAGCGCGGCGGCCAGCGTGCGGACCAGGAGGGTCTTGGCCACGCCGGGCACGCCCTCGAGGAGCACGTGCCCCTGGCACAGCAGCGCGATGAGCAGGCTGGTCACGGCGGCGTCCTGCCCCACGACGGCCTTGCCCACCTCCGTGCGCACGGCAGCCAGCGCGCCGCGCAGCTCCTGGGACGGCGCCGGGGGTGCGTCGGCGGGCCGGTCGGGCGTCGCGGGAGCCTGCGCGGCGGCGGGTTCGGTGGTCTGCGGCGTCGGCTGAGGGGTGGCTGGTTCGGTCACGGTCGGTGGACCTCGCTCTCCAGGATGTCGAGTCGGCGCGCGAGCTCGGCGAGCGCGGCGTCGTCAGCGGGGGGTGGGCCGTAGAGCAGGTCTGCCACCTGCTGCGACGGGCGGTCGGTCGCGGTCACGACGGCGTCGACCACGGTGTCGGCGTCGGCCGAGCGGGCCAGGCCGAGCCGCTTGGCGACCCGGTCGGCCGTCGCGGCACGCAGGCCCGCCGCGGCGTGGCCGCGGGCGCCCGCGGCCCGGTACAGGCGGGCGCGGCCGCGGGTCGTCTCGGCCGAGCGGACGAGCACGGGCAGGTCCTCGACCACGAGCGGGCCCAGGCGGCGCACACGCCACAGCACGAGCAGCGCGGCGGCGAGCACGACGACCAGCGCGACCGGGGCGGAGCCCGGCGGCATGATCGCGTCGATCTGCCCGCGGTCGGCGGGCGTGGGCTCGTCCGCCGAGGTCGTCACGTCCATCGGGTCGGGCACGAACCAGACGAGGTCCTCGTGCTGCCCGAGCATCCACAGGGCCAGCGCCGCGTTGCCGCCCTCGAGCACGCTGTCGTTGCGGATCACGGACGCGTCGCTCACCACGGTGACCGACCGGCCACCGAGCTCGAGGCGTGCGTAGGCGGCCGCCGAGCCGTCGGACCAGCACAGCTCCGGGCGCTCGGGGCCGACGGAGGTGTCGTAGAGCCCTGGCCGCAGGCTGAGGGGGCCCGCCGCCCGCGCGGCCGGGTCGGCACACTGCGGCTCGACCGGCCCGTCCGCGGTGCCGTACGTCGTGTCGACGGCCCCCCGCGTGACCCCGTCGACCAGGCTGTAGTCCGGCTGCAGCACGACGAGGTCGGCGCCGGTGCGGTTCAGGCTCGAGATCTGGTCGTCGGCGAAGAACGACGGGTTCGGCGTGACGAGCAGCGTGCTGCCCGGACCCGCCGCGGCGGTGGCCTCTGCGACCGTCGTCACGTGCGTGACGTGCACGCCCTGGTCCCCGAGCACCTCCGCGACCGCCATCGCGCCGTCGGCCTCCGGGTTGTCCGGGGCGTAGGGCGCCGCCGACGTCGCGGGGCGGACGACCATGAGGAAGAGCACGAGGAGGGCGAGCACGACGAGCACGGTGAGCGGCCACCGCAGGCGGCGCCACCGGCGCGTGGCCCGCGTCCGGCTCGTCGTGTCGTCGCCGATCACCACGGGCGGCTCGTCGGACGGGCCCGCCTGCGTGGCGGAGGCCGCCGTGGTGGCCGACGGCGGGACGAGGACCGGCTGGGTCATGCGGCCACCTCCGGTCGGGCGGCGACGACGGCGGCGTCGAGCGCGCGCAGCGCGGCGTCGTCGTCCCCGCCCGCGACACGGTCGCCGTACTCGACGCCGTCGAACAGGTCGGCGCCGGAGCGCAGGGCGGCGGCCTGGGCGGGGAGCCGCGCCCCGGCGTCGGCGGCGGCCTCCTGCGCGGTCCGGCCGGGCCGCGGGTCGATGACGACCCGCTCCTCGAGGCCGCGCACGACGGCGCGGAACCGCTCGACGACGGCGGTGCGCCAGTCGCCCGCGGACGCCGCGGCGTCCGCGGCCGCGCGCAGCTGCGCCGCCGTGCGGGTGTCCTCGGCGTCGAGCACCTCGCCCGACGGCCTGGCCGCGCGCCCGAGCCGCACGGGCCCCGCGACGAGCCACGCGACGAGCAGCACGACCACGACGACCACCACGACGACGAGCCCGACCTGCGGGCCGGACAGCTGCGCGCTCGGCCACTCGATCGAGGTCAGGCGCTCGATCAGCCAGTTGATCAGGCGCACGAGGAGGGACTCGCGCTCGGCGTACTCCGGCTTGGAGAGCTCGCCGGCGAGCCACTCGCGGGCGGTGTCCCGGTCGGGCACCACGGGCAGGTCGGCCCTCATGTCACTTGTCCGCCACGGCCGCAGCGGCCTGCAGCTGCACGTCCAGCCCCTCGCGTCGCATCCGGGTGTCGATGTAGAGCAGGGCCAGGACCCCGCCGGAGAAGAGCACGCTCAGCCCGCCGGTGACGATGTAGGTGATGCTGTAGCTCAGCGCGATGCCCGTGTCGTTGGCGGAGGCCAGGAACACGCCGAGCAGGAGACCGACCGGCACGGAAGCGACCTGGCCGATGATGCCGAGGATCAGCGCCGTGAGCAGGTAGATGCCCAGCACCCGCCAGAACGAGCCGCGGGTGAGCTTCCACCCGCGCGCCACCGTGGTCCAGAAGGCGCCGCCCTCGACGGCGAGCGCCGGCGGGACGAGCAGCACGCGCGTGAACAGCCAGAACCCGCCGACCACGAGCGCCGCGAGCGCGACGAGCGCGCCGATCACGGCGAGCGTGGCGTCGACGAGCGCCAGGAGGACGACGACGCCGACGACGATCGCGTACGCGACGAGACCGACGAGGCCGCTCAGGAGCGCGAACCCGATGAGGTACCAGGCGCGTCGGCCGACCCGCCGCCAGGCCTCCCCCACGGTGATCTTGCGGCCGATGACCGACTCGCTCACGGAGACGGCCATGACGCCCATGGCGAGCGGGGTGGCGAGCGCGAGCAGCGTGCCGGTGCCCAGGAGCGAGCCGTAGGTGACACCGAGGAGGTCCTGCGTGAAGCCGAGCTCCTGCGCGGCCGGGTCGTCCCCGATCTGCGCGAACAGACCGCCGAACAGGTCGCTGAACCAGGTGGTCAGCGGGATGCTGAGCAGCGTGCCGAGCGCGACGGCGGCGACGACGACGATGATCGTGAGGCCCAGCGTGACCCCGGGGTTGTGCCGGACGGCGCCGAACGCCCCGTCGTACAGCTCGCCCAGCGTGAGCGGACGGAGCGGGACGATGCCCGGCTTGTCGGCGGGCGGCCGGTAACCGGACGACTGGGCGGCGTACGGCGACTGCCCGTACTGGGTCTGGCCGTACTGGGTCTGGCCGTACTGGGGCGCCCCGTACTGCGGCGGACCCGCGGGCGCGCCCTCGGTGGCGGGCGGCTGCTGCGCCGACGGGTCGTACCCGGGCGCGTACTGCCCGTACCGCGGCGGCTCGCCCCAGCCGGTGGGCTGAGACCCGCCCGGCTGCGGGGGCGTCGGCTGCGCCGGCTGGTCGGGTGCGCTCTCGGGCGTCGTCATGGGGCGTGCTCCGGGGGTCGTCTCGTGTCGTTCCTGCGCCGCAACCCTAGTACGCGAGTCCGACATCGGGCCGCGTCGTCGGCGCGTGCTGCCGGGCTGTCACCCAGCTGTGACCACCGTGACCCCGCGTTCCTGCTCCGCGAGGTCGCCGGTCGCGCCCGCGCGGGCCGCGCGTCCGCCCAGCACGTACACGTAGGTCCAGAAGGCGGCGAGCACGAGGGCGCCGATGACGATCTTGAGCCACCAGTACAGCCCGGACCCGGTGACGAACCCCTCGACGAGACCCGAGACGCCGAGCGCCACGACGAGCCCGACGGCGGTGGTGATCAGCGCGCGCCCCTCGGCGGCCAGGGCGACGGTGCGCCGGAGGTGCCCGGGGTCGACGAGGGACCAGAAGAGCCGCAGCCCCGCGGCGCCCGCGACGAAGATGCAGGTCAGCTCGAGCAGGCCGTGCGGGGTGATGAGGGTGAGGAAGAGGTCCAGCTCGCCGTACGCCGCCATCATGCCGCCGATGGCACCCACCTGGGCCGCGTTCTGGTAGAGCACCACGAGCGGGTAGAAGCCGGTGATGCCGCCTGCCACGGAGAGCGCGGCGATGCGGGCGTTGTTGGTCCACACCACGCCCGCGAACCCGATGCCCGGGTCGTAGTAGGACGCGAACGCCTCGTTCACGTACTGCTCGCGCTGTGCGGACGGCATGAGGGCGTCGAGGGCCTCCTCGGAGCTCGCGACGTGGACCCCCGCCACGACCGCGACGAGCAGGCAGGCCGCCGTCACCGCGTGGGTCCACCAGCGGATGCGGTAGAACGCGGCGGGCAGCGACACCACGGCGAACCGCACGACCTCGCGCCACGCGGGCTCGTGGGCGCCCGCGATCCGGGTCCGCGCCCGGTTGAGGACGTCGGACAGCCGGGTGACCAGGGCCGGGTCCGGGGCGGTCGACCGGACGGTGGACAGGTGTGTCGCGACCGACTGGTACAGGCGCACGAGCTCGTCCGACTCCGCGCCGTCCAGGCGCCGCCGGGCCGAGAGCTCGCGCAGGCGGTCCCACTCCGCGGAGTGCACGGTGGTGAAGGCGTCGATGTCCACGACGGTAGTCTGCCGCACAGGACCATCGGACCGGGCGGAGGAACCGTGCAGGACGGCATCGTCATCGGCGAGGGCGTGGTGCTCGACGCGCGCCCCGCGTCGTTCATCACCCGCGCCATGGGCGCGCTCCTCGACTTCCTGATCCTGCTCGTGGTGGTCGTGGCCGCGCTGATCCTCGGCATCACCTGGTTCGCGGAGACCTTGGCGGTGAGCCAGGACGCGGCCGTGATCATCGTGTCGGTGCTGCTCGCCGTCCTCCTCGTCGTCGTGCCCGTCACGATCGAGACGTTGTCGCGCGGCCGCTCGGTCGGCAAGCTCGCGTGCGGCATCCGGGTGGTACGCGACGACGGCGGGCCGGTCCGGTTCCGGCACGCCCTCGTGCGCGCGCTCATCGGCGTCCTCGAGCTGTGGATGACGTTCGGTGGCGTCGCGGCGATCGCCTCGCTCGCCAACGCCAAGGGCAAGCGCCTCGGCGACCTGGCCGCGGGCACCTACGCCGTCCGGGTGCGCGGCGGCCGGCCGCCGTCGGCGCCCGTCGTGATGCCGCAGTCGCTCGAGGCGTGGGCGCGCACGGCCGACATGCGCCGCCTGCCCGACGGGCTGGCGCTGGCCGCCCGCCAGCTCCTCGGCCGCGCGGCGCGCCTCGCGCCCGAGTCCCGCGCGCAGCTCGCGGACGACCTCGCCGGGCGGATCGAGCCCTACGTCGCGCCCGGTCCCCCGCCCGGCACCCACCCGGAGGCGTTCCTGCACGCCGTGCTCTCCGCGCGCCGCGAGCGCGAGCTCGAGGCCGGTCTGCGCGAGCGGCGGCGCGCCGAGGAGCAGGCGGAGCTGCTGCACCGGCTCCCGTACGCCGTCGCGGACCCGCCGCGCTGAGCGCCCCGGCCGGGCCGAGGGGCGCCGTCAGGACCGCGGCTGCGGCAGCAGCCCTCGGGCGCGCACCGCGCTCCCGCACCGCCGCAGCCCGTCCTGCACCGCGCGCCGCAGCCGGGCCGACGTCGGCCGCTCGACGCCGTAGTGGATGGCCACGGCGAGCACGATGCTCAGGCCGCCCGCCGCGACGAGCGCGACCGTGCGGGTCGTCTCGTGGGCCAGCACGTCGATCACCGCGTACCCGAACTGGGTGTGCACCAGGTAGACCGGGTACGTCAGCGCGCCGAAGGTGCCCAGCACGGTCGCGACGCGCCGGGACGGTGCCGTGCTGCGGCGCAGCGTCGTCGCCCAGACCGCGGCGACACACAGCAGGAGGACGACCACGGTGACGGTGGGGTCGACCGTCACGCCCTGCAGGTCGGACGCGCGCCCCGCGGCGTCGAGCACCCGCAGCACGGACAGCGCCAGCGCCCCGGCGAGCAGGAGGCTCGTCGCGAGGTCGAACCCGTCGCGGTAGGCGAGGAACAGCAGCATGCCCACGGCGAAGTACGGCGCGTAGTCGGGCACCAGCCACTCCGCGAGCCAGGCGGCGCCGAGCTCCTGCGCGGCCCAGCCGGCCAGCGGCCACAGCGCGGCGAACGCGAGCACGCGGTGCCGCGTGAACGGGCCGAGGGCCAGCACCACGAGGACCAGCAGGTAGAACTTGAGCTCGACGAGCAGCGTCCAGAACACGACCTGGACCCCCGTCACCTCGAACAGGTCCTGGACCATCGTGAGGTTGACCAGCGTCTCGAACAGCGTGGTCTGCCGCCCGCCCGACCACACGCGCTGCAGGGCGACCGTGACGACGATGCACGCCCAGTAGGCGGGGAACAGGCGACCTACGCGGGAGGCGACGAACCCGGCGACGCCGCGCCCGTCGGCGCTGAGCAGGATCACGAAGCCGGAGATCATGAAGAACAGCTCGACGCCGAGCCAGCCGTACCGCGTGACCTCGTTGAGCACGGGGAACGCGCGCTCCGGGATGGTGCCCCAGTAGCTCGCCACGGTCGAGGTGGCGGTGAAGTGGTAGAGCAGCACCGCGGCGGCCGCGCCGAACCGCAGGCCGTCCATGGCCACGAGACGGCCTGCTCCCTGCTTCCCGCGACTCCCGGTGGCCCCATGGGCGGGGCCGTCGGTGGAGTCCTGCGTGGAGTCCTGCGTGGAGGCAAGGGCGTCGGGGGTGATCTCTGCGCGGGTCATCCCCTCCGAGACTAGGTCACGGAACGGTAACGGTCAAAAATTCACCCGTTGTGTGCCAGTTCGCGAAGAAAGTCGGCCAACTCGCGTGCGACCGCGCCCGGCGCCTCGTAGTGCGCCAGGTGCCCCACCTCGGGCACGACGGCGAGGCGCGCCCGCGCGAACCGCCCCTCGAGCACGCGCTGCGTCGGCAGCGGG
>DATGOB010000060.1:0-28524 GCA_036010205.1 Promicromonospora sp. | reverse complement strand
GGTTGTGCTGGAAGTCGGTGTAGATGACGTCGTTGCGGTTCGCCTCGAAGTCGGACACCGGGTCGGCGGCGTTCCACTCCAGGAGCACGGACAGCTTGCCCATGTTCGGCGCCGAGCCGTTGTCGACCTGGTCGTTGGGCTCCAGGTCGGCGAAGCCGTCCTCACCCTCGTAGCGCACGGCCATGTAGAGGATCATGCGGGCGACGTCGCCCTTGACCTCGTCGCGCGGCTCGAACGAGTCGTCGTCGGTGAAGTTGCCCGGCGCGTCGCTGACCTCGCTGCCGCCGTTGTCGAAGTCCTTGTTGCCGCGGACGCTGTTGACCTGCACGTCGGTCGGGCGCAGGTGGTGCAGGTCGGTCCCCGGACCGGTCGCCGTGCCGAAGTCGCCGTGGGACTTGGCCCAGACGTGCTCACGGTTCCAGTCCCCGACGTTGCCGCCGTTCAGCGACTTGGCCCGCGACTCACCGCTGTACAGGAGGATCACGTTGTCCGGGTTCGCCGGGTCCTCGTCCGTGGCCTTCAGCCCGTCCCAGACCTGGCTGTAGGACAGCGCGTCCGCGTCGCTGATGATGTCGTTGAGCTCCGCCTTGAGGGCCTCGCCCGTCAGGCCCTCCGCGCTGTCGTAGTAGCCGGCGGGCACGTCGGCGACGGCCTGCGCCGTCCCGGCCCCCTGCGCCGCCGCGCCCGGTGCCGCGAGCACCCCTGCCGCGACCGCCAGCGCGGACACCCCGCTCGCCCAGGCCCGTCCGAGACGTGTGCGCATGCTCGACCTCCGTGTCGCCCGGCCCGCGACCCCCGGCGGGCCACGGTGCCGACCCCACGCTCGCACGCGGGCCGGGCGAACTGAAGGTCGCTCAGTTAAATCTGGGTGAAATCTATCCTCATCGGACGTTTTCACCAGGGCGACCGGTTACTTGATGGCCCCCATCGACAGGCCGCGCACGAGCTGCTTCTGCGCCACCCAGCCCGCGATGATCACCGGCAGCGAGGCGAGAAGCGCCGCCGCGCACAGGCGGGCCAGGAACAGGCCCTCGCTCGTCATCGTCGACACGATGAGCACGGGCACGGTCGCGGCCCGCGACGCCGTGAGGTTCAGTGCGAAGAAGAACTCGTTCCAGGCGAAGATCACGCAGATGAGCGCCGTCGCCGCGATGCCGGGCGCCACCATCGGCAGCAGCACCGACCGCATCGTGCGCATCAGCCCCGCGCCGTCGACCGACGCGGCCTCGAGCACCTCGCCGGGCACCTCGAGGAAGAACGACCGCATCATCCACACCGCGATCGGCAGGTTCATCGCGGTGTACAGGACCACGAGGGTCCAGATGTTGTCGAGCACCTTGAGCTGACCCGCCACCACGTAGATCGGCACGATGACGGCCACGACCGGCAGCATCTTGGTCGAGATGAAGAAGAACAGCACGTCGCTGACCTTCTCCACCGGCCGGATCGACAGCGCGTACGCGGCCGGCACGCCGAGCAGCAGCACCAGCAGCGTGGACACGCCCGTCGCGATGGCGGAGTTGGCCACGTACGTGCCGCTGCCGCCCTCGATCACGGCACGGAACTGGTCGAGCGTCGGTGCGAAGAACCACGTGGGCGGGTCGGACGCCGCCTGGTTCTCCTGCTTGAACGCGGTGGCGGCCATCCAGGCGACGGGGAAGAAGAACGCCAGGGCCAGCAGCCAGGTCAGCGTGGTCAGCACGCCGCCGGTCGCCCGGCCGCGGGCCGGACGGAGCGAGGTTCGGGTATCGGCGGACATGCTCACTCCTTGACCTCGAAGCTGCGGAAGATGAGGCGCAGCGCGGCGGAGGCCACGATGATCGTGGCGATCACGACGACGACGCCCATGGCGGCGGCCTGCCCGATGTCGAACCCGAGGAACGCGCGCTGGTAGATGTAGAACGGCAGGTTGGCGCTGGCCGTGCCGGGCCCGCCCGCCGTCATGAGGTAGATCTGGTCGAACGTGTTGACCACGTAGATGACGCCGAGCAGCACGCCCAGCTCGATGTACCGGCGCAGGTGCGGCAGCGTGATCGAGGTGAAGGTGCGCCACGGGCCCGCGCCGTCGACGGACGCGGCCTCGAGCACGTCCTTCGGCTGGGCCTGCAGACCGGCGAGCACGAGCAGCATCATGAACGGCGTCCACTGCCAGACCAGGGCCATGAGGATGGCGACGACGGGGAAGGTCGAGGTCCAGTCGACCGCCTCGATGCCCACCAGCCCGATCACCCAGTTGAGCAGGCCGTAGGTCGGGTTGAGCAGGGCGACCGACCACAGCACGGAGCTGGCGACCGGCATGACGAGGAACGGCGTGATGAGCATCGTGCGCGCCAGGCCCCGGCCCGCGAAGGGGCGGTCGAGCAGCAGGGCCAGCAGGATGCCGAGCACCATCGCGACCAGCACGCAGCCGAGCGTGATGACCACGGAGTTGAGCGCCGTCTGGCGGAACGTGGAGTCGGCGGCGATGTCGGCGTAGTTGGACAGGCCGACGAAGAGGTCCTCGCCGGGCCGCAGCAGGTTCTGCGCGCGCAGCGAGTACCAGATCGTCACGAGGAACGGCAGCTGCGTGACGATGATCGTGAAGATCAGCGCGGGCAGCAGCGGCCCTCGACGGCGCCACCCCTCCGCGCGGCTCACCGCCCGCTCCGACGCCGCGGCGCGCGCGGCGCGGCGCGAGCCCTCCAGCCGGTCGATGGTCGAGGTGCTCATTGCTCCTCCTGGGCCCGGTAGGTCTCGGCCACGGTGTCGGCGTAGCGCTGGGACTGTGCGACGGCCTCGTCGATCGAGACCTGACCCGCGATCGCCGCGGACATCTGCTGGCCCACCCGCGTGCCGAGGTCCTGGAACTCGGGGATGCCGACGAACTGGATGCCCGGGTAGGGCACCGGGTGCGTCATCGCGGACTCCTGGGTGGCGCCGTTCATGGAGTCGAGGGTCGCGTCGGCGTAGGCCTGCGACACCTCGGCGTACTCGGGGATCTCGTAGGTGGACAGGCGGCTGCCGGGCGGCACGCGCTCCCAGCCGATCTCCTCACCGACCAGGCGCAGGTAGTCCTTGTCGGTCATCCAGGAGACGAAGTCCCAGGCGGCGTCCTTGTGCTCGCTCGTGGACGGGATCGCCAGCGACCACGAGTACAGCCAGCCGGCCGACCCGGTGTCCGCGACGGGCGCCGGGGCGTAGCCGACCTTGCCCGCCACGGTGGACGACGCCGGGTCCTCGACGGTCGAGACCATCGACGTCGCGTCGTACCACATGGCCGACTGGCCCTGCGCGAACCGCGTGAGGCAGTCGCCGAAGCCCGACGTCGCGGCGCCCGGCTGGCCGTACTGCTGCACCGTGTCGATGTAGGTCTCCACGGCCTCGCGGGTCTCGGGCGAGTCGAGCGTCGCGTTCCAGTCCTCGTCGAACCAGCCGCCGCCGAACGTGTTGATCGCGGTGGTCATCGGGGCCATGACCTCGCCCCAGCCGGCCAGCCCGCGCAGGCAGATCCCGGAGAAGTCGTCCTGGGGCGCGTTCAGCTCGGCCGCCAGCTCACGCACGTCGTCCCACGTCGGGCGCTCGGGCATCTCGAGCCCGGCCTCTTCGAAGAGGTCGGCGCGGTAGGCCAGGAACGAGGACTCGCCGTAGAACGGCACGGAGTACATGTCGTCGTCGTACGACAGGGCCTCGCGGACGCTGGGCACGAAGTCGTCGGCGTCGTAGCCCTCCGTCTCGTCGATGTACGGCTGCAGGTTCTCGATCCAGCCGTTCTCGGCCCACATGGGCGTCTCGTAGTTGGAGATCATGACGACGTCGAACTCGCCGCCGCCCGTCGCCACGGACGCGGTGATCTTCGCGCGCGCCTCGTTCTCGGGGAGCGAGACGAACCGGACGTCGACGCCCGGGTGCTCGGCGCGGAACTCGTCCTGCAGGGAGATCGCGTCCTGCATCTGCGGGTTGGAGACGATCGCGACGACGATCTGCTCTCCCTCACCGCCGCCCACGGCGCCCGCGCCGGCACAGCCGGACAGCGCCAGCGCAACGGCCGCGGTCGCGGCGGCCGGCGTCGCTCTCGGTCGGAACATCCTCGTCCTCTCCTCGACGCAGCCTCACCGCCGCGCTCATCTGAGATTCATCCTCTGCTCATCTGCAATCCGCAGACTAGTTCGCTATGCTCAAGTGAGCAAGAGCCCGCGCTCAGCAGTGCTCGGCTCCGACCCCAGAGGACGCAGGTGACGCAGAACGACTCGAACCTCCTGGTCGAGGTGAGCACCGACTACTACGTCGACGGCAAGTCGAAGGTCGAGATCGCCCGGGACCGCGGCATCTCCCGGTTCCAGGTCGCACGTCTGCTCACGCAGGCGAGGGACCAGGGCATCGTGCGCATCGAGATCACGCCCCCGCGGGTCGACGGCGAGCGCGGCAGGCGCCTGGCCGAGCGGCTCGGCATCCGCGAGGTGCTCGTCGCGGCCAGCGGCGACGACACCGTCACGACGCGCGAGAACCTCGCGATCGAGCTCGCGCACGCGGCACGGCGGCACATCACGGAGGGCTCGATCGTCGGCATCTCGTGGTCGCGCACCGTCGAGGCCGCCGTCCGGCACATCGGCAAGCTGCCGAGCTGCGACGTCGTCCAGCTCGTCGGCGCGCTGCCCGTCGAGGGCAGCGGCAACTCGCTCGGGCTGATCAACACGTTCGCCCAGATGCCGGGCGTGCGTACGTGGCCGGTCTGGTCCCCGCTCCTCGTGGCCGACGCCGCGACCGCCGCGGGCATGCGCAGGCAGCCGGAGATCGCCGACGCCCTGGCCCGGGCCGACCACCTCGACGTCGCGATCGTCGCGGTGGGCCACTGGTCGGAGCGCACCTCGACCGTGTTCCCGCAGATCAGCCCCGAGGAGCAGCAGGCAGCCACGGCGGCGGGCGCCGTCGCCGAGTGCTCGGGCCGGCTGTTCGACGCCGTCGGCCAGCCGGTGCGGACGAGCCTCGACGAGCGGGTCGTCGGCGTCACGCTCGAGCAGCTCGCCGCGACCCCCGAGGTGATCGCGATCGGCTACGGCTCCGCTGTCGCGCCCGGGCTGGTGGCCGCCGTGCACGGCGGCGTCGCCACGACCCTGGTCATCGACGACGCCGCCGCCACGGCGCTCGAGGAGCTGTACCGGGCGGACTAGCGGCCCGTCCGTGCCACCAGGTCCTCGACCGTGGCGCGCGCGCCGCGCTCGTGCAGGGACGCGAGCGCCGCGGCGTAGGCGGTCGTGAACCGCTCGTCGTCGACGAGGTCGCCGAAGACCTCGCGGTCCCGGAGGAACGCCAGCGGGTCGTCGCGCTGCGCGAGCGCCGCCGCGTGCAGACGGTCGGCGAGCCGGTCGACGATCTCGATGGGCTCACCGGCCTCGTCGACACCCTCGTCGTAGCGGGCCCACGAGGCGACGACGAGCGCCGCGTGCTCGATCGGCCCGCCGTGCTCGAGGTGGTACCGGACGACGGGCAGCAGCCACTTCGGGATGCGGTCGGAGGACTCGGCGCAGAGCCGGGCCAGGGTGTCGGCGACGTGCGGGTTGGCGAACCGCTCCACGAGCGTGGCCTTGTACGCGTCGAGGTCGATGCCGGGCACGGGTTCCAACGTCGGCGTGCCCTCCCGGTCCATGTAGCCGCGCAGGAACCGGGCGTAGACCTCCTGGCCCGCGACCTCGTGCGCGTACCGGTGCCCGGCCAGGTAGCCGACGTAGCACAGGGCCTGGTGGCTGGCGTTGAGCAGGCGCAGCTTCATCAGCTCGTAGGGCTCGACGTCGTCCACGACCTGCACCCCGGCGTCGTCGAACGGCGGGCGGCCCGTGGGGAAGGTGTCCTCGAGCGCCCACTGCTCGAACGGCTCGGCGACGACGGGCCACGCGTCGTCGATGCCGAACCGCTCGGCGACCATGGCGCGGTCGGCGTCGGTGGTCACGGGGGTGATGCGGTCGACCATCGAGCTCGGGAACGCGACGTTCGCCTCGATCCAGTCGGCGAGCTCGGCGTCCTTGGCGCGCGCGAACGTCGTGAACGCGCGGCGTGCGACCTCCCCGTTGCCCTGGATGTTGTCGCAGCTCATCACGGTGAACGGCGGCACGCCCCTGTCGCGGCGGCGGCGCAGGGCCTCGGTGACCAGCCCGAAGGTCGTCGCCGGGACGGCGCCGTCGGCCAGGTCGGCGGCCACGCCCGGGTCGGTGAGGTCGAACTCGCCCGTCACGTGGTGGATGTTGTACCCGCCCTCCGTGACCGTCAGGGAGACGATGCGCACCTCGGGCGAGGCCATCTTCTCGAGCACGGCCTCCGGGTCGTCGGGCGCGAGCAGGTACTCGGTGATCGAGCCGATGACGCGCGCCCGCAGGGTGCCGTCGGGGTGCTTGAGCACGAGGGTGTAGAGGCCGTCCTGCGCAGCCAGGGCGTCCCGCATCCGCGCGTCGCCCGGCAGCACGCCGACACCGCAGATCGCCCAGTCCCTGGCCTTGCCGTCGGCCATGAGGCGGTCGAGGTACATCGCCTGGTGGGCCCGGTGGAAGCCGCCGACGCCGAGGTGCACGATCCCCGTCGTCAGCCCGGACCGGTCGTAGGTGGGGACGGTGAGGTCCGCGCCCTGCGGCGCGGACCCCACCAGGCCGTCGAGGGTCTTCTCGCTGAGTGCCGTCATCGTCCTGCTCCGCCGCCCTTCCGACTCCGGTGTGAATCCTTCGCCAGGCTAACAGATGAGCAGACGAGCGGTCACAGATGAGCAAGCGCCTCGGCAGGGAGGGGCTGACCGTAGTCCGCGGACCGGCTCACGGCGCTCCAGCGCTGGTCGGACTCCAGCAGCCTGCGGTCCTGGGCCACCGACATCTCGGCGGCGTTCAGCCCGAGGGGGAGGTTGTCGGGCAGGTCGTCGCGGCCCGCGAGCGCGACGAGGATCTGCGCGGCGCGGTCCGGGTCGCCTGCGGCGCCGGACTCCCCCTGCCGCAGCCGCGAGTTCATCGCGCCGACGGTGGGCTCGTACTCCGGCGGCACGTCGGCGACGGACATGGACGAGCCCGCCCAGTCAGTGCGGAACCCGCTGGGCTCCACCACGAGCACTCGCACCCCGAACGGCGCGGTCTCGGCGCGCAGCACCCGGCTGAACCCGTCGATCGCGAACTTCGCCGCCTGGTACGACGCGATGCCCGGCGAACCGCCGACCCGGCCGCCCACCGAGGAGAACTGGACGACGAGCCCGCCGCCCTGCTCCCGGAGCAGCGGGAGCGCCGCCTTCGACACGTTGTACACGCCCCAGAAGTTGGTCTCGAACTGGGTGCGGAAGTCGTCGTCGGGCGTGGTCTCGATCGGGCTGACGTTGGCGTAGCCCGCGTTGTTGACGATCACGTCGAGCCGCCCGAACCGGGCCGCGGCCTCGGCGAGCGCCGTGCGGGCGGCCGCCGGGTCGGTCACGTCGAGCCGGAGCGGGAGCACCCGGTCGCCGCACTCGGCCACGAGGTCGTCGAGCTGTTCGGGGCGCCGTGCCGTGGCGGCGACGCGGTGACCGGCGGCGAGCGCCGCGCGGACAAGTGAGCGGCCGAAGCCGCGGGAGGAACCGGTGACGAACCACGTCTGCGTCTGCATGGCTTTACTACAACACCGTTGCGCTATCTTGCGCAACCCTGTTGCGCTAAGATGTGACCATGCCGACACGCGAGTTCCAGCGAGCCCGGTCCCCCGAGGCCAAGCGCCTCCGCGAGGCGACGATCCTCGACGCCGCACGGCGGCTCGGCGCCGAGCGTGGCATCCGGCAGGTCACCCTCACCGACATCGCCGAGGCCGTCGGCATGCACAAGTCCGCGATGCTGCGGTACTTCGAGACCCGCGAGGAGATCTTCCTGCAACTCACCGCCGAGGGCTGGCAGGACTGGGCGCCCGACCTCGCCGGGCGGGTGCGTGCCCTCGAGCGGCCCGACGCCGGCTCGGTGGCCGGGGCCGTCGCCGCCTCGCTGGCCGGGCGGCCGATGTTCTGCGACCTGCTCGCCCAGACCCCGCTCAACCTGGAGCGCAACGTCTCGGTGGAGAAGGTCCGGGAGTTCAAGCTCACGACCGGCGAGGGGCTCGGCGCCATCGGGGCCGCCCTCCGCGCGGCGCTGCCCGCCCTCACCGATGACGACGGCGTCGACCTCGTCGCGGCGGCCACCTCGCTGGCCGGCACGTTCTACCAGATCGCCACGCCGGGCCCGGAGGTGGCCGAGCTCTACCGCACCGACCCGAGGCTCGGGCACGCCCTGGTCGAGCTCGAGCCCCGGCTGACCCGGATCCTCGCCTCGATGCTCCGCGGGCGGCTGGCCGAGCGCGCCGGCTGAGGCGCTCAGCCCCCGGTCGCCGCCGCGTAGCGCCGCGCGAGCACCCCGAGGTGCTCCACCAGGCCGGGCGGCCCGTCGACCGAGAAGTCGAGCCCGAGCATCCCGATCCACACCGCCACCGTCTCCAGGCTGTCGCCGCCGGTGACGAGCACGCTGCTCGTGTCGTCGCGCGGCTCGACCGTGCCGACCGCCGGGTTGATGCGGGCCAGCACCGCGTCGGCGCCTCGCCCGCACCCGCTTCGCGCCGGCCGCGCCCGGCGACTCCTGGGAGTACGGCACGCCCGAGTCCTACCTGCGGAACGCCGTCAACCACTGGCGCACGGCGTTCGACTGGCGCGCCGTCGAGGAGCGGGCCAACGCCTACCCGCAGTTCCTCACCGAGATCGACGGCCAGACCGTGCACTTCCTGCACGTGCGGTCCGCCGAGCCGGGCGCACGGGCGCTCGTGCTCACCCACACCTACCCGGGCTCGTTCCTCGACTTCCTCGACATGATCGGCCCGCTCACCGACCCGGTCGCCCACGGCGGCCGCGCCGAGGACGCCTTCCACGTCGTCATCCCCTCGATCCCCGGGTTCGGCTTCAGCACCCCGCTCAGCGAGCCCGCCGACGGGGGCGCCTGGACCATGGCCCGCGTCGCCCGCACGTGGGACGCCCTCATGCGGCGGCTCGGCTACGAGTCCTACGGCACGCACGGCTCCGACGCAGGGACCCTGGTCGGCCGCGAGCTCGCCGTGCTCGACCCCGAGGGCTTCCTCGGCGCCCACGTGCTCCAGCTCTTCTCGTTCCCCTCGGGGGCCGAGGGCGAGATGGACGGGTTCGGCCCCAAGGAGTTCGCGGCGCTGCAGCACATGCAGTGGTTCCAGAGCGTCGGCGGCTACAACGCGATGAACGGCTCGCGACCCCAGACGATCGCCGCTGGGCTCAGCGACTCCCCCGTGGCGCTGCTGGCCTACAGCGAGCTGTTCGAGAGCTTCGGCAACGGCACGAGCCTGGTCTCCCTCGACCAGATCCTCGCCCAGGTCAGCCTCTACTGGCTCACCAACACCGCGGCGACGGCCGTGCGCTACCACTACACCGAGCTGCGCTCGGGCGCCGAGCCGGTGGTGAGCACGGGCCGGATCGGCGTCGCCGTCTTCGCGGACGACTTCCAGACCATCCGGGCGCTGGCCGAGCGCGACAACGCCCGCATCGAGCACTGGTCCGAGCACCCCCGGGGCGGCCACTACGCGGCGATGGAGGTGCCCGACGCCGTCGTCGACGACCTCCGCACCTTCTTCCGCACCGCCTGACCACCCCCGCTGAGTGCTGGATCTTCGCCCCTCCGGACCGTCGGAGAGGGCGAAGATCCAGCACTCAGCGGTGTGTCAGTGGTCGTGGCCCGCGCCGGTGACGCCGCTCAGCTCGTTCGGCGTGACGCCGAGCTCCGCCGACTTCCACACCTCGCCCGTCTCGACGTCGACCGCGTGGATCGAGTCGGTCGCCGGGTCGGTCACGTACACCGACCCGTCCAGCGCCAGGATCGCCGGGCGCGGTTCCTGCCAGTCGAGCGGCTCCTCCCACGCGTCGATGACCGGGATCGACGACGTCACCTCGGCCGCCTCGGGGTCGATCACGTGCAGCTGCCCGTCGGTGCCGAGCACGAGGGCCTCGCCGTCGGCACCCCGGGCGAGCGACCGGAACGTGTACGACGACGGCAGGTCGACCAGCTCGAGCGACCCGTCCCGGGTGTCGATGAGGGAGACCCGGGTCGGACGCTCCAGGTCGGCGTCGGGGTCCGTCTTGTAGTCCCCGAGCACGACCGGCGACGCCTCGGTGCCCGCCTGGTTGCCGATCCGGCCGTAGGCGTCGGGCGCGTCGACCTTGGTGATCTCGCCGTCGGCGTAGACCAGCGCCCCGTCCTCGCAGCCGATGACGACCGCCTCGTCGGCCGCGACGGCCTCGCCGTGCACGCCGGGGCACTCGTCCGACGCCGCGACCTCCTCGCCGGCGGCGTCGAGCACCCGGATGCCGGTGCGCGCGTCGGGCGTGCCCTCGGAGACGACGAGCGTGTCGTCGGACAGCGGGACGGCGACGCCGTGGTGCGGCTCCGGGGTCGTGTGCTCCCGCGCCGCGGCGTCGTGGTCGGCCACGTGCTCGGAGTCGACGACGCGGACGAGGCCCGTGCCGTCGTCGAACAGGGCGGTGCGCCCCTCGTGGACGACGACGTGGCCGGGCTCGGTGGCGTCGTACCGCACGTCGGTGAGGGCCGGCTCGGCCGTCCAGAAGTGGTCGTGGTCGCCGTGGCCCTCGGCCCAGGTGCCCAGGTCGAGGGCCTGGAACCCGCCGGTGGTGGAGACGAGCAGGTGGCGCTCGTCGCCCGCCGGGTTGAGGCGTGCGAAGCCGTCGAGCCCGATGTCACCGACGGGCTCGAGGGTCAGGGCGTCCAGGACGAGCACGCCGCCGTCGTAGGTGACCGCGACACGGGGCGTGCTCGCCTGCGCCTCGGTCGCCTCGCGCTCGTCGTCGTGGGCGTCGTGGGCGTCCGTGGCGGACGGCGACGGCGAGCCGGCCGCCGCCCCGCCGTCCGTGGCACAGGCGCTCAGCAGGAGCAGGGACAGCGCGGCACCGAGTCCTGCGGCCGCGCGGGTGGTGTGTCGGTTCATCGTGGTCGGGCGGCCGGAGACCGCCCACTCCCTCCCTCTGGAATGACAATCATTCTCATGTCGATCCGGAGTCAAGCAGATCTGAGAACTATTCTCAAACAGGTATCAGAGGGAGGGCGGTCGTCAGGCGCCCTCGGCCGCGAAGGCCTCGGCCATCGCCGCCTCGTCCAGGAAGGCGACCTCCCAGTGGTGACCGTCGAGGTCGGCGAACGCCCGGTTGTACATCCAGCCCAGGTCCTGGGCGTCGTTCGACTCGGTGCCGCCTGCCTGCAGGGCGGCGTCGGCGATCCGGTCGACCTCCTCGCGCGAGCCGACGCCCAGCGCGTTGATCACCTCGACGCCGTCGGTCGCGACGGGCCGCTTGGTGAACGACGTGAACCTCGCGTGGTTCATGATCTGGACGAAGACGATCTCGCCCAGCGCGAGGCTCGTCGACGACTCATCGGAGAACTCCGGGTTGACCGAGGCGCCGACGGCCTCGTAGAAGGCCCTGCTCGCCTGCACGTCGGCGACGGGAAGATTCACGAAGATCTGGGTGACGGCCATGCCGGGCTCCTTGCGGTGTGAACGGAAGCGGGAACACCCTGTCGACGCCGCGGGCGCCGCGAACTCATCGGTCACCCCAGGGACGCGTACCCCACCGGCACGCCCGCCGTCACGACGAGCGCCGTCACCACCGCGACCGCCGCGGGCAGCGCCCCGCGGACCCGGCGCACCAGCATGCCGACCAGCAGCGCGAGGGCCGCGACGCCGAGCACCGACCAGTACACGGGGCTGGTCGTCTCGTGCACCACGGTCAGGCCGTACACCGCCTCCCCCAGGCCGACGCCCGCGAGCACGCCCGCGGCCAGGGCGGCACCGAGACCGGTGCCCCGCAGCCACGCCGCGGCGACACCGACGAACGGGCCCACGACGATGCCGATGACGAGCCACGTCGTGGGGTCGTAGTAGTAGCCGCGCAGCTGGGCGGCCACGCTGTAGCCGAGCAGGAGCACCACGAAGGTCGCCGTGCCGAGCGCCGCCGCGGGGCCGGTGCGGAGGCGGGACCAGAAGACGAGCGCCACGGTGAGGATCGTCCACCCGCTCGACGAGTTCGCGAACGAGGAGAATGCCTCCGGCAGGAAGCCCTGCGCGTACGACGTCAGGCCGCCCAGGAGGAAGCCGGCGAGCACGACGAGCAGCGCGCGCACGAGGGGGCGGGTGAGCAGTGCGCCGGCGGACGGCGTCCGAGAAACCGTGGTCATACCGCGAACCTAGGTCGCCCGGCCCGGACCGCACATTGGACCGAGGTTTGACGGCGTCAACCCCCGGGTGGATGCGACCCTGACCCGGACCGCCGGGGTGTTCCCCGCCGGGGCCGGAGGATCGCTCCGCCGCGCGGCGCGGTCCTGCCGAGGGCGCGCGGCGGCCGTGGCAGGACCGACGCATACGTGTGCCCCGTCGGAGTCACGGTCTCGGCGACCTCCGGACCGTCCTCACCCGACAGTCTCTGCACCCAACCGGGCGCCTGCTTCGCGTGGTTGCACCGGACGCACAGCCCTTGCGCGTTCGCCAGGCTCGTCGCGCCTCCCTCGCCGTACGGCAGCACGTGGTCGGCGTGCCGGACGGGCGCGTCGCAGTACGGCGTCGCGCAGATGCCCTGCTGCCTCGCGCGGAGCACCGCGGAGATGCCGGAGGGGAAGAACCGGCTCGTGCTCGTCGTGGCCAGCATGCGCCCGGCCGGGCTCACGTAGATCGCCCGCAACCAGGCTGCGTCGGCGTCGACACCGGCGGCGACCAGCTCGCGCGCCACCGGTGCGGGCACCACGCCCGCACCCGCCGAGGAACCCTCCAGCACCACCCCGGGGTCGGCGCCGCCCGCGAGCAGCGTCTCGTCCGACACGAGGAGGTTGACCGTGACCGGGACGTCGTCGGCCCGGTCACGGCCAGTCACGCGCTCGATCAGCGCGTCAGCCATCAGCTGACCGCCGGAGCGCCCGTCGCCCGCGGCCCGCGCCGCGTCGGCGTGGGCCCGCAGCTGGGCGTAGGCCTGGATGCCCTGCTTCATCGGCACCAGGGCCGTGAGGTACACCATGAGGTCGGGTGCAGGGCGCACCGAGACGTGCCGCTCCCCCTCGGCCCTCGCGAGCCGCCGCACCGTGGCGTGCACGTCGAGCCGCGCGGCGATCGCCTGGACCCGCGCGGCGAGCCGCTTGGCGCCCAGCCCGGCGAGCGCCGCCAGGTCGCGGCAGACCTCCTCGTCGACCACGGCACGGTGCTCCGGGCTCAGGTGCGACGTCTCGCGCACGAGGATCATGGCGCGCCACTCGCTCAGCGCCCCGACCCGGAGCGCCTCGAACGTGTACGGCATCTGCTGCACCCACACGCGGGCGGCGCCGAGGAAGGAGGCGCCCGCGTGCGGCGACCGGGTCATCGCCGCGCCCACCTGCGCCGGCACGCCGCGGCCCCGGCGCTCCGCCCGGACACCCTGGTCAGCCTCCGCCGCGCGGGTCACCTCGTCCAGCGCGACGGCCGCGCGCGCCTGCGCGGCCGCGACCGAGTGCTTCACCTTCTCGAGCTCGGCCAGCAGATCGACCCAGGCGGCCGCGGTCCCGCGCAAGACCGAGCGCACCGGGTCACCGGCGCCGGGCAGCACGCCGTCCGCGATCACCGCTCGGAGGCGCGCCACGAGCGAGGCGTCGAGCACCGGGGCGGCGCCGGACATGCCGGGACCACCACGCCCGGGTTCCGTGGGCGCGCGACCCGGCGCCAGGTCGGCTGCCACGCCAACGCGCTCGCGCACCTCATCCATCGCACCCACCTCGCACATCGCCTCCGTCGTGGCATCATCCTATCGAACACCTGATCGATCCGCCGCGCGGCCGACACCCCTGTGGACAACCCTGCACGGGGCCCCGCCCTACTCCGCGACCTCCACCGGCTGTCGCAGGATCGTCCGCCGCTTCTCGGGCGCCACCCGCCGCACGTCGCTCAGATAGATCTCGTGGTGCCGCCCCGCCAGGCGCAGTCCGTTCGCCGGCACGAACTCGTCGTGCATCCGCGCGAGCACGTCCGCCTCGTCGTCGAACGAGCCGACGTGCAGCGTCTGCACGCACCGCCCCTCCGCGAGGCGCTCGAACCGCACGTCGTCGAGCCGCGCGGGAGCGCCCCGCCCGCGCACCCGTTCGACGGCCTCGGCGACCAGGTCCGGCCCGACCCAGTCCGGCTGCAGCACCATGAGCGTCCAGTCCCAGTGCGCCTTGTCCCGGCGGACGGTGAACACGTCCAGGTCGTGCGCCCACCACAGCCCCTCGAGCGGCATGACGACGAAGTCACGCCCGAGCTGCTGCCTGCTCGCGAACTTCACCGCGTACGCCACCGGGTAGAGCGCCTCGACCGCCGCGGCGAAGACGTCCGTGTTCGGGTCGCCGTGCCCGTCGACCACGAGGTACTGCTGGTCCGGGACGTCGAGCAGCCGGAACCGGCCCCGCTGTGCCCGGTACGCGTCGAGGCTCTTCTTGAGGTCGACCTTGGCACCACCCATGAGCACCCCCGTGTCGAGAATCCGCCGCCGGCTCCGTCCCAGCACCGTAGCGAAGGACACCGACACGCGTGCCGACCGAGCCGGCACCCGGGTCACGGCACGCCCGAGCTCAGGCCCGCCGTCGCCCCGCCACCGCGAGCGCCGCCAACGCCAGCACGGTGCCGACCACGATCCCCCGCTGGAGCCACGGCCCGACGAGCACGCCCGCGGTGACGCCGTCGCGCAGCTCGACGTCGGTCACGATGATCCCCGCCTCGTCGGCGGGCAGCGCGGGCCCGGGTGCGCCGTCGGGCCCGAAGACCTGGCTGGTGCCGGTGGTCGAGAGGTTGACGACGGCACGTCCGGTCTCGACGGCGCGCATGCGCGCCATGGCCGTCTGCTGCAGGTTCTCGTCGGTGCCGCGGAAGTCGGCGTTGTTGGTCTGGAACATGTACGCCTGGGCGCCGCCCTGCACGCCCTCGCGGACGACGTCGTCGAACACGACGTCGAAGCAGATCGCCAGACCGACGACGGTGTCACCCGTGTCGACGACGGGCGCGTCGCTGCCGGGGCTGTACTCGCGGGCGAGCAGGTTCACGAGGCTGGGCACGATGGCGCCGTAGAACGCGCGGTCGGGCACGTACTCGCCGAACGGCACGGGATGGCGCTTGGCGTGCGTGGCGGTGGGCCCGCCCTCGGTCCAGAGGAAGGACGTGTTGAACATCCGCTCCCCGCGCCAGGAGGCAGCGTTGACCAGCAGCGGGGCCTGGTACCGGTGGGCGGCGGACGAGAGTGCGGTGGCGGCGCCGCCGTCGGCCACGGGGTCGGCGCCGACGCCACCCTCCGGCCAGACGACGAGGTCGACGCGCTCGTCCTCGAGGGGCTCGGACGCGTCGAGCTGGGCGCGCAGCAGGTCGCCGGGACCCCGCTCGTCGACGTAGGCGGCGGGGCCGTTGCCCTGGACCGCGCCGACGCGCAGCGTGCCTGCCGGCGCGGTGGGGAACGGGGGCAGGGCGACCAGCACGACCGCGAGCGCCACGGCGGGCGCCCCGGCGAGCCACCGTCCGCGCCCGGCCGACGGCGTCGCCGTCGCGTGCCGCACGACCTCGATCACCGCGGCGCACAGCAGCACCATGCAGAAGGTGAGCCCGGAGACGCCGAGCCACGACGCGACGGGGGCGACGGGGCTCGCCGACTGGCTCATGCCGAGCCGCCCCCACGGGAAGCCGCCGTAGGGCCAGGAGCCGAGCACGAGCTCGCGCGTGGTCCACGCGCCCGCGACCACGAGGGGCAGGACGCCGAGCCGCACGGCGCGCGTGCCGCGCCATCGGGGCACCCAGCGGTAGGCCAGCGTGATCAGCGGCGAGACGGCCGCGGTGAGGAGCGTCTGCGACGTGGCCAGCGCGACCCACGGCACCCAGCCGAGCGGGTCGTCGCCGAGGAACCGCGACGACCAGGACACGTGCGGGAACCAGAACGCGGCGCCGAACGCGGCGCCGACGAGCACGGCGCCCCAGGCGCGCCGCCCGACGAACGTGACGAGCGACGCCGCGACGGCGACGTAGGCGAGCGGCCACCAGCCCAGGGACGGGAAGGCGGCGTCGAGGGCGAGCCCCGCGAGGGCGGCCACCGGCACGGCGGCCCACAGGGACAGCAGGGGCTGGACGGACGGCGCCGGGTCGCCGGAGGTGGCGCCGGGGGTCGGCTGCGCGAGGGCCTGGGTCACGCCCGCAGTGTCCCACCCCGGGCTGGGAGCGACCGCCGCGCGAAACGGTTTCCCACGAGAAACCTACAGACCTGTAAGTTGTGCTGCGACAGGAGACGTCCGGGCACGGCGAGGGAGAGCAGCAGCGGTGGACGAGCGAGGAGTGCGCCCCGAGGGCGCCCGGCGGTACGGGACGACACGGAGCGAGGGCACACGATGAGCGAGACGACGACGACCGCGGCGGCCTACCTCGACCCGGCCCTGCCGGTCCCCGAGCGGGTCGCGGACCTCCTGGGCCGGATGACCGTCGCGGAGAAGGTGGGGCAGATGCTCCAGCTCGACGCGCGCGGCGACTACGAGGGCGACATCCTGCGCAAGCACGTCGGGTCGATCCTGCACACCTCGCCCCACCGGCTCGAGCGTGCCCACGAGCTGGTGCAGCAGACGCGGCTGCGCATCCCGCTGCTGGTCGGCGAGGACTGCATCCACGGCCACTCGTTCTACGAGGGCGCCACGATCTTCCCGACCCAGCTCGGCATGGCCGCGTCCTGGGACCCGGGGCTGGTCGAGCAGGCCGCCCGGATCACCGCCGTCGAGGCCGCGGCGACCGGTGTGCACTGGACGTTCAGCCCCGTGCTCTGCATCGCCCGCGACCTGCGCTGGGGCCGGGTCGACGAGACGTTCGGCGAGGACCCGTACCTGATCGGCGAGCTCGCCTCCGCGATGGTGCGCGGCTACCAGGGCTCCGGGTTCGACGACCCGACCGCCGTCCTTGCCACCGCCAAGCACTTCGCCGGGTACTCCGAGACGCAGGGCGGCCGTGACGCGTCGGAGGCCGACATCTCCCGCCGCAAGCTGCGCTCCTGGTTCCTGCCGCCGTTCGAGCGCGTGGCCAAGGAGGGCTGCGCCACCTTCATGCTGGGCTACCAGACGATGGACGGCGTGCCGATCACGATCAACGACTGGCTCCTCAACGACGTGCTGCGCGGCGAGTGGGGCTACACCGGCACGCTCATCACCGACTGGGACAACGTGGGCCGCATGGTGTGGGAGCAGAAGGTGCAGCCCGACCACGCGCACGCCGCAGCGGCGGCCGTCCGCGCGGGCAACGACATGGTGATGACCACGCCGCAGTTCTTCGAGGGCGCCCAGGAGGCGATCGACCGCGGCCTGCTCGCCGAGTCGGACCTCGACCGCGCCGTGGCGCGCATCCTCACGCTGAAGTTCGAGCTCGGCCTGTTCGAGAACCCGCGCAGGCCCACGCTCGACCGCGACGCCGCTCTGATCGGCTCCGCCGCGCACGCCGAGGCCAACCTCGAGCTCACGCGCCGCTCGCTGGTCCTGCTGCGCAACACCGGCGCCCTCCCCCTGGCCGGCGGCTTCACCGCCCGGGACGACGCCGGACGCGCCACCGGGGCCGGTGCCGACCGGCCGCGGCGCGTCGCCGTCGTCGGCCCGCTGGCGGACGCCGCGCAGGCGCAGCTCGGCGACTGGGCGGGCAGCTCCGGCCAGGCCGACTGGCTGCCGGACGGGCACCCGCGGCACATGATCAGCACCGTGCTCGACGGGCTGCGCGACCTGGCCCCGCAGGACTGGGCCGTCACGTCGGCGCTCGGGGCCGAGATCGTCACGCTGGTCACGCCGCCCGAGGGCGAGACCCTGCCCGACGGGCAGCCGCGCCCCAAGATCGCCGTGCCGCGCGAGCCGGACGCCGAGCTGATCGCCGAGGCGGTCGCTCAGGCGCAAGACGCCGACTACGTCGTGGCCGTGGTCGGCGACCAGGTCGAGCTGGTGGGCGAGTACAAGTCGACGGCGACGCTCGAGCTCGTCGGCGGGCAGGTCGCCCTGCTGGACGCGCTGGCGGAGACCGGCACGCCGCTGGTCGTCGTCGTCATGGCGTCCAAGCCGCTCGTGCTGCCCACCTCCGCGCTGGCGGCCGACGCGCTGCTGTGGGTCGCGAACCCGGGCATGCGGGGCGGGCAGGCGATCGCCGAGCTGCTGCTCGGGCTGATCGAGCCGTCCGGACGCCTGCCGATCTCGTTCGCGCGGCACGTGGGCCAGCAGCCCACCTACTACAACCAGGTGCGCGGCCAGCACGGCACGCGGTACGCCGACCTCACGCAGGAGCCGGCGTTCGTGTTCGGCGAGGGCCTGTCCTACAGCACGGTCGAGTACACGGACCTCGAGGTGCTCGACCGCGAGGTCACGGCCGACGCCGTCGTGCACGCCCGGGTCACGCTCGCCAACACGGGCGCGCGCCCGGTGCGCGAGACCGTCCAGGTGTACGTCAGCGACAGCGTGACGTCGGCGAGCTGGGCGGACAAGGAGCTCAAGGGCTACCGGCAGGTCGACCTCGAGCCCGGTGCACGCACCGTGGTCGAGCTGGACCTGCCGGTCGCCGCCTGCACGATCGTCGACCGGGAGGGCCGCCGCGTGGTCGAGCCGGGCGCGTTCGAGCTGCTGGTGGGGCCGTCGTCCCGGGACGCCGACCTCCTGCGCGCGGGGTTCGAGGTGCTGCCGGGCTGATCAGCGGCCGGTGAGGAACTCGTCGGGCCGCAGGGCCCGCGACACGATCCGCGTGTCACCGATCCAGCCGTAGAAGCCCTGGCCGTAGCGCTCGGCGGACTGCGTGCCGCCGAGCGCGAACGGCTTGCCGAGCGTCGCGATCCCCCGCCCCTCCTCGGCCGCGTTGCGCACGATCTTCGACCCGTCGACGTACATGGTCGTGTGCCGGCCGTCGTTCACGACGGCGACGTGCGTCCAGCGCCCGACGGGCAGGGCGTGGCTCCACGACGTCGGATCGGCGTCGACCGGCACCGGGTACGCGATGAACTGCAGGAACCGTTCCCCGGACAGGTTGAGGCTGCACGTCGGGTCGTCGTCGGACCAGCCGCTGTGCTTGCCCGCGTCACCGGCCCGGCCCTCCCACCCGAGGATGCCCATCCAGGCGTGGTCACCCTCGAACGGGTCCGGCAGCCGGAGGAACGTCTCGATGGTGTAGCCGCGCTCGAACGTCATGCCGTTGACCGGCGCGTCCGGCCCGGTGCGCAGGACGGCCCCGCGGTCCGGCGCCTTGCCGCCGTCGAACCGGAGGCTGGCGTGCGCGGGCTGCCGCTCGTGGTGTGCGGCGGACCAGGTGAGGGCCTCGGGACCGCTGTCGTGCAGCAGCGTCGCCGTGAGGTGGTTGCCGTGGCCGGACAGGTCGCGGGCGACCGTTCCCGGCGGCACCGGCGCGCCGTCGTCGCCGGCCGCGCCGAGGCCCGCGCCGTCGAACCGCCAGTAGGCCACCGTCCCGCGCGGCAGGACGGCCGACGGCGGGCGGGGCGGCGGCACCGGTGCGGGCGCGAACGCGGCGAACCGCTCGTCGAAGTCGATCTCGACCGTGAACCGGTCGACGTCCCCGGTGAGCTCGACGTGCTCGCGCTCGAGCGGCGTCGGGTCGCGCCTCTCCCGCAACCACGGGGAGAACGTCTCGACGTCGATCACGTTCCGCGCGAGGTCGAACCGGTAGTAGCGCAGCATGCCCGCGCCCCCGTAGTAGCGGTCCTGGTAGTTGGTGACGTGCAGGTGCACGTCGTGGCCCGCGTCGTTCGTCAGCGTGGTGCGGCCCGACGGCCAGTAGTGCCCGCCGAGGGCCAGGAACACCTGGTCGTTGCCGCGGACCAGGCGGTCCCAGAGCCGGCTCCCGTGGTCGGAGAGCTGGGCGACCCCGTCGTCCTGCGCCCACACGAGATCGTGGGTGGTCAGCACGGTGGGCAGCGGGTGGGCGTCCAGCACGCGCTGCGCCCAGGCGAGCCCGGCGTCCGAGACCCGCCAGTCGAGGGCCAGCACGAGCCACTCCCGCCCGCCTCCCCGCACCACGTGCGCGCTGTTGTACCCGTCGGGCGACGACCCCCGGTACGTCGCCATCCGGGCGAACCGCCGCGGGCCGAAGGTGCGCAGGTAGGGAGTGTCGCCGCGCTGGTCGTCACCGCTCACGTCGTGGTTGCCCGCCAGCACGCTGTAGGACAGGCCGCCCGCGGCCTCGAACGCCTGCCGCGCCGCGCGCATCTCGGTCTCGGTGCCGTGCTCCGTGACGTCGCCGAGGTGGGCCGTGAAGGCGATCTGGTCGCGGTGCCGCTCGCGCACCAGGTGGCGCAGCGTAGCCCGGACGGGCTCGGCGTCGGAGCCGCCCTCGTCGAGGAGGTACTGCGTGTCCGGCACGACGGCGAGCGTGAAGCGCAGGTCGCGACCCTCGGCCGGACCACGTCCCGCGACCGGGGAGGAGGGCGCGGCGGCCGACGCGGGCGCGGCGGAGGCGGCGGAGGCCGCCGACAGGACGGGGACGGCGGCGGCCGCCCGGAGCAGGGAGCGGCGGGAGAGCTGAGGATCCACGGCGCACAGCCTCCACGGACGGGCTGACGTCCGGGTGACGCGCGCCGGAACGGGGGCTGTCCGTGCGGCGACGGCTCGCTTTGGCCTTCGGGCGCTGATCGGTCTATGCTCAGGGGGCTCGCCCACCTGGGCGGACATTCTCGGGGCTGTGGCGCAGCTGGTAGCGCACCTGCATGGCATGCAGGGGGTCGGGGGTTCGAGTCCCCCCAGCTCCACCCGAGACACCGCGTCCCGCACACCGTGCGGGGCGCGGTTCGTCGTTCCGGGGTGTGTCACATCCCCGCACCGCCGCCTCGTCGGACCTCGTGAGAGCACCCGTCACGAGGAGAAGACATGGACATCGCGCTCTGGGTCGTCGCAGGACTGTTCGGCATCGGGTTCGTCGCCGGCGGCGCCGTGAAGCTGGCCTGGCGGTACGAGCGGTTCGCGGACGCCACCGGGTGGGCGCACGACTTCACGCCGGGCAAGGTCCGCGCCATGGGCGTGCTCGAGATCCTGGGCGGGCTCGGCATGACCCTGCCCGCGCTGGTCGGCGTGCTGCCCGGCCTCGTGCCGCTCGCCGCCTCGGGCATGGCCCTCTACATGGCCGGCGCGGGCACCGAGCGGGTCCGGCGCTCGGAGTGGACGCTCCTGCTCGGCGACGTCGCCTTCCTCGCCGCGATGCTCTTCGTGGCCTGGGGCCGCTTCGCGGTGGTCCCGTTCACCTGAGCCCTCGCGCCGCCACCCCGTCCAGGACGACGGCGAGGTGCCGCTCGAACCGCGGGTCGCCGTCGTCGCGCAGGTGCCCGGCCTGCTTCACGAGCGGGACCCCCTCCCCCAGCCACTCGTCGCGGCGGGCGGTCGAGTACCGGTCCGGGTCGGACTCGCGCGGCAGGCTGCGCTCCTGCTCCTCGATGACGAAGCCGACCACGAAGGCCACCACGAGGTCGATCGCGTCGGCCGCCTCGGTGAGCGTCATGCCCGCGGCCGTCCAGCGCTCGAGCCAGGGCTCCTTGAGCCGGACCAGCCCGGGGTCGGTGAGGCGCGTGCCGCTGAAGGTCCGCGCGCCGTCCCGGTGCCGCAGGAGCTCCGCCCGCAGCGCCCGTGCGTAGCCCGCGAGGTCGTCCCGCCAGCCCGCGCCCGGCGGGAGCAGCGCGACGGCGTCCGCGACGCGGCGCATCACCGTGGTGCTCATCTCGTCGAGCAGCTCCTGCTTGTTGCGCAGGTGCCAGTACAGCGCGGGCGGCCGGACGTCGAGCCGGGCGGCCAGCGACCGGACCGTGAGGCCTTCCATGCCCGTCTCGTCGAGCTGTTCGAGCGCCGCTGCCACGATCCGCTCCCGCGTGATCCCCTTCGCCATGGTTGACACCTTAACAACGTTCAGGCAACCTGGGGGCATCGCGTCCTGAACTTAGTTAAGGAGATCCCGATGCGCGCAGCCGTCGTCACGTCCCCCGACCGGCCCCCGGCCCCCGCCGAGTTCCCCGAGCCCGAGGCCCGGCCGGGGCAGGAGCCGCTGCACCTGGTCGGCGCGGGCCTGCACCACGTCGTCCGCGGGCTGGCCGCCGGGCGGCACTACGAGAGCACGAACGCCTACCCCCTGGTCCCCGGCGTCGACGCGGTGGCCCGCGCCGCCGACGGCCGGCTCGTCTACACCGGCTTCCCGCGCGCCCCGTGGGGCACCATGGCCGAGCGGCTGGTCACGCCGTTCGCGCTGGACGTGCCCGACGGCGCCGACCCCCTCGCGGTCGCCGCGGGCATGAACCCCGCCATGTCCGGCTGGATGGTCCTGACCGCCCGCCGCGCCGAGGTCGGCCAACTCGGCACCGTGCTCGTGCTCGGCGCCACCGGCATGTCGGGCTCGCTCGCGGTGCGGGCCGCGCTCGCGCTCGGCGCCGACCGCGTCCTGGCGGCCGGGCGCGACCGGGCCGCGCTCGAGCGCCTGGCCGCGCTCGACGTGGTCCCGGTGTCACTCCGGCACGACGGCGCCCTGGCCCGTGCGGTGGCCGACGATCCTCCCGCCCTCGTGCTCGACTTCCTCTGGGGGCCCGTCGCCGAGGCCACGTTCGCCGCGCTCGCGCAGGTCCGCCCGGCCGACGGCGCGCCGGAGATCGCCTACGCGCAGATCGGCTCGCTCGCCGGCGAGACGGCGGCGGTCCCCGCGTCGCTGCTGCGCAGCCGCCGGATCCGCGTCACGGGCAGCGGCATCGGCTCCGTCTCGCGCGAGGAGCTGCTCGCGCAGGTCCCCGCGCTCCTCGACCGGTTCGCCGACGGCACGTTCCAGGTCCCCTACACCGCCTACCCGCTGAGCGAGGTCGGCGCGGCGTGGGCGCACCAGGGCCGCGACCGCGTCGTCGTCGTGCCGGACACCGCGGTCGCGGGCTGAGGCGGCCACGATGGGGAGGCGTGCCCTCGTGGTGGGGCTCGGGATCGCGGGCATGGCGACGGCGATCGCGCTGCGGCAGGCCGGCTGGACGCCAGTCGTCGTCGAGCGGGCCGCCGCACGGCGCCGAGGCGGCTACTTCGTGGGACTCATGCCGGACGGACGGCAGGCTGCCGAGGACCTCGGCGTCGCCCAACACCTGCACGTGCGGAACCCGCCTGGCGAGGCCCAGGCCTGGGAGCTCGACCGCCGGGGCGACCGAACGCCCGGGCTGGGCTTCCTGGACCAGCCCGGCCACCCGGCCGCCGTGCTGCGGGGTGACGTCGAGGAGGCACTCTGGCACACCCTCACAGAAGGTCACCGGCCGCCCGACGTGCGGTTCGCGACCACGTGCGTCGCGATCGACGACGACGGCGACCGCGCCGAGGTGCTGCTCGACCACGCGGGCCGTCGCTACCGCGAGACGTTCGATCTCGTGGTCGGGGCGGACGGGCTGCGCTCCGGCGTCCGCGAGGCGGTGTTCGGCACGGACCACCTCACCCGCTGGAGTGCCATGATCTGCGCGTTCGAGCTGCCCGACCAGGTACCGGCCTTCCACCCGCAGGACAGCATCGTCAGTGCCCGGCCGGGCCGGGCGGCCTGGGTGTTCGCGTTCGCGGACCGCCCGCCGACGGCACTGCTCACCTGGCGGACCCGTGACCCCGGGCGACCACACGACCGGCACGCCGGTGTCGCGCGGGTGCGGGAGGCGTTCGCGGGGATGGACGACCCTGTGGTGCGGCACGCCCTGGCCGGCCTGGAGCAGGCGCCCGATCACCTCCTCGACTCGGTGCACCAGGTGCGGATGCCACGCTGGAGCAGCGGCCGGGTCGTGCTCGTCGGCGACGCCGCCTGGTGCCTCACGCTCTACTCCGGCCACGGTGCGGGCACCGCGCTGCGCGGGGGCGCCGCGCTGGGCCGGGCGCTGCGCGAGCACCCGGAGAACCTCGGCGGCGCGTTGGCGGCGTGGGAGGCCGGGCTGCGCCCGGCCGTTCGCTCCCACCAGCGCGTCGCACGGCTCAAGCAGCAGCTCTTCGTCCCGTCCGGGCCCGTGGCGGCGGCGGCCCGGCGGGGCGTCCTGCGCCTGGGCGCCGCGTCGCGGGCACGACGGTCGCAGAGCGTCGCCTGACGCCCTGTCAGCCGCGCGCCACGCCGGGCCGCTCGACCTGCCCGCACCGGCGTCGACCAGCACGGTGCGGCCGCCGGTCCGGAACAGGAAGGTGTTGACGGCGGTCAGCAGGTCGCCCTCGGGCGGGAGGAAACCGTCGGCGAGGAGACCGGCGAGGCGCTCGGGCCGTTCGCCGCGCATGTCCGAGGAGAGGATCGGCAGCGCACCGTCCCAGACCGTCGTGACGACGGTCGAGCCGATCCGGGTCCGGGCGAAGCCCGGGGCCTGGACCGACGGGAGAACAGAGGTCGTCATACGGCCATCGTCCGTACCGCGGCGCGGACGAACCACACCACGTCGTGGATAGGCAGGACGGGGGGCCCGGCCGACGGCCGGGCCCCCCGTCGTCCGTCGCGGGATCAGGCCGGTGTGAGCAGCCCGCTCGTCGCGGTCCGCGCGCGCTCGAGCCGCGCGGCGACGTCCTGCCAGTTGGCCAGGTTCCAGAACGCCTTGACGTAGTCCGCCTTGACGTTCAGGTAGTCCAGGTAGAACGCGTGCTCCCACATGTCCAGCATCAGCAGCGGGGTGATGCCGAGCGGCACGTTGGCCTGCTGGTCGAAGAGCTGGAACACCGCGAGGCGCTGCCCGACCGCGTCCCAGCCGAGCACCGCCCAGCCCGAGCCCTGGATGCCGGTCGCCACTGCCGCGAAGTGGGCCTGGAACGCCGCGAAGCTGCCGAACTGGTCGGTGATCGCGGCGGCGAGCTCGCCCTCCGGCTCGCCGCCGCCCTCGGGCGAGAGGTTGTGCCAGAACACGGTGTGGTTGGTGTGCCCGCCGAGGTTGAACGCCAGGTTCTTCTCGTGCAGGTTCACGGCCGCCAGGTCGCCGGTCTCGCGCGCCTGCGCGAGCGCGTCGAGCGCGGCGTTGGCGCCCGCCACGTATGCGGCGTGGTGCTTGTCGTGGTGCAGCTCCATGATCCGCCCGCTGATGTGCGGCTCGAGCGCGGCGTAGTCGTAGGGCAGGTCAGGCAGGGTGTAGACGGGCATCGTCCTCGGTCCTCTCGTGTCGATGTCCCACGACGCTAGGACCTGAACCTAGGTTGAGGTCAACGATCGCGCCGCGTGATCCCCGACACAGCGCTCACGTCACGGGACCGGCCCGCCGGCCTCCGAGTCGACCGGCACGCTGAACGTCGCCACGAGCCAGCGGTGCGCCGGCCCGGTCATGGAGTCGAGCAGCGGGACGCCGACGGGGCCGTGCGCGAGCAGGGCGACGAGGGCGCACACCGCGACGGCCGCGGCGACCAGCGCGCGACCGCGTCGCGTCCGCCGGGCGGCGGCGGCCTTGCTGCGCGTCAGTGTCCTGCGGCCGTCGAACGCCGGCTCGTCCGTCGCCTCGACGGCGGCACCGGTCAGCAGCGCGCGGAGCCGCTCGAGTCCTCGCGACCCGGCGGACTTGACCGTGCCGACCGAGCGCCCGATCTCCTCGGCCACCTGCGCCTCGGGCAGGTCGAGGACGTGCCGCAGGACGACGACGCGACGCTGCTGGGGCGTGAGGGTGCTCAGTGCCCGCGCCAGCTCGTCGCGGAGGGAGACCTGCGCGGCGTGGTCGTCGGCCTGCCCGACCGGCAGGTGCTCGTCGCCGGGGACGTCCGTGAGCCGGGTGCGGCGCCACGCGTCGGTGCGCAGGTTGACGAGCACCTTGCGCGCGTACGCGCGCGGGTCGCCGTCCCTCGCCTTGTCCCAGCGCCGGTAGACCCGTTCGAACGTGCCCTGCACGAGGTCCTCGGCCAGGGAACGGTCGCTCGTGAGAAAGTACGCCGTCCGGAAGAGGTAGGGCCCCTGCGCCTCCACGAAGGCGACGAACTCCTCGTCCCGCGACGAGCCGGCCACGTCTACCTCGACCCGATCTGCCACAGCTCTCTCCATGCCTGTGTCCACGCACCGAAACCCGGGAAGGTTGAGACGGTACCGCTGACTGCGTCCGGAGAACGACGAAAGCCGCCCCTCCCCCGCGCGGTGCGAGGTCCGGGACGGCCCTGGACGATGATCTGGGTGGAGCTGGGGGGACTCGAACCCCCGACCCCCTGCATGCCATGCAGGTGCGCTACCAGCTGCGCCACAGCCCCGAGATGGTCTCCCCCAGCCGTTCGGCCGGGCGAGCGTCGTTAGTCTATGCAGACCGACGCCGAGGACCAAATCAGAATCGGATGGGTGTCACGTGGGCTCGGTCACTGCCGCGCCTCCGGCCCGGACTGCCAGGTGTCGAGCGGGTAGCCGGCCCCCACGTTGTGGGCGACGAGCCGCCAGGCCGGCTCGGCGCCGGGACCCGAGGCACGCAGGTGCGACCAGTGCACGTTGTGCAGGCCGTGCACGCCGCGCCACACCGCGGGGTCGAGGCCGAGCAGCCGGGTGACGGCCTGCGTGATCGCCGACCCGTGCGAGACCACCACCAGGGTGTCGCCCGGGCTGAGCGCCTCCGCGTGCCGCAGCACCGACTCCTCCATGCGCCGCGCCACCGCGGCCTTGGACTCCACGCCCTCGACGGGCGGCTCGCCGCCGCTGCGCCACACGGCGTGCTCGGCAGGCCACCGCTCAGCGATCTCGGCGTCGGTCAGACCCTCCCAGATGCCGAACGACCGCTCGCGCAGGCCGGCGTCGGTCACGACCTGCAGGCCCACGTGCCGCGCGTAGGCTGCGGCCGTGTCCCTGGCCCGCTCCAGGTCGCTCGCGACGACGAGGGCCGCCTTGTGGGACGCCGCGAGCGCCGTGGCGCCCTGCTCCGCCTGCCACCGGCCGACCTCGTCCAGGGGGATGTCGATCTGGCCCTGCAGGCGCAGTCCCGCGTTGTAGGCCGTGCGCGCGTGGCGCAGCAGCACGATGGTCCCAGCCGTCACCGCTGCGGGTCTCCTGCCAGGTGGATCGCTCCGTCGTCCGGCTCGCGGTACTCGGAGGCGTCGCCGCCGCCGCGCGCGTCCTCGGGCAGCTCGATGGCCGGGCAGTCCTTCCACAGCCGCTCGAGCGCGTAGTAGGTGCGGTCCTCGGCGTGCTGCACGTGCACCACGACGTCGCCGAAGTCGAGCAGGACCCAGCGGGCCTCCGCCTTGCCCTCCTGCCGGATGGGCTTGGCGTCCTCCTTGTGGAGGGCGCGCTCGACGGCGTCGACGATCGCGGACACCTGCCGCTCGCTCGCACCCGACGCGATGAGGAAGACGTCGGTGAGGACGAGCTGCTCGCTGACGTCCAGCGCGATGATCTCCTGCGCCTTGACGTCGCTCGCGGCACGGGCCGCGACGACGGCCAGCTCGGTGGCGCGCTCGGTCGCCGTCATACGTGTCCTCCAGGGATGGCTGCCGACGCGAGGCCAGGCAGCGTGTCCAGCCAGGCGGCTGCCTGGCCGTCGGTGACGGAGCTGTCGCCCTCGAGGACGAGCTTCCAGACGAGCAGGCCGAGCACGAACGCGACGACGACGAGGATGATGTAGTGCAGCCAGGTGTACTGCGGACCCTCGTCCTCCTCCTCGTCCTCCCACTCGTCCTCGACCTCGCGGCGCGCCGACCGGGACGGGGCGGCGGCAGCGGGCGCAGGGAAGGGCGGCTGACCCGGTGCGCCGGTGGGTCCGGAGCCGGGCCGGGGCGGGAAGGGCGAGCTCGGTTCGGCCGCGCCGGCCGCCGGCGGCACGGCCTGCGGCGTCGGCTGCGGCGCGGAGGCCGGGCTCGCCGACTCCCACGGCAGGGCGGGGGCGGCCGGCGCACCGGCGCCGGGACGCTGCTGGCTGAGGCCGCCCGGCCGCGCGCCGAACGGCGACGGCGGGCCGGCAGGTTGCTGGGCCGGTGCGGGCGCAGCGGCGGCGTTCCACTGCGTGGTCTGCCCGGGGTCGGCGGACGGGCCGGACGGGGGTGCCGCGGGGGCGCCGGGCGGCGCGAACCGGGCCGACCGCCCCTGCGGCGGGCCGGCGGGCGCGGACTGCCCCGGCTGCTGCCGGGGGCCGCCGAACGGGCTGGGCGGAGCGCCGGGGGCGGGCTGGCTCCCGGACGTCCCGGGGCCACCCCGGCCGGCCGGGCCGCCGGGCGCCGGCCGGTTGCCGGGCGCGCCCTGCGCAGGTCCGCCACCGGGGCCGAAGGGTGACGGCGGGGTGTTGCCGCCCGGCTGCTGCACGGGCGTGAGCCGCCCCGTCGCGTCGACGCCGCGCGACCCACCCGTGGCCTGCGGCGGGCGCGCGACCGGCGGGTTCTGCGGCGACCAGCCGCCGTCGGGCGCGCCGCGGTGCGGGGCCTGCTGCGGCTGTCCACCCTGCGGCGGGTAGCCGCCACCGCCCGCGGCGGCCGCAGCGGCCGCTGCCGCAGCTGCCTCCCGCTCGCGGATCTCGCGGCGCGTCATGGGACGACCCTTGTTGTCACTCATCGTGAAGACCTCGATACAGTCCGTGCTTGGCGATGTACTGGACCACGCCGTCAGGCACCAGATACCAGACCGGCAACC
>DATGOB010000059.1:0-15491 GCA_036010205.1 Promicromonospora sp. | reverse complement strand
CCGCGCTGCGGTCGACGCGCAGGTACCAGCCGCGCAGCGGGGTGCGCGCCGTGCCACGGCCGCCGTACCCGCGCACGACCAGCGGCTCGGGCTCCAGCCCGGCCGCCCGGGCCGCCTCGGCGAACCGGTGCAACATCTCCTCGGCGCGGGCGTGCTCGGCGTCCTGTCGCTGCTGCAGCCGTTCCGCCTGCACCCGCACCGCCTCGGCCCGCTTGCCCGCCCAGTCGTCAGCCATGCGCGCAGTCTCGCACCCGCGGGGCCGGCGTCCCTAGCGCAGCGCGGCGGCCGCGATCTCGAGCGCCTCGTCGCGGCCGATGCCCAGGCCGCGGACCACCTCGGCGTACCGGGCGGCCGCCTCCTGGGCACGGGCGAGGCGCTGGTCGCCCGCCGCGCTGACGAACGTCCCCGCCCGCCCGCGGGTCTCGACCAGCCCCGCCGCCTCCAGCTCGCGGTAGGCGCGGGCGACGGTGTTGACCGCGATGCCGAGGTCGGCGGCCAGCGCCCGGACCGTCGGCAGCCGGGTGCCGACCGGCAGCGTCCGGTCCGCCATCTGCTGCGCGAGCGCGGTGCGTACCTGCTCGTACGGCGGGACGGGGGAGTCGGCGTCGATGCTGATCACGTGCGCCACCCTACATTTGCGGGTCGCCGGCAACTTCACCCGGTGGTAGACATGACGAGCGCGACAAGTACGACAAATCGTGTTCGACGAGCCGGAACAGGAGCGTGCCATGGTGGAGCCGTACGAGATCACGGACGAGCAGGGGACGGTGCTGGAAGTGCTCGAGCCCGACGGCGGACCCGCCGACGAGACCACGGCGGATCCCCAGGCCGCGCCCGTCCCCGAGCCGCAGGCTGCGGTGGAGATCGCCTCGCGCGCGTCGTGGGGCGCGCGGTACCCGGACGGCGACCTGACGCTCGAGGGTCCCGCCGTCGAGGTGTTCCTCCACCACTCCGTCACCGCGCAGCTCCCGCCGGACGCGAGCGTCGCGGCAGAGGCCGAGCAGATGCGCGCGCTGGAGAGCATCGGCCAGTCCCGGTTCGGCACCGGGATCTCCTACAACGTCGTCGTCTTCCCCTCGGGCCGCGCGTACCAGGGCGTGAGCTGGAACCGGCGCGGCACCCACACGGGCGGGCGCAACAGCACCGCGCGGTCCATCTGCCTGGCCGGCAACTACGAGACCAACGAGCCCACCACCGCGCAGGTCTCCACGGCCGCCGCGATCTACGGCGCGGGCAAGGGGCGGTGGTGGACGCAGTCCGCCCCGCTGTACGGGCACCGTGACGTCAAGTCCACGGCGTGCCCCGGACGCCACGCGTACGCACGCCTGGACGACATCCGCGCCGGCGAGGGCTCCACGCCGCCCGGTCCGGGCGACCCCGGCGACCTCGTGGTCGACGGCGCCTGGGGCACCGCGACCACCCGGAGGCTCCAGCAGGAGCTCGGTACGTCGGCCGACGGCGTCGTCTCCTCGCAGAGCGTCTACTGGCGCGACCGCAACCCCGGCCTCACCACCGGCTGGGAGTGGGTCGCCGACGCCGACGGCTCACGCGTGATCGCCGCGTTGCAGGCGCGGATCGGCATGGCGGCGGGGGCACGCGACGGCAAGATCGGCCCCGAGACCATCAGCGCCCTGCAGCGCCACCTCGGCACGCCCGTCGACGGCGTGATCTCCCACGACTCGCTCGCCGTCATGGAGCTGCAGCGGCGGCTCAACGCCGGTCGGGTCTGACGGCCGGGTCTGACGGCCGGGCCTGTGGACGTGCGGCGGTGGGTGTCGGCGACGGCGGATAGTGTCGCGTCCATGACCGAACCGGCCCAGTACCCTCCGCCGACCCCGGCGACCCCGCCCGCGACCCGCCCCGACCCCGGCCCCGTCCCGCTCGGGTCGGCGCCCCGTCCCGCCGACGGCGCCGACCTCGCGGCGCGCCTGCGCACGGCGCTCGCCGACGAGCTCGGCGAGCGCGTGGCGGGCCTCGAGCGCGCGCACGTCACCGCGCAGCTCGACGGCGCGGACATCGCCTCCGCGCACGTCGACCTGACCGGGGTCGTGGTCCGGTTCGACGGGACGCCTGCCGCGCCGTCGGCGGGGGAGGATTCCCCGGCGGGGTGGCGGCCCGAGGTGGTGCGCCGGGAACGGGCGACCGCGCGGCGGGTCCGGCTCGAGGCGCACCGGCTCGTGGTCGTCGACCTGCCCGTCGACCTGACCGTCGAGGCCGACGGCCTCCGGTTCGACTGGGTCGAGGGCGCCGACGGGAGGGTCGGCATCGAGGCGGTCGAGCCGTCGGCCGAGCACCCGGTCTCGGGGCACGCGCGCGTCTCGGTCGACAAGGAGGGGCTGGTGGCCACGGCGCGGGGCATCCTCGCGGTCGTGCTGCTGCAGCAGGGCGTCACGCTGACCGGCCTGGACGTCGACGTCGTCTCCCGCGGGCCGCGCGCCGCGAGCCTGCGCGTCGACGCCGCGGTCAAGAAGGGCGTCTTCCTCTCCGCGCGTGTGCAGGCCACGGCGAGCGTCACCGTCGACGACGCCATGGTGCTGTCCGTGCGCGACGTGCAGCTCGGCAGCCCCAACCCGCTCGTCGGCGCGCTCCTCGGCACGATCAAGGGCCGCGTCGAGGCCGCGACGGCCCAGGACATCGACCTCGGCGCCCGTCTGCCCGAGGGCGTGCGCCTGGCCGACGTGCGGCTCGACGCCGGCCAGGAGCTGACCCTCTCGGCACGCCTGGCCTGACCCTCACCCTCAGGTCGAGGTCGAGGGTTGTCGAACCCTCGACCTCGACTCGAACCTCCGGGCCGGGGGCGCTGTGGTCGTCGGTGCCGCGCGAGCCGGTGCGCTTCGAGGAGCGGCGGCCGGTCCCCTGGCGCCGCCCTCGCTCAGCCGAGGGCGAGCGCGAGCACGGCCAGCGCGACCGCCGCGCCGGTCCCCGCCCACGCGACCGCGACCTGTCGACCCGCCCGTCGCCGCAGGGCGCCGATCTCGGCGCGCAGCTCGTCGGCCGTGGCGCGCAGGGCGGCGTACTCGTCGTGGGCCGCTCGCACCTCGTCGTGCGCGGCGCGGCTGCGCGCGTCGGCCCTGTCGGCCGCGGTCCGCGCCTGCGCGGCGTCGGCGCGCGCGGCCGCCGCCTCCTCGCGCGCGGCGGACGCCGCGGTGTGCGCGGCCTGCGCGGCGGCTCCCGCGTGATCGGCCGTCGCCAGTGCGGCGGTGGCGAGGGTGACGCCGTCGGCGGTGGGTGCGCCGGCAAGGGACGGGGCGGGGTCGACTGCGGGCTCCGGCACGCCGGTGACCGGCGCCTCCTGCGCCGTCTCGCCCCGGGCGAGCCGGCCGGCGGCGAGGTCGGCCAGGAAAGGCTTGAGCCCGCGCTGCCTGCGGTCGCGCGAGGCGTGCCGCGGCACGCCCCCGACGGGGACGTCCGGCGCGTCGGGCCGGTTCGGCGCGGCCACGGTCATGCGTCCCGGGCGGCGGTGCGGCCGGCCGGTGCCTCGGCGAGGAAATCGGTGAGCAGGGCGGTGACCTCGTCAGGCCGCTCCAGGTTGGGCAGGTGGCCCGCCCAGCCGAGCTGCACGTGCCGGGCGCCCGGGACGTGGCTCGCCAGGTGCGCGGCCACGGCGCGGAAGTGGTCGAGGTCCTGGCCGCCCGACACCACGAGCGTGCGGGCGGTCACCGCCCCCAGGTCGATGTCCGGACCCTCCTGCTCCGCGTCCTCCTCGACGGCCAGCTGCACCTCGAACGCGTGCCGCTGCATGGTGCGCACCAGGTCGCGGGCGGCGTCGTCGGCCTCGGGGCCCAGCCAGGTTGCGACGTTGAGCTCGGTGGCGCCGTCGATGTCGCCCGCCTCGATGAGGGCGTCCTCGCGGCGCGCGAACCGCTGCAGCGACCGCGTGGGCGGCAGGTCGTAGGCGGCGTTGACCAGGACGAGGTCGGACACGAGGCCCGGCCAGGCGGACGCGACCTGGAGGCCGACGTGACCACCCGCCGAGGCTGCGACCACGGCCGTGCGGTCCACCCCCAGGTGCTCGAGCAGCTCGCGCACGTCGTGTGCGTTGTCGAACGGCTCGGTGGTGAGCGGGGTCCTGCCGTAGCCGCGCAGGTCGCAGCGGATGACCCGGTACGTGCGGGCGAGCGCCTCGCGCTGGGGCTCCCACATGCGCGAGTCGGCGACGCCGGCGTGCAGGAGCAGGAGGGCGGGGCCGGATCCGGATACGTCGTGGCTGATCATCTGCCGACCGTAGCGACGCGGCCCGTGAGAGAGCCAGTGCATCGGTGGACGCCCGGCAGGGCGACGGATAGGATCGAACACATGTACGCAGTCTTGGAAGGTCAGGTGCCGGGCGCACGCGTCGTCTCCCCGGTGGACGCGGCGTTCGACGCGCTCGTCGCCGAGCTGCTCACCAGCCCGCGGGTCACGTACGCCCCGATCCTCGAGAGGCCGCTGTACTACGGCGGTCACCCCGCCGTGCGCCCCGCGCGTCGGCACCGGCGCTTCGTCCTGCGCGCCGGCACCGACCTCGACGACCCCCGGCTCTGACCGACGCTCAGAGCACGACCGCGAGCACCGCGGCGACCACGGCCAGCGCGATGCCGACGAACCCGAGCGCCGTCGCCGTCGCCGCCTTCCGCGTCGCGGCGTCGGCTGTCTCGCGGGCCGTCGCCGCGGCGCTCGCGGCCGCGTCGGCAGCCGCCTGGGCCGCGTCCGCGGCGGCGCGCGCCGCGTCCAGGTCGGTCCGCAGCGTGCCCGCGGTCGCGGTGAGCTCGTCGAGCCGCTCCCGCAGGCCTGCGGCCTCCTCGCGTGCCGTGGCCGCGGCACGGTCGGCGGCCGCCTCCGCGGCGGTGTCGGCGTGCGCGCGCGCCTGCTCGACCGCTTCCGTCTGCTCCTTGCGGACGGCGGCGACCTCCTTGGTGACGAGCTCGCGCAGCTCGGTGCCCTGCTCCTTGAGCGCGACCGTCAGCTCGGCCTGGACCTCCTGCGCCGTGAGCGGCTTGTCGGGCTTGGCGAGGTAGGCGTCGGCCCAGGTGCGCCGCGACCGCCCGCGGGCCCCGTCGACGACCGCCTCCTTCTCCTCGTCGGTGAGCCGGTCGAGCGCCTCGGCGGCCGCCTTCACCGCGGGCGGCGTCTCGACAGGGCCCTTGGCGCCCTTGGCGGCCTTCGGCTTGGGGGCGGGCGCTGCCTCACCGCTGGCGGGCGTGGCGGCGACGGCCGCGGCGTAGTCGGCGTCGTCGCTGTCGGCGGACGCGGACTCCGGGATCTTGATGGGCTTGGTCAGCAGGGCCCGCAGGCGGTCCAGCCGCTCGGTCTTCTCGCCGCCCTCGGTCGCCGGGGCGTCGCTGTCGCTGCTCATGGGGGAAACGTACTGCTCTGCCCGTTGTAGGTCGACCACCGCGAGTGGAGTGGCGTTTCCTCGGCGCTCCTGGGGTGTTCGCGGCGGCACGTCTCGGACCGGGGCACGACAGGGTGCGCCGGATCCGAGGGCGGCCGCACCGGCAACGAGGCCGGTGCGGCCGAGCTCCGGACCCGGTCGGCCGGTCAGTCCGGGACGACCAGGCCCCGGCGGACCGCCGGGACCAGGCGGGCCGGAACCCGGACCAGTCGTCCGTCCGGGGTGGCCACCAGGACGAGTCCGGGCACGCGGGCCTTCCACTGCGAGCGTCGGGAGCGTGTGCGCGAGCGGGACAGCTTCCTCTTGGGGACTGCCATGTCAGCGCTCCTCGCGGAAGTCGACGTGCTGACGGATGACGGGGTCGAACTTGCGCAGCACGAGGCGGTCGGGGTCGTTGCGTCGGTTCTTGCGGGTGACGTAGGTGAACCCGGTGCCTGCTGTGGAGCGGAGCTTGATCACGGGTCGTAGGTCGGTGCGTGCGGCCATCAGCTGCGGTCCTTGTCGTTGTCGTCGGTGTTCTTGGCGTGGCGCCGGCGGAACTTCCCGAGGCCTGCGGTGTCGACCGAGCCGGTCGAGCCGGTCCGGGACGGGTGGCCGGCGCTGCCGGTCTCGGCGTCCCGGTCCCGGGGCTTCTCCGGCTCAGCCCTGACGCGCCTTCCAGCGCGGGTTGAGCGTGTTGATCACGAACGTCCTGCCGCGGCGGCGCACGACCTTGGCGCCGGGCTTGTCCTTCAGGGAGCGCAGGGATGCGCGGACCTTCATCGGTTCCTTCTCCTTCTCGGTTCGGGGGTCACCAGCTGGACTTGGTGACGCCGGGCAGCTCGCCGCGGTGGGCCATGTCGCGCAGGCGGATGCGCGACAGGCCGAACGTGCGCGAGTAGCCGCGGGGCCGACCATCGATGACGTCACGGTTGCGCACGCGGGTGGGGCTCGCGTCGCGGGGCTGCTTCGCCAGCTCCCGGGCGGCGGCTGCGCGATCGGCCTCGGGCAGGTCCGGGTTCCGCAGCGTGCGCCGCAGCTCCGCACGGCGCTCGGCGTACCGGGCGACGAGCTCGCGGCGCCGGGCGTCGGCGGCGATCTTCGACGTCTTGGCCATCAGATCTTCTCCCCTCGGGCGAGGATCTGGGCGACGACGACGTCGATGCCCCGGCGATCGATGGTCTTGATCCCCTTGGCGCTCACGCGCAGCGTGACGGTGCGGCCGAGCGACGGGACCCGGTAGCGCTTCTTCTGGATGTTCGGGTCGAACCGGCGCTTGGTCCGCACGTGGGAGTGCGAGACCGAGTGGCCGAACCCCGGGACGGTGCCAAGCACCTGGCATCTGGCTGACACATGACCTCCTGTGGCACGCAATGTGAGAACCGTTCTCACAACGCGCTACAGTGTGGCAGAACTGAGAACCGTTATCAATTACTCCGGGTCGCCAGGGCACCGTGCCGAGCCCGGAGGGAAGGAGGAGGGCATATGTTCCCCGCGGGTGATCGAAGGGGTCGAAGGTCCGGGAGGGTCCCGGTCAGCGTCCTGACCACCATCGACCCGGTGCTGCGTGACGCGGCGCTGTTCGGCCTGCTGATGGACGCACCCGGCGTGGTCGCGGTGCGCCACGACATCCACACCGACCACCTCCGGCGTGTCGTCCAGGACGCCACCGGCGTCCTCGAGGACGTGCTGGTCCCGTTGGAGCACGCCTGCCTGTCCTGCGCGGTCCGGGAGGACGCCGTACCCACCATCGCCCGGCTGGCCCACGACGGTCGCTGGACCCAGGTGCTGCTCGCTCTGCCCGTCAGCGCCGAGTCCCTGCCCGCGGCACGGGCGCTCGCCTCCGAGGCCGTGCCCGGCGGCCGGCTCGCGCACACGCGCATCGCGACGGCGCTCGCCGTGGCAGACCTCGACACCTTCGAGGACGACCTGCTCGGCGAGGACACGCTCACCGAGCGCGGCATCGGGCTCACCGTCGACGACGAGCGCTCGGTCGGCGAGGCGCTCGCGGCACAGGTGGAGCAGGCAGACCTGGTGGTGGCCCGCAGGGGTGACCGCCCGGGCTCGACGTCGAGCCCGGGGACGGACGCCGACACCGCACACGCGACGGCGTCAGGCCTGCTGGACCGGCTGCGCGGCACCGGGACCCGGCGTGTGGACGGGCTGCACGCCCTGACGGCGGCGAACCTCGCCGCGGGCGTGCACTCGCCGTCGCGCGCCGAGCGGCGGGCCCACCCCCTCGGTGCTGCGGTCACCGGCCCGGAAGCCGTGCGGGGGGACCGGAGCTGGACGCTGGAGCTGCGCTCGGCGCTGCCGTTCCACCCGGAGCGGCTGCTCGACCGCATCGAGGAGCTGAGCGCCGGCCCGCTGCGGGCCCGCGGGGTCTTCCACGTGGCCGACCGGCCTGGCGTCGCCTGCCTGTGGGACGGTGCGGGTGGTCAGCTCGCGGTCGCGGACCTGGGCCCGTGGCGGGAGGCGTGCGCCGGCACGGAGCCGCACACGCGGATCGTGGTGGTCGGTGCGGGCGGCAGGACGTCCGACGGGGACGCCGAACGGCAGCGGCTGCTGGAAGCGTTCGGCGCGGCCCTGTGCACCCCCGACGAGGTGTCGGACGGCGTCGCGTGGCTCTGGCGCGAGGACCACCTGGCCCCGTGGTTGGGGGCGCGACCGGTCTGAACCGTCGGCGGGCCTGCGGCACCGGGCGGTCGCCCGGTGCCGCGCGACCGCTCAGCGGAACACCAGCCCCCCGTCCACGACCAGCTCCGCTCCCGTCACGTAGGACGCGTCCGTCGACAGCAGGAACGCGGCGGCCGCGGCGGCCTCGGCCGGGTCCCCGACGCGGCCCAGCAGCACGGTGGTGGCGAGCTCCTCCTCGAACGCGTCGCGCTGACCGTCGGGGATCGCGTCGCGCAGGCGCGAGGTGATCGGTCCGGGCACGAGCGTGTTCACCCGGATGCGACGGGGTGCGAGCGCCGCCGCCCAGTTGCGGGCCGCTGCGCCGACCGCCGCCTTGCTCGCGGCGTACAGGGGCAGGCCGGCCTGCGCCTCGTAGGCGGATGCCGAGCCGGTGACCAGGACCGCCCCGCCGTCGCGCACGTCGTCCTGCAGGGCGGCCATGAGCAGGAAGGGGGCGCGGACGTTCGCCGCCATCGCGGCGTCGAAGGCCCCGCCGTCGACGTCCAGTCCGGTGATCATCGCGTAGCCGGCGTTGAGCCAGAGGCCGTCGAGCGGCCCGTGCGCGCGGGCGGCGTCGGTCACGGCGGCGACGCCGTCGGCCGTGGCGAGGTCGGCGCGCACGAGGTGCGCCCGCTCGCCGAGCACGGTGCGGGCGTGGTCGAGGTGCGCGGGCGTGCGACCCGTACCGATGACGGTCGCGCCCTCGGCGAGCAGCCGCTGCGCGCCCGCGAGCCCGATCCCGCTCGACGCGCCGGTGACGAGGACGGTCTTCCCGGTGAACCTGCTGATGGTGTTCGTCATGTCCCGGGACGCTAGGTGCTCGACCGCGGTCGAGCACAAGGCCGCTCCCGCACGGTTACCGTTGCGGGTGTGGAACGCATCGGGATCGGCGAGGTGTCGCGGCGCACAGGGCTCGGCGTGCACACCATCCGCCTGTACGAGGACGAGGGGTTCTTCCTCGGCGCGATCGAGCGGGACGGTCTGGGGCGGCGCACCTACGACCCGGACGACGTCGACTGGCTCGAGAAGGTCGCCCTGCTGCGCGAGGCCGACATGCCCGTGGCCCGGATCGCCGAGTACGCGCGGCTGGCCCGCGCCGGTGCGTCCGACGCCGAGCGGCTCGCCGTGCTGGTCGGGCACCGGCAGCGGCTGGCGGACGACCTCGAGCTGACGCGCCGCCGCCTCGCGCTCATGGACGAGAAGATCGACCGGTACCGCGCACACCTCGAGCAGGGTGGCAGCGGGCCGCCGTGGCGAGAGGTGGTGCGGGCCCGGGCGTCGGCGCCGGGGCCCTGACCGGTCAGCCCCGCGCCGTGACGCGTTCCAGCACGGCCACCGCCGCGGCGGGCCCGTCCTCGGCACGGATCGCCGCGCCTGTCGCGCCGGCCCGTGTCGCGTAGGACGGCGTGCCGATGAGGTCGCCGAGGCGGTCGGTGAGGTCGCGGGCCAGCCGCGCCGCGGGCAGGGGCCGGGGGCCCGCGCCGATGGCGTGGACGCGCCCGCCCCAGAACGGCTGGTCGCCGAGGAACGGGACGACGAGCGTGGGCCGGCCGGCCCGCAGGCCCGCCGCGGTGGAGCCCGCGCCGCCGTGGTGCACGACCGCCCGGACGTGCTCGAACAGCCAGTCGTGCGGCGCGCCCTCGATGACCAGGACGTCGTCGTCGCCGGACGGCCCGGGCGTGATGCCGCCCCAGCCGGTCGCCACGACGGCGCGCACCCGGTGCGCACGGACGGCGTCCAGGACGGCGGCGCGCCGCTCGTCGGCGCCCTTGCCGAAGCCCATCGACCCGAAGCCGACGTACACCGGGGGTTCGCCGGCCGCGAGGAAGTTCCGCAGCGCGGCGGGCGGCTCCCGGTCGGGGCGGCCGTCGAGGAACCAGTACCCGGTGACGTGGGCGGTGTCCGGGTAGTCGGCCGGGACGGGCAGCACGTGCCTGCTGTACGGGTACAGCACGTGGGCGCGGGTGCCGTCCGGGTTCCGCGTGGGGTCGGCCAGCCGCCGGGAGCGCCCGAGCCCCAGCTCGCGCCGCAGGTCGTCGATCATGCGCCCGTACATCAGCCCGCTGGCCCGCGTGAACGCGTAGGTCGCACGGTTGCCCCACGGGCCGAACGACGCCGCGCCGAAGAACGGCAGCGGGTAGGCGGCGGTGGGCGTGAAGTACGGCAGCGGCAGCGAGAGCACCGACGGCACGCCGAGCGCCTCGGACACGTGCGGGCCCGCGAGGGTCTTGGGGTGGTGCACGACGACGTCCGGTCGTGCCTCGCGCGCGGCGTCGCGGCAGTCCGCGAGCAGCTCGCGCATCGCCGACCGCATGATGCCGAGGGTCGTGAGCGCGTCCCTGCCGCCGCGCAGCCGCGGCATGACCTCCCGCAGGAGGCGCAGCATCTCGTCCCCGGCGGGACGGTGCGTGACGGTGCCGGGCCCGCCGTGCGGCACGAGGTCGGCGAAGTCCTCCGGGGCGGCGAGCGTGACGTCGTGGCCCGCGTGGGACAGGGCTCCGGCGAGGGCGGCGTAGGGCTGCACGTCGCCACGCGTGCCGAAGGCCAGGATCAGGGTGTGCACGGGTGCTCCTCGGGGATGGTCCGATGGCCGCCCGGGGACGGGGCGGCGCCGCCGCCGACCAGGCTTCCCGGCACACCTGCCGGTGACCCTACACCCGCGTCACACGTCGGTCAGCCGGTGCCACCCGGCGACGACGGCCGCGGCCCCGGCCGGGCCGACCGCCGCGCTCAGCAGCAGGTGCGGCGCGCCCACCGTGGCGGCAGCGGCGGGCCCGCCGAGGCCCGCCCACAGCGACGGCGCGGCGTACGGGAACCACGCTCCGCCGCCCAGCAGCACCACGACCTGCGTGAGCGCGACGACGCCGAGCAGCGCACCCACGGTCGCCAGCCGGCTCCGCGTCAGTGTCGCGACGCCGGCGAACGGCAGGCTGAGCCCCACCCCGAGCAGCCCGCAGACGACGGCGCGGCCCGCCTCTCGCCACAGGCCGGACCCGCCGCCCGCCGTGGCGACCGCCGACAGGGCCACGGTGAGCAGGACCGTGAGCACCACGCACGCGGCGAGCCAGAGCGCCGCGACGACGCACCGGGCGAGCGCGATCGTCGCGCGCGGCGTCGCCAGAGCGAAGAACGCGCCCGCCGTCCCCGTCTCGAGCTCGCGCCCGAAGGCCGCCGCCACGACGAACCCGCCCGCGATCAGCGCGGCCACGCCGAGCACCTGCGCGCAGACCGTCAGGTGCGTCGTGGCCAGGTCGCCCGTCGCGTACGGCGCGAGCTTGGCCGCGGTCGGGGCGGCGACGTGCGGTGAGCGAGCGAGGGTGACGGCGCCGACGCTCGCCGCGGGGACGAGCGCCGTCAGCAGCACCGCGGCGAGGACCGCGGCCGGCGAGCGGCGCAGCCGCAGCGCCTCGACACGCAGCGCTGCGCGGATCACGCGGCCCTGCCCGTGTCGGCGTCGAGCACCATGGCGAAGAACCGTTGCTCGATGCTCGCGCCGCCGCACCCGCCCGTCCCGGCGTCGCCCGGCTCCAGGCGCCCGACGTCGCGTCCCGCGTGGAGCACCACGACCTCGGCGGCGACGCGGGCCACCTCGTCGAGGTGGTGGCTCGACACCAGGACGGCGGCGCCCCGGTCGGCGAGGTCGCGGACCAGGCCGCGGACCAGGACCACCCCCTGGGGGTTCAGGGCGCTCGTGGGCTCGTCGAGCACGACGGCCGCCGGGTGGTGCAGCGTCGCGCACGCGATCCCGAGACGCTGGTGGTTGCCTGCCGAGAGCGCGCGGGCGCGCGCGTCGCGCCAGGGTGCCAGGCCGAGCCGGTCGACCGCCTCGTGCGCCGCCTCGGCGGCACGCCGGCGGGGCAGGCCGTGGAGCAGGGCCGCGCACCACAGGTTCTCGGTCACCGTCAGCTCGGGCTGGACGAGCGGACCGCCGACCACGTGGCCGAACCGGGCGGCGACCGCGCGCGGCAGCCGCGACGGGTCGTGGCCGAGCACGCGCACGGTCCCGCGCTCGGGGTGCAGCCGGCCGGTGAGCGCGCGCAGCGCCGTCGTCTTGCCCGCTCCGTTGAGCCCGACGAGGGCCGTGACCTGGCCGGGCGCGACCGTCAGGCTGAACCCGTCGAGCGCGGTCCGGCCGCCGAAGGCGTGCGTGACGCGCTCGAGGGAGAGGGCGGTCACGACGGGCTCCCTGCGGCTGCGAGCTGGTCCAGGGCACGGCGGACGAGCTCGGCCAGCGTCACGTCGTCGGGCTCGCTGCCCCAGGCCAGCAGCGCGGTGGTGGTGGCGGCCAGGCAGGCCGAGGCGGCCACGGCGGCGTCCAGCCGGGGGCACCCGTCGGCCACGAGCCGCTCGACGATCGCCGCCCGGGTCTCCTCGGTGCCCGCGACGACGGCGGCGCGCAGTGCCGGGGACGTCGCCACCAGGGCCACGCGGCGCCGGGCGGTCGCGTCCTCGACCGCGGAGATCTCGCCGAGCGCGGCGAGCAGCCCGCGCCGCACGCGCTCCACGGGGCGCAGCTCTGCGGGCTGGGCGGCAACGGCCTTGGCGATGAGCGGGTCGTACGGGTCGGTCACCAGCACGGCGTCCTTGCTCGGGAAGTGCCGGAAGAACGTCATGGGCGTGATCCCCGCGGCGGCGGCGATCTGGTCGACGGTGGTGGCGGCCTACCCGTGGCGCTCGAACAGGTCGAGCGCCACGTCGAGGATGCGGGCGCGGGTGCGCAGGGCGCGCGGGGAGACCATCCCCGAATGTGAATCACTAACATCTGGCGGAGGCAAGGCCCTCCCGCTCAGCGCGGACGCAGACCGTCCAGCAGCAGGTCGAGCAGCCGGCCGGCGCGCTCCGCGTGCGTCGGCCGCGGGGCCACGGTGAACACGCCGACGATCGCGGCGGCGACGTCGTCGGCGGCGACGTCCGCGCGGAGGTCGCCCGCGGCGTGCCCGGCCTCGAGCAGCGCGGTGATCGCGGTCAGCAGCTCCTCGCGCGTCCGCGCGTGCGCGATCCGGCCCGAGTCGACCATCGCGAGCAGCGTGTCGAGCATGCCGTTCTTGGTCGCGACCCAGTCGCCGAACGCGTCCGCCCAGCGCCGCAGCGCCACGGCGGGTGGGTGCGTCTCGAGCAGCTCGCGGGCGCCCGTCGTCAGGCGCTCGACCTGGTCGGTGTAGACCGCGTCGACCAGGGACTCGCGCGTGGGGAAGTGGCGGTACAGCGTGGCGATGCCGACGCCGGCCTCGCGGGCGATCGCGCGCATCGACGGCTCCGTGTCCGACGCCGCGAAGACGCGGGTCGCCACTGCGAGGAGCTGGCTGCGGTTGCGTGCCGCGTCGGCGCGCGGCGCGCGCGACTGTGCCTCGGTCAAAGCGGATCACGCTCCGTTTGTGCTACGGTCGTCCATGGAAACGGAGCATAGTCCGTTTCGTGGCGGGCGTGACAGCGCCCGCCGGTGCGAGGGGAGAGGTACATGCAGCAGCACGGCGAACAGATCGTCAGCCGGGCGGCCCGGCTCGACACGTTCGGCGGACCCGAGACGCTTCAGGTCCACGAGGTCCCCGTCCCGCCCGTCGGCCCCGGGCGGGTCCGCGTCCGGGTCACCGCCGCCGGTCTCAACCCCATGGACTGGATCATGACCGCGGACGCCGGGACCGCCGCCCGCTTCGGCCTGACCCTCCCGGTCGGGTTCGGCACCGACTACGCCGGGGTGGTCGACGAGGTGGGCGACGGCGTGACCGGCTTCGCGCCCGGTGACCGGGTGTTCGGCGGTGCGCTGTCCCGGTCGGTCGCCGACCACGTCGTGGTCGACGCCGCGGGCGGCACGGCGGCGGACGAGATCCATCACACGCCCGACGGCGTCGACGACCGTACCGCCGCCGCCCTCACCATCGCGGGCCGGACCGCGGCCGCCGCCGTCGCGGCCGTCGGCCCCGGCCCCGGCGACACCGTGCTCGTCGGGGGCGCAGGCGGCGGCGTCGGCGTGTTCGCGGTCCAGCTCGCCCGGCTCGCCGGGGCACACGTGATCGGCACGGGCTCGGCGGCGTCGGCCGACTTCCTGCGCGAGCTCGGGGCCGACCCCGTCACCTACGGCGACGGACTCGTCGACCGGGTCAGGGCGCTCGCGCCCGACGGCGTCACCGCCGCCATGGACCTGCACGGCACCGAGACCGTGCACGCGGCGCGCGAGCTCGGCGTCCCGGACTCCCGCATCAGCACCATCGCGACGCGGATCGACGGCATCACCGCCGCGAACGGCGCGAGCACCACCGCCGAGGCGCTCGAGGATCTCGCACGGCGCGTGGCCGACGGGCAGGTCCGCGTGCCCGTCGCGGCGACCTTCCCGATCGAGAAGATCCGGGAGGCCGCCGCGCTCCAGGCCGGGCGGCACGTGCGCGGCAAGGTGGTCGTCGAGCTGTAGCGCCCGCTAGTCGTCCTCGGCCGTGGCCGACGGCGCGGCGGGGGTCGACGGGCTCGCCGCGGGTGACGCCGTGGGCGACGGCCCGGTGGGCGTGGCGCTCGGCGCGGGCTCGGCCGGCGTGGGGTCGCTCATGGTCGGCCGAGGTGTCGGCTCAGGTGTCGGTTCAGGTGTCGGTTCAGGGGTCGGCGGTTCGCTCGGCGCCGGTCCGCTGGGCGTCGGCTCGGGCGTCGGCCCCGGTTCGCTCGGGGACGGCTCCGGCTCGGGCTCGCTCGGCGACGGGCTCGGCGTGGGCTTCGGGGTCGGCTTCGGTGTGGGCTTCGGCTTCGTCGTCGGCTCGGGGGCAGGCTTCGACTCGCCCTTGCCCGGCTTGCCGCCCGAGTCCTTGCCCGTGCCCTTGCCCTTGCTCGAGTCCTTGCCGGACTCCTTGCCGGACTCCTTGCCGGACCCCTTGCCCGCCCCGCCCGCGGGAGCGTCCGGTCGCGAGGGCTGCGACGCGTCGGGGCGGGCCGCGCCGTCCGCCGTCCGTCCGGTCGGCGCCGCGCCGGAGGCGGTGCGGTCGGTCGCGTCGTCCACCACGGCGCCGCCGCCGAACACGCCTCGGTCGCCCACCGGCCCGGCCGCGACGAACTCGAAGTGCCACGGCTCCGGCTTCGACCCGCCCGGCCGCGCCCACGCCGGGTTGTCCCAGCCGTGCTCGGGCGCGTGTGCGCGCAGCCAGCGGTACTCGGGGCTGCCCCCACCGGAGATCGGCGCGCCGAGGTCGACCGCCAGACCCCACCCGTGGTTCGACGTGCCCGGCACCGCGGCCAGGCGCGGCTTGCTGTGCGCCACCGCCACCTGCTCGGCGTAGGACCGGTAGGAGTCGGTGATCGGGATCGGGCGGCCGAACTCCCGCTCGAACGCCTCGTTGAGCGCCTCCAGGTGCTCGGCGGCGTCGCAGCGCAGCAGCTGTCCGGGGGCGAACCCGAGGGTACACAGCACCACGCTCGGGATGCGGCCGTTGGCGTAGCCGGTCGTGCTGTCGTACGCCGTGACGAGGCCGGGCAGGCCCCCGGC
>DATGOB010000058.1:0-3436 GCA_036010205.1 Promicromonospora sp. | reverse complement strand
TTGCCCGTCCCGGTGCCTCCGCTGATCAGGACGTTCGCCCGCCGGCGGACCAGCGAGCGCAGCAGGCCGGACCAGGCAGCGGGCAGCGCGCCACCGGCCACGAGCTCGTCGAGCCCGAGCACGCGGGTACGGAGCACGCGCAGCGAGATCACGGCGCCGGCCTCGGCCAGCGGCTCGAGGACGGCGTGCAGGCGCGTGCCGTCGGGGAGCCGGGCGTCGACGGTCGGGCAGGCGTCGTCGAGCCGCTGGCCGCCGAGGGCGGCGAGGCGCACGGCGAGCGACCGCACGGCGGCGGGCGTCCCGAGGTCGAGGTCGACCCGGCGCAGACGGGACCCCTGGTCGACCCAGACGTCACGGGGACCGTTGACCAGCACGTCGGTGACGCCCGGCAGCTCGAGCAGACCCTGCAGGGGTCCGGCTCCGGTGAGCTCGGCCGCGGCCGCCCGCTCGAGGTCACGCAGCGCGTCGGAGCCGAGCACGCGGCCGGACTCCCGGACGGCGTCGCGCACCGCCACGCCCGGCGGCGTGCGGCCGGTGGCGAGGCGCGACCGCACGTCGTCGAGGAGCGACGCGGGGCCACTGCCGAGGAGCGACGCCGGGGCGCTCACAGCGCACCCGCCAGGTCGACGGCGAACCGCCCGAGCGGTGCGCGGTGCGACGTCGCGGGCCCTTCGCCGCGCTCGACCGCACGCGCCAGCCCGGGGTCCCGCGGCACGACGCCCGCCAGGGGCAGGCCCAGCGCCGCTTCGACCTCTGCGCCGTCGACCCAGCCGGGGGCGGGTCCGCGCGCGACCACCCGGACGTCGTTCGCGCCGGCGGCTCGCAGGCGGTCACGGACCCGCTGCGCGCCGACCGCGGCGGGCAGGGTCAGCGGTACGACGAGCAGGATCAGGTCGCACCCGGCCACCAGCGTCCGGACCGCCGCGCCGTCGTGACCGAGGTTCTCCCCCGCCGGTCCCGTCCCCCGTCGGGTCGCGGCACCCCAGGCGGCGGGGCGCGGCAGATCGAGCACCGGGGACTCGCCGGACCGGACGAGCCCGCGGCAGACGTCGAGCACGACGTCGTCGTCCGGCGGCTCGCTCCGGGCCGTGCCGCTCAGCACCGGCACGGCGCCCCACCGTGGCAGCGCCGCCACGACGCCCGCACCGTCGACGTCGCCGCGCGCCTCGGCGAGGTCGGGCCAGCGGGCGCCCGGCGCCCGCTCCGTGCCGAGGGCGAGGTCGATGCCCGGCCCGTGGGCGTCCAGGTCGACGAGGGTGGCCCGCTCGCCCCGCCGGCGCAGCCCGTGGGCCGCGCATGCCGCCACCACCGACGCGCCCGCACCGCCGCACGCCCCGACCACACCGATCACCCGACCTGGTCCTGCCGCTCCGCCGATCATCGCCGCCCCCTCACCCGACCCCCGCCGGCTCGTGCCCCGGGCGTGGTCGCCCGGCTTCCGATGACGAGCCTGGACGGTATGCGGGTGGCGGTGGGGCCGCGTGCCGGCGGTCTGTGCACAAGCCGGGTCGAGGGGCTCCTGTGGTCGGCCTCCCCGGGGCGGAGGAGCGTCCCGACGGTCCGTCGGGCGGCCGGACGACCTGCGCCGGGCGCCGTTCCCGCCCTCGCCCGGGACACGCCGCTAGGCTCGGCGGGTGACCGAGCAGGTTCCCCGCACCGCACCGCACGCGACCACGCGCACCGCACGCGCAGCCGCCTTCTTCGACCTCGACAAGACGATCATCGCGACGAGCTCGTCCGCGGCCTTCTCCAAGCCGTTCCTCGCGGGCGGGCTGCTCTCGCGCGCGGACATGCTGCGCAGCGCCTACGCGCACTTCGTCTTCATGATCGGCAACGCCGACGCCGACCAGACCGAGCGGATGCGTGCCCACCTCTCCTCGCTCGTCACGGGCTGGGACGTCGAGAAGGTGCGGCAGATCGTCGCGGAGACGGTGCACGAGCTGATCGACCCCTACGTCTACGCCGAGGCCGTCGAGCTCATCGCCGAGCACCACGCCGCGGGGCGCGACGTCGTGGTGGTCTCCGCGTCGGCGGCCGTGCTCGTGGAGCCGATCGCCGCGGTGCTCGGCGCCGACCACGTGCTCTCGACGCAGATGACGGTCGAGGACGGCCGGTTCACGGGTGAGATCGACTTCTACAACTACGGGGACAACAAGGCCGTGGGCCTGCGGCGGCTGGCCGCGCGCGAGGGCTACGACCTCGCGCAGAGCTACGCGTACTCCGACTCGATCACGGACGCCCCGATGCTGGCGGCCGTCGGCCATGCGTACGTGGTCAACCCCGACCGGCTGCTCCGCCGGCGCGCCCTCCAGTCGGGGTGGGGCGTCCTGGCGTTCGTCCGGCCGGTCGCCCTGCGCCCGCGGATCCGCCCCGTCCCGGTCATCGCCGTGGTCGCCGGCGTCGCGCTCGGCGTCACGGTCTGGCTCACGTGGCGCGCGCTCCGCCGCCGCGCCCGCGCGGCGTAGAGCTGCGCCCGCAGGAAAACGCTCGACATCGCCCTGGCCGTCAGGGCAGCCTCCGTCCCATGTCGTCGAACTGAGCGCCGCCTCGCCACGCGCCCACGGCGCGTCCTTCCCGCACGCCCTTCGACGACAGGATTCCCATGGCCTTCACCGTGCGCCCCTACAGCCCTGCGGACGAGCGCAGCTGGCTCCGCTGCCGGGTTCTCGCCTTCCTCGACACGCAGTACCACGACGACGTCAAGCAGCACCGGACGAGCTTCACCCAGCCCGCCGTGACCCTCGTCGCCGTCACCGACGACGAGGACGTCGTGGGTCTCATCGACATCGAGATCGACGGTCCGGCCGCGACGATCGACACCGTCGCCGTCCACCCCGACCACGCGCGACGCGGCATCGGCACGGCGCTGCTCGCAGCCGCCCTGCCGGACGCCGTGGCCGCGGGCGCCACCACGGTCGACGCCTGGACCAGGGAAGACCCGGCCGCCAACGCCTGGTACACAGCCTCGGGCTTCGTCGAGAGCGAGCGCTACCTCCACGTGTACAAGGAGCACGACGAGCCGACGGCCGGCTTCGCGACACCCGTGGGACTCTCCGCGCCGGTCACGGCCTTCATGCACGCCGGCATCTCCAGCGAGACCGAGCTGCGCGCCCGGTTCCGGCGCGTCCACGTCTGCCGCCGCTACGTCCGGCGGCTCACCGCCACGACGCCGCGCTGACGGCGATTCACCCAGCCCTCCGCCGCAGAACGGTCAAGCAAACGTAAGGCAGAAGATTTTCGCGCCCAATTGCCCGCATGACAGGAATTGGCAATTGTGAAGATCACTCCGCCCCGGTTGCATTTGTGTGCGTCAGGCAGTGTGATTGTGTTCACAGCAAGTATTCAGGACGGAAGGGACTGCGTGAACGCGGTCACCCCGTCCCGATGGCGAGAGCGGTATCCGGCTTGAGGCTGCTCCCGGACTCCGTACTCGTGG
>DATGOB010000057.1:0-4403 GCA_036010205.1 Promicromonospora sp. | reverse complement strand
GGGCCGCCCCGCCGAACGGAGGGGCGGCCCTCCATCCGCCCGGCACCGCGCCCACCGCCGCTCTCTCCGCGCCCCGCCACCCCTGGGGTCGTGCGGCGCGGTGCCGGACGCTCCACTGCCAGGCCCGCGGGGCGAAACGCGGCGCTTGCGCGTTTCGCCCGGATCGTTACCCTGGCGTTCTCCGGACCGGCGGCAGCGGAGCCGCCGTCGTCGCAGGTACCAGGGGGCAACAGCAGTGACAGACACGCACAGCAGCACGCAGGAGCACGAGCCGGACGAGCTCGACGACGTCACGGCAGGGCCGCGGCGCGGCAGGCGCCCGGGCCGCGCGGCCTGGACCGGAGCTCTCGCCCTGGCCGTGACCGGCGGGGTGCTCGCCGGCGCCTCGGCGAGCGCGCCCGTCCCGCAGGCGGACGGCGCGACGCCGGAGCCGGTGGCGACCGGCCGGACGGCGACCGGCGACCTCGACGCCGTCGCCGTGGGCGCCGCGCACCACGACGTGACGGCCGACCAGGTGGGCGCGGTGCTCGACCGGGCCGAGGCGGTGCTGCGGCGCCGTCCCAACCCCGGCATCGCCCAGGCGGCGGCCGAGCTCGGCATGCTGTGGACCACCTACCAGGCGCAGGAGCAGGTGCTCGCCACGGCGGGCCCGCGCCGCGCCGTCGAGCAGGTGACCGACGGGGTGACCGCGGACAGGGTCACGTTCGACCAGGTGGCCGTCGCCGCGATGCGCCTGGCCAACCTGCTCGACCCGACCTCGCCGTCCGCCCTGGTCGAGCTGCGCGCGGACGCAGGCACCTCGCTGCGCGGCAGCCTGCTGCGCACGGTCGCGACCCACGGCGACTCCACCGCGGGCTACGCGAACGGGCGCATCCCCGCCGACGTGCTGTGCCCGCTGGACTTCGCGCCCGGCCACCTGCTGCGCTGCGACGCCGCCGAGCGGCTGACCGCGCTGAGCACCGCGTTCGAGGATCGGTTCGGCTACCCGCTGCCGCTGACGGACTCGTACCGGTCGCTCGCCACGCAGCTGACCGTGCGCGAGACCAAGCCGCACCTGGCGGCGCTCCCGGGCACGTCGAACCACGGGTGGGGCCTCGCAGTCGACCTGGGCGACCCGATCGCAGGCGGCGCCTCCGCCGAGTACGTGTGGCTGCGCCTGCACGGTCCCGACTACGGCTGGGACAACCCGTCCTGGGCACGCCTCGGCGGCGACCGGCCGGAGCCGTGGCACTTCGAGTTCTTCGCGGCGGGCTCGATCCCGAACCGCGCCGTCGACCCGGCCGACGTCGGCACGTGGGCGGACGGTGCGGGGCCGCGGACGGCGGCGGGACCGGCGACGGCGGACGGCCCGGCGGGCGCGGCGGGACCGGTGTCTGCCGTGCGCGGGGACGCCTCCGAGGGTCGATCCACGGGCGCCGCCGGAGGCGACACGGCGAGCAGCTCGCCCGGCGGCTCGTCCGGTGGGTCCGGCACCGCGCCCGCCGACGGCGCCGACCGGCCGGCCGACGAGAAGCCGCAGGCCCCGGCACCGAGCGAGCCGCCCGCCGCGCAGGAGCCCGAGGCACCGTCGGTCGGCGGCGTCGTGGGCGGCGTCGTGGAGGGCACGGTCGGTGCGGTGACCGAGACGCTGACCGGCACGGTCGGCGGCGTCGGTGGCCTGGTGGGCGGGTTGCTGGGCGCCGGCGGCACGGCCGGCGCCCCGCGCGACTAGGCCGCCTCGTCCGCCCGCGGTGCCTCCGCGGGCGCGGTCTCGGCCCGCGGGCGGAGGATCGCGCCCGCCAGGCCCATGGAGGCGGGCCAGAGGACCATCGTCGCCACGAACGCGATGGGCCAGGCGATGAGGATCTGCCGCGGCCAGGCGGCGAGCCACTCCAGGGACGGGCCTGTGAAGATCAGGCTCATCACGCCCGACATCGTCGTGGCCATGAGGAAGGTCATGATGACCTGGGTGAGCAGGATGCGCTTGTTCAACGCCGGTTCCTTGTCCGGGACGACGGGCGCAGCCGCTGATCCGGACCGACGCCGCCGTTCCTCGTCGAGGGATGGGACGCCACGGGTTCGCACCGGCGGGCGCGACTTCATCTCGGCAGGACCGAGGGCTGGAATAACCACACCAGCCTGAATCTTTCTGGCCAGACGATTGTACCGGTGGTCAGCCCTGGTCCAGCCCCAGCAAGTCGTCCTCCGTCTCGCGGCGGACGAGCACGCGGGCCGCGCCGTCCGTCACCGCGAGCACGGGCGGGCGAGGCAGCATGTTGTAGTTCGACGCCATCGAGCGGCCGTAGGCACCCGTCGCGGCGACCGCGAGCAGGTCGCCCGCGCGCACGTCGCCGGGGAGCTGCACCTCGTGCACGACGATGTCGCCGGACTCGCAGTGCTTGCCCACCACCCGCGCGAGGACCGGCTCGGCGGCCGACGTCCGCCCGACGACCTCCGCGTGGTACGCCGCGCCGTACAGGGCGGGACGGATGTTGTCGCTCATGCCGCCGTCCACCGAGACGTAGAGGCGCACGAAGTCGCCGGACTCGCCCGCGACCGTCACGGGCTTGACCGTGCCGACCGTGTAGAGCGTGAGACCCGCGGGCCCGACGATCGCCCGGCCCGGCTCGATCGAGAACCGCGGCAGGCTGGTGCCGAGCTCCTGGCACACGCCCGCGACCGACTGCGCGATGTCCTTGGCCACGCGCTCCGGGTCGAGCGCGACGTCACCCGGCAGGTACGCGATGCCGTAGCCTCCGCCGAGGTCCACCTCGTCGACCAGCACGCCCGACCGCTCGGCCAGGTCGGCACGCAGGCGCAGCACGACGCTCGCCGCGGCCTCGAACCCGTCAGGGTCGAGGATCTGGGAGCCGATGTGGGAGTGGATGCCGAGCAGCCGCAGCTCCGGGCGCTCCAGCACGGCCAGCAGCGCGGTCATCGCGGGGCTCGTCTCCCCGGACGACGTGTTCACCGAGAGCCCGAACTTCTGGTCCTCGTGCGCGGTGGCGATGTACTCGTGGCCGCCCGCGTGCACGCCGGTCGTCACACGCACCATGACCGGCGCGACGACACCCCGCCCGGCCGCGAGCTGCGCGATCCGCTCGATCTCGACCAGCGAGTCCACGATGATGCGGCCCACGCCGGCGTCGAGGGCACGCAGGATCTCGGCGTCGGACTTGTTGTTGCCGTGCAGGCCGATCTCGGCGCCGGGCACCTGGGCGCGCAGCGCGACGGCGAGCTCGCCGCCCGACGCGGTGTCGACGCGCAGGCCCTCCTCGCGCGCCCACCGCGCGACGGCGACCGTGAGCAGCGCCTTGCCCGCGTAGTACACGTCGACGCCGGTGCCGACGGCGCCGAACGCCGCCTCGAAAGCGGTCCGGTACGCCCGCGCCCGACGGCGGAAGTCCGCCTCGTCGAGCACGTAGGCGGGGGTGCCGTGCTCCGCGGCGAGGTCGCGCACGTCGACGCCTGCGACCGTCAGGGCGCCCGCGGCGCCCCGCTCGACGCCGCTCGACCAGGGCGCGCCCGTCACATCCGCTCCGGCGCGCTCACGCCGAGCAGGTCGAGGCCGTTGGCCAGGACCGTGCGGACGGCGTCGTTGAGCCACAGGCGGGCGCGGTGCGCGTCGGTGACCTCCTCGTCGGGGTACGGCGTGACGCGCAGCTTGGCCTCGTCGTTGTACCAGGCGTGGAAGTCGCCGGCGAGGGCCTCGAGGTAGCGTGCCACGCGGTGCGGCTCGCGCAGCTCGGCGGCCTGCGCCACGATCCGCGGGAACTCGGTGAGGCGGCCGAGCAGCGCCGCCTCGGAGGCGTTCGAGAGCTGGGCCGGGTCGAACCCGTCCGCGCGCCGCACGCCGCGCTCGACGGCCTTGGCCCCGATCTGGACCGTGCGGCTGTGCGCGTACTGGACGTAGAAGACCGGGTTGTCGTTGGACTGCTTGATCATGTCCTCGCCCTGCAGCTCCAGCGGCGTGTCCGCGGGGTAGCGGGACAGGGAGTAGCGCACGGCGTCCCGGCCGATCCACTCGACGAGGTCGCGCAGCTCGATGATGTTGCCCGCGCGCTTGGACAGCTTGGCCCCGCCGACGTTGACGAGCTGCCCGATGAGCACCTCGATGTTCGTCTCCGGGTCGTCGCCCGCGCAGGCCGCGATGGCCTTGAGGCGGTTGATGTAGCCGTGGTGGTCGGCGCCGAGCAGGTAGATCTTGCCGGGGAACCCGCGGTCCTTCTTGGACAGGTAGTAGGCGGCGTCGGCGGCGAAGTACGTGGGCTCGCCGTTCGCGCGGATCATCACGCGGTCCTTGTCGTCCGTGAAGTCCGTGGTGCGCAGCCAGACGGCGCCGTCCTGGTCGAAGACGTGCCCCTGCTCGCGCAGGCGCGCGACGGCCTTCTCCACCGCACCGGAGCTGTGCAGGTCCCGCTCGG
>DATGOB010000056.1:0-8585 GCA_036010205.1 Promicromonospora sp. | reverse complement strand
GCCGCAGCCGTGCTCGGCTGGCTCGGGCTGGTCGCCATCGCCGTCAGCGGCCTGGTCTTCTCGTCGAGCTCCGCGTGGCCGGGGTACCTCGCGCTGGTGCCGACGCTGGGGACCGCCGCGGTCATCGTCGCCGGGTTCAGCGCGGGCCGCTGGGGCCCGGCGGTGCTGCTGTCGTGGCGACCCGCGGTCTGGGTCGGCGGCCTGTCGTACTCGCTGTACCTGTGGCACTGGCCCCTCATCATCTGCGCCACCGCGTACTGGGGCGAGCTCGGCACGAAGCGCGGCCTGCTGGTCATGCTCGCCTCGTTCGTGCCCGCCTACCTCAGCTACAAGCTCGTCGAGAACCCGATCCGGTTCGCGCCCGCCCTGTCCCGCTCGAACCGGCTCACCCTGTCGATCGGCGCCAACTGCACCCTGGTCGGCGTCCTCGCCGGCCTCGTGCTCGCCCTCGCCGTGCCCAGCACCTCAGCGGCACCCACCGGCGACGGCGAGGCCGCCGGGGCCGGCGTGGTCCAGCAGGACGGCACCGGCGAGGAGGGCACGTCTGCGCCCGTCGAGGGAGGCGACGGCACGGTCGAGAGCCTCGCTGGGGTCGAGTGGTTCGTGCCGGCCGCCGTCGACGCGACCTCCGACGTGCCGGAGGCCTATGCCAACGACTGCCAGGTGAGCATCGAGTCGGCCACGCCCGTGGCGTGCGAGCACGGCGACCCGACCTCGGACGTCGTCGTGGTCGTCGTCGGCGACTCCAAGATCCTGCAGTGGGAGTCGCCGCTGGCCGCGATCGCGGAGTCCGAGGGGTGGCGCATGGTCTTCTACACGAAGTCGGGCTGCCCGTTCGCGGACGCCGCCCGGACGGTCGACGGCAAGATCTACGAGACCTGCGTCCAGTGGAACGACGCCGTCCTCGACGAGATCATCGCCCTCGCCCCCGACCTCGTGATCACCTCGCAGCGCGGGACGCAGGGCGTCGTCGACCTCGACGACCCGACCACGCTCACCACCGACGCGATGGTCGACGGTCTCGCGACCCGCTGGGAGCAGCTCGTGCAGGCCGGCTCCCGCGTCGCGGTCGTCCTCGACAACCCGGCACCCGACCACGAGGTGTACGAGTGCGTCGCCGAGCACCCCGACGACCTGGCGGCGTGCACGTTCTCGCGCGAGCGGGGCGTCCGGTCCAGCTCCGCGGGCGTGCAGCTGGAGGCGGCCGAGCGGGTGCCGGGTGTGACGGCGATCGATCTCACCGACTACATCTGCCCCACCGAGGAGTGCGTCCCGGTCATCGGCAACGTCCTGGTCTACCGGCAGGGGTCGCACATCACCGACACCTACGCCCGCACGCTCGAGGGTGTCCTCCGCGACGAGCTCGTGGCCGTCCTCGACTCCTGAGGATGCGCCCGAGCCGGTGCGGACGACCAGCTCGGACCGGCTCGGACTGGCTCAGACCGCCACGTGCTCCCGCGGGTCGCCGTAGAAGAGCAGCCGGCCGGTGCGCGTGAAGAACGTCGCGTCGACGACCTTCCAGGTGTGCCGGGTCGGGTCGGGCTCGCGGATGCTCACGTAGTTGAACCGGTCGGCGGAGAAGACGCGCAGGCCCCTCGCGAGCGACCGGTCGAGGATGTCGCTGTCGACGGCGCGCGGGATGTCGCTGAACCGCACCGACCGCACGGCGTCGGCGGTGAACAGCATCGACCCGCCCTGGACGCGGCGCTCGCTGCGGTTCTCCGCGTCGGGGTAGCGCAGCACGACGGCGCCCGAGGAGCGCAGCCACACGTAGTGGGCCCACTTGCCGACGATCTCGGCGCCGGTGACGACGGCGGCGTCGACGAGGTCGCCGATGAACTCGGCGCCGTAGTGGTTGTCGTCGTCCATCTTGGCGACGTACGCACCCGAGGCCGCGTCGACACCCAGGTTCATGCACGCGCCGAGCGTGGCGCTCGCGGGGGCGTGGACGACCCTCAGCCGCGCCACGCCCGCGTCCGCGGCCCGACGGTCGAGATCCGCCTGGTCCACCTCGAGGCCGTGGAGCACCAGGACGAGCTCGACGGGATGGCGCTGGCGGCCGATGTTCTCGAGGATGTTGTCGACCTGGTGCGGCCGGTTCGTCGGGATGATCGCGGAGACGGTGAGGTCCTCGCGCGCGCTCGTCAGGAACCGCCGCACCGCGGTACGCCGCAGCCGCAGCGACTCACGGTCGAACAGCTCGTCCTGCAGCAGCAGGGGCTGCACCTCGTCGCGCAGCGCGACCAGGTCCTCGACGACCGTCACCAGGTCGGCGACGTCGCTGGGCAGCGTCGCCGCAACCGACGGCGGCGCGACGACGGGCGTGCCGGCCAGCACGGCAGCGAGGACGTCCTCGCGGGTCGCGCCGGGCGCCAGCAGGCGCGCGCGGTAGTGCCCGTTCGCGTGGCTCAGCGCGGGGTCGTCGGCGGTCCACGCGTCGAGCTCGCGGAGCAGCCCGGCCCGGCGACCCTCGTCGGCCCCTTCCTCGGGCAGCGCCCGCCACGCCTCGAGGTCGGTGGCGAGCGCGCGCGGGAAGCGCTCCCGCGCCGTCGCCGGGAGCGCGACGTCGAGGTCGGCGAGCAGCTGCGGCCGACCGGTCAGCGCACGAGACTCGTCGTGGCCGGCGCGGACGCGCTCGCGTCGCTGCTCGGCCTCCGACGGAGCCGCCCGACCGGTGGTGGCGCCGCCGGCAGGCGTGCCGACGAGGGCGCCTGGTCCGTGAAGCAGCACCTGCGTGGTGACCTGCAGCCGGCGTGCGGCTCGTCGGAGCGGCGACATCATGCCGCTCCCGACGTCTCGCCGGGCCGCGCCGTGGGCAGCAGGGTCCGGTAGACCTCGTCGACCCGCCGCGCGATGACGCTCCAGTCGGCCTTGTCGAGGACCCACTGGCGGGCGGCGGTGCCCAGACGCTCGCGGAGGTCGGGCCGCGTGATGAGCAGCTCGAGCTTGTCGGCCAGGTCGTCGGCGTCGCCCTTGCGGAACGTCAGGCCGGTCTCGCCGTCGTGCACGATCTGCGCGAGGGCGGCGACGTCGGAGACGACGACCGCCTTCGTCATCGCCATCGCCTCGTACGGCTTCATCGGCGAGATGAGCTCGCACACGTCCAGCGGCAGCCGCGGGAACGGGGTGATGTCCGTGACCGAGAGGTACCGCGGGATCTGGTCGTGCGGGACCCGGCCGGTGAACGTCACGACGTCCGAGAGCCCCAGCTCCTCGACGTCACGACGCAGCGTGCCGTCCTGCTGGCCGTCGCCGACCAGGAGCACCCGGAAGTCGTCCCGTCGCTGCCGCAGCGTGGCCACGGCCCGCACCAGCAGCCGCAGGCCCTCGTAGTGCGGGAAGCCACCCAGGTAGCCGATCACGGTCTTGCCGGTGAAGCCCAGCTCCTCGGCCAGCTCCTGGTCGCGGGGCGCGGGCGTGAACTCGTCGACGTGCACCCCGTTGGGGACGACCGTCATCTTCTCGCGCGGCACGCCGCGGGCGACCATCTCCTCGGCGAGCGCGTCGGTGATGACCAGGACGTGGTCGGCACGCCGGCAGGTCTCGGTCTCGGCCTCGACGAGGAACCGGTAGTCGAGGCTGTCGCGGTACGAGCCGTGCGCCGCCGTCCGCATGAGGTCCTCGAGCCCGCGCATCTCGTAGACGAAGGGGATGCCGAGCTCGTGGGCGGCCTCGGCGGCGGCGAGGCCGGTCGCGTAGAAGCTGGACGCGTGGATCAGGGCCGCGCGCTGCTGTCGGGCCGCGTCGGCGATCATGCGCGCCGACTGGTCGAGGTAGTCGCGCAGCGGCACCTGCGGGTACTCCCGCTGCCCCGGGACCAGTGCCCGGTGGTAGCGGATGCCGTCGACGACGTCGGTGGGGGGGACCTCGCGCGTGTCGTCGGCGGGCCAGCGGTCGTAGGGGAAACCGAGCCGGGTGATCGCCTCGACGTCCCAGCCGGCGCGTGCGACGGCGCTGATGATGCCGTGCGAGCGCGTCGCGTAGCCGCCGGCACGGATCGGCAGCGACTGCGAGAGGACGCACAGCACCGACGTCGGGTCGGGCGTGTAGGCGGGCTCGGAGGCGCGGGTCCGCAGGCGCGGGAAGCCGTTCGCCAGGATGTCGAGCCGGTCGCGGCTCCGGTCGCGGATCTCGATGGCCTGGCGGCTGGTCGAGCCGCGCCCGATCATGTCCTCGGCGATGCGCAGAGCGAGCTCGAGGTCACCGACCTTGGCGGCCGCCTTGCTCAGGCGGGCACGCTCGTCGGAGGCGCCGTGCCCGGCCGCGACGACCTGCTTGTCGACCGCCGCGATCTCACGCGGGTCGTGGTAACCCCGCGAGATCCGCCGCAGGTCGGGCAGGTCGTGACGCCGCAGGACCGTCCGGACCAGCCGGCTCCTCATCACGCGACGGCGCACGCGGCCGGCGAGCCGTCGGGCCCGTCTCGCGGTGCCGAGCACCCATGAGTCTTCCGATGTCATCGCTCTCCTGCCACTCCCCCGGCCAACGGCGTCGTCACGCCGCGCGTGGTCCGCACCCTGCCAGGTCTCCTTGGTCTCGACGTCCCGGTCCGCCAAAGGTCGCTGTGCGCCGGCCCGGTGGTGCTCCTGGGTGGGTCCGCGACTCGTGCGTCGGGATCGAGCTCCACGAGGGGTCCAGGGCGAGGCGGCCACGAGCAGCGTATACGTTCAGCCGCTGCCGGCCGTCCACGACGGGCACCGTCCCGCGGTGACGACAGCCACCACCGCGCGGGCGCCGGCGCCGCGCCCGCGCCATGACGGCCGCCGACCTCACCGGCGGCCGCGCCCCGTCAGGTCGGCGTACACGGCCTCGACCACCGGTGCCAGGGCGCGCCAGTCGCGCTCGCGGCGCACCCAGGCGAGGCCCTCGTCGGCGAGCGCCGACCGGTGCGCCGGCGAGTCGAGCAGCGCGCGCAGCACCGCCGCCAGGGCCGGCGCGGACCCCGCCTCGAACAGCCTCCCGGTGACGCCGTCGTCGATGATCTCCGCGAGCGCCGGGACGTCCGAGGCGACGACGGCCTTGCCCATCGCCATGGCCTCGAACGGCTTGAGCGGCGAGACCAGCTCGGTGACGCGGTCCGCCGTCCGCGGGAACGGCGCGACGTCGACGAGCGAGTAGTACCGCTCGACCTCGTGGTGGGGCACGCGACCGGTGAAGACCACGGTGTCGGCGATGCCGCGATCGACGGCGGCGGCGCGGAGCGCGGGCAGGCTGCGGCCGTCGCCGACGACGAGGACCCGGAAGTCGTCCCGCTCCTGGCGGAGCAGGTGCGCGGCCTCGACCAGCAGGTGGAGCCCCTCGTACTCGACGAGGCCGCCGACGTAGCCGATCACCACGCGGTCACCGATGCCCAGCCGGGCCGCGAGCTCGACGTCGCGCTCGCGCGGACGGAAGCGGTCGGTGTCCACCCCGTTCGGCACCACGGTCACGCGGTCGCCGTCGACCCCCCGACCGACGAGGTGGTCGGCGAGAGCGCGTGTGATGACCAGGCAGTGGTCGGCGAGCGAGGCCGCCTGGGTCTCGAGGCGCTCGAGCAGCGCGAAGGAGTCGGTCCGGTCGAAGTCGGGCTCGCGCACCAGCCGGGTGAGGTGCCACAGCCCGCGGACCTCGTAGATCGTCGGGATCCCGAGCCGTCGGCCCACGTCGACGGCGGCGAGCCCGTTCCGGAAGTTGCTCGCGGCGTGCAGGATCTCGGGGCGTTCGTCGCGGACCACCGGCTCGAGCGCGCGGGAGTAGGCCGTCACCATCCGCTCGACCGGCCAGTGGGGCAGCGGCCCCGCGTGCGGGAGACGTCGGTAGGGCACGCCGTCGACGTCGTCGGACGGCGCCGCGTCGGGCACGTCCTCGGGGTAGCCGGGCTGCGTGATGCCTCGGACGTCCCAGCCGTCGGTGCGCAGCGCGCGCAGGAGCCCGTGCGTCCGGGTGGCGTACCCGAGGGTCGTGTGCGGCAGCGAGCTGTGGAGCAGGTAGTGGACCCGCCTCTCGACGGGCTCGTCGGAGCGTGACGCCCGCTCGGGTGCGCGCCAGCCGTCCTCCAGCGTCCGCAGCCCGCTCTCGCCCATGCGCACCGTGCGCCGCGCGGCCGGGTCGGACGGGTGCCGCTCGAGCACCCGCCGCGCGAGCTCCGTGCTCAGCCGCAGGTCGCCCGCGTCCCGCAGCGTCGCGGCGAGGGGTCCGAGCACCCCGCCGGGGACACGGTCGTGGGCGAGGGCCGCACGTGCCACGTCCTCCTGCTCGGCCAGCCCGGTCGCGACCGCCGCCGCCACCACCAGGACGTCCTCGTCGTGCTCGTGCTGGCCCAGCACCTCGGCGAGCGGTGACGTCGCCAGGTCTGCGAGCGACGCCGCCGCGAGCAGCCGTCGCGCGTCGTCGTCGCGCGGCGCGAGACGGGACACCAGGGGCGCCAGACCCGGCCGTCCGACGACCGCGACCGCCTCGCGCAGCAGCGCGGGCACGTCGTCGCCCGTGACGGCGTGGACGCCACCGAGGACGTCGGCGGCGTCGTCGACCCGGCCGACGCGTCGCAGCGCCGCGGACAGCCCGAGCCGCAGCACGACGTCGTCCGGACGCGCGCTCACGGCGGTCTGGAGGTCGTCGAGCAGCGGGCGTGCGTCGCGGACGCCCGCGACGGCCTCGACCGCGGCCAGCGACGCCCGTCGGTTGCGCGAGCGCAGGTGGCGCCGCCACTGCCGGCGGGCACGGTCGGCGTCGCGGCCGCCGAGACGTCGGACGTGCTCGCGGCGCACCGCGGTCTCGACGGCGTCGGACCGGACGAGCGCCGGCACCGCCAGCAGCGCGGCGGCTGCCGCGACCCGTGCCTGCCGCCGCAGCCGTGGGAGGACGCTCACTGCCTCTGCCTTCCGTACCGGGTCGAGACCAGCGGGAAGTCTAGGCGAGACGTCCTCAGGTGACCGTGACCGTGTAGGTGTTCGAGGTGCCCTTCGGGTGCGCCGTCGGCACGCCGGAGGGCTTCGTCGCCACGGACGCGCGGATCCGGTAGCTGTTCGAGCCGCCCGGCGTGATGACCGTCGTCACCTCGCCGTTCTTGATCGTCATCTGACGCAGGTGGGTCCAGCTGCTGCCGTTGCGTCGCTGCAGGTTGACCTTGCCGGTGACCGGGCCGGCGCCGCTGATCCACCGGACGCGCAGCGTCGTCTTGGCCCCGCGCTTGACCGAGGACGGTCCGGTGAGGCTGAGGACCGGGTCGTCGCCCGGCTTGACCACCTTGATGCCGAGCGTGTTGCTCGTGCCGCGCGGGTCGCGCGTGTCGACCTCGGGGGTGTCGCACTCGGAGATCCGCAGCCGGTAGGAGTTCGTCGCACCGGGGGTGATGGCCGTGGTGGCCTGGCCGTTCGTGACGGTGATCTTGCGGACGTGCTGCCAGCTGCCGCCGCTGCGACGCTGCAGGTTGACCTTGCCGCTCAGCGGTCGGCCGTCGAGGGTCCAGCTGATCGTCAGGTCGGTGCGCTGACCGAACGCGACCACGTCGGGCCCGCTGATGCGCAGCGAGCTCTCGACGGTCACCCGGTCGTGCACGCCCGAGCGAAGCGTGCCGAACTTGGCGTAGAGGTTGCCGCCCGGGCACGTCGTCGACTTCGTGTCCCGGTGGCCCGAGATCACCGGGAGCGGGCGCGCGTTGTCGTTGGTGTAGTTCGCCGTCGAGTAGCCAGACGTCAGCCCGTGGACCGTGAACTTCCACGAGATCAGCCGCTGGTAGGCGCTGATCATCGCGGCGGGCGGCTGCACGAGCTGGAAGGACCCGATCGCGCTGATCGCGAACGACTGCGAGTTGTAGTACTGCGTGTGCGCACCGACGACGGGGCGGTCGACGCCGCCGTAGGCGCCCTCCCAGATCCGGCCCCACTTGTCGATGAGGAAGTTGTAGCCGATGTCGAGGAACTCCCGGCTGAGGACGTGGTAGCGGTAGATCGACCGGAGGATCGCCGGCACCTCGGACTGGCTGTAGTCGTTGGAGGTCGCCGTGTGGTGGACGAACATGCCGCGCACCTCGCCGTACCAGACGCCGTCCTGGTTGCGCCGCAGCGACTCGTCGGCACCCCAGCTGGCGCGGCTGTAGATCGTCGGCCGCGGGTAGTAGACCTGCGTCGCCATGTCGGCGTCGGCGACGTCGGTGAGGCTCGTCGAGCCGCTGGCCGGCTGCACGAGGTCGACGCCGAGGCCGGCCGGGAGCGCGCCGTCCGCCCCTGCGGCACGTACCTCGACGGCGCTGGCCCGACCCACCCACAGGGGGTCGGTGCCCGGGCGGGCGTCGTCGTCCGGGTCGTGACCCGCCTGCAGCTCCTGCCACGACGTCCACCCGGCGTCGTCCCGGACGCGCACCTCGACGCGCGGCGTGGGCTCGCCGCGATCCCAGGTCACGCCGACGAGCTCGAACGGGTCGGCCTCGATCGTCGTGCTCAGCGACGCCTGCGCCTGGGTCGTCATGCGGGCCGCCGGTGCGGGTGCGATCTCGTACCGCACCACCCCCGACCCCTGGTCGACCGCCTGGCCGGCGTCGCCGTCGGCGTCCTGCCGCTGTCGCTGGACCAGCCCGAAGGCGCCGACCCCAGCGGCGGCGCCGAGAC
>DATGOB010000055.1:0-25006 GCA_036010205.1 Promicromonospora sp. | reverse complement strand
CGCTCTGCGCACGTTCGTCGACGCGACGGGCGAGAGCTCGTGGGGGTCCCTGTTCGCCATGTCGATCGTGTCGCTGATCCCCGTCTTCATCGCCTTCCTGTTCGGGCAGAAGTACCTGGTCAAGGGCATCGCGACCACCGGCATCAAGTAGCACCAGACGAGACGACGACGTCACCGAAGGAGACAGCACATGAGCATCACCGGTACGGGACGGTCCGCACGGTGCGGCAGGAGGAGCGCCGTCCCCGCGGCGGCCGGCGCCGCGCTCGCCCTGACCCTCGCGGCCTGCGGCGGAGGTGACTCCGGGCTCGGTGGGGGCGGCGACGCGCCGCCGGAGGCGCAGGACTGCCCCTGCGAGATCCGGTTCGCCTGGTGGGGCTCCGACACCCGCCACGAGTCCACGCAGCAGATCATCGAGGCGTTCGAGGCCGAGAACCCCGACATCACCGTGGTGCCCGACTTCACCGACTGGGACGGCTACTGGGACAAGCTCGCCACCTCCGTCGCCGCAGGCGACACCCCGGACGTCATCACGCAGGAGGAGCGCTACATCTCCGACTACGCGACGAAGAACGTGCTCGCGGACATGAGCGAGCTCGAGATCGACACCACGAAGGTCGACGACGCGGTGCTGGCGGGCGGCCAGATCGACGGCGCGCAGTACGGCATCCCGACGGGCATCAACGCCTACGCGCTGGTGGCAGACCCGGAGATCTTCGCCGACGCCGGCGTCGAGGTGCCGGACGACGAGACCTGGACGTGGGAGGACTACGTCGACACCGCGGGCGCCGTCGCGCAGGGTGCGGGCGACGGCGTCTGGGGCACGCAGGACTACGGCTTCAACGAGGCGGGCCTCAACGTCATGGCACGGCAGCGGGGCGAGGCGCTGTTCACCCCCGAGGGCGAGCTCGGCGTCTCCGAGGAGACGGTCGCCGACTTCTTCCAGGTGTCGCTCGACCTCATGGCGAACGGCGGGCAGCCGGACGCCTCGCGCACGGTCGAGTACCAGTCGGCCGGCCCGGAGGGTGGCCTGCTCGGCACGAACCAGGGCGCGATGGGCGTCTGGTGGACCAACCAGCTCGGCGCGCTGACCGAGTCCTCGGGGCACGAGCTCGAGCTGCTGCGGCTCCCGGGCGAGTCCGACGGGGAGCGGACCGGGATGTACTACAAGCCCGCGATGTTCTACTCCGTCTCGGCCGATACCGAGTACCCGCAGGCCGCCGCCGCGTTCGTGGACTTCCTGCTCAACTCGCCGGAGGCCGCCGAGATCATGCTGACGGACCGCGGCCTGCCCGCCAACACCGAGGTGCGCGAGGCGATCCTCGACGACCTGTCGCCGACCGACCAGAAGGTCGCCGACTTCATGGCGGACATCGAGGACGAGATCGTGGACACCCCGCCCGTGCCGCCGCACGGCTCCGCCGAGCTGGCCGACATCATGGAGCGCCTCAACACGGACGTCCTGTTCGAGCGGGTCACCCCTCAGGAGGCGGCGGCCCAGTTCGTCCGGGAGGTAGAGGCCGCCACCGCCAACTAGCCCCCGCCGAGGTAGTCACCTGGCGAGGTAGTCACCTGGCGAGGTAGTCACCGGAGCGACCGCCGCGTGACTACCTCGCCAACTGACTACCTCGCCAACTGACTACCTCGGCAAGAGAGGGGGTGGGTAGAATGAAACGGTTCAAACAGGAGGTGCCGAAGGTGTCACACGATCTGCTCGTGCTGCGCGAGGGGGACGACGTCGCGGTCGTCACCCGGGACCTGGCACCGGGAGACACGGCCGCCGCCCCCGGAGCCGCCCCCGTCACCGCGACCGGCCCCGTGCCCCGCGGGCACAAGATCGCGCTGCGCGCCGTGCCCGTCGGCGGCCACATCCGCAAGTACGGCCAGGTCATCGGCGTCGCGACCGCCGACATCGCCCCCGGCGACCACGTGCACGGCCACAACCTCGGCTTCGAGGACGGCACGCGCGAGGCTCCGCTCGGCGGCACGCACACCGAGCTCCCCGTGCCCGACGGCGCCCGCCCCACCTTCCGCGGGTACCGCCGGGCCGACGGACGGGTCGGCACGCGCAACGTCGTCGCCATCCTGACCAGCGTCAACTGCTCGGCGTCGACGGCGCGCATGATCGCCGACCAGTTCCGGGGCGCCGCCCTCGACGCCTACCCGAACGTCGACGGCGTCATCGCGCTGACCCACACCTCGGGATGCGGCCTCGTGCCCGACTCCGAGGGCGGTCAGGTGCTGCTGCGCACCCTGCGCGGGTACGCGGCGCACCCGAACGTCGCGGGCCTGCTGGTGCTCGGCCTGGGCTGCGAGATGGTGCCCGGTGCCGCCCTCGCCGCCCGCTCGGGCCGTGTCACCGACCTCGGTATGCCGACGGTCGGTCCGCCCGATGCCGGGGCCGGCGGCGACCTCGACGTCGAGCAGAGCCTGCTCGCCGCCATCCCGGACGACACCGTGGTGCGGTCGCTGACCATCCAGGAGACGGGCGGCGTCCGGGCAACGGTGCGCGCCGGCGTCGAGGCGGTGCGCGCGATGCTCCCGCTCCTGGACGCGCGCGAGCGCGTCGAGTGCGACGTGTCGGAGCTCGTGCTCGCGCTGAACTGCGGCGGGTCCGACGGCTACTCCGGCATCACCGCGAACCCGGCGCTGGGCTGGGCGTCGGACCGGCTGGTGGCGTACGGCGCGACGTCGGTGCTCGCGGAGACGCCCGAGGTGTACGGCGCCGAGCACCTGCTCACCGCCCGCGCGACAGAGCCCGCCGTCGCCAAGAAGCTGCTCGACCGCATCGACTGGTGGCGCGAGTACGTCCGGGCGGGCGGGGGCACGCTCGACAACAACCCGTCGCCCGGCAACAAGGCGGGCGGGCTGACCACGATCCTCGAGAAGTCCCTCGGCGCGGTCGCCAAGGGCGGCCAGGCCGACCTCGGCGCGGTGTACGAGTACGCCGAGCCGATCACCGAGCGCGGCTTCGGCTTCATGGACACGCCCGGCTACGACCCGGTGTCCGTGACGGGCCTGGTGGCGGGCGGTGCGAACGTCGTCGTGTTCACGACCGGCCGCGGGTCGGTGTTCGGGTGCCGCCCCACGCCGTCGATCAAGGTCGCCACGAACACGCCCATGTACACGGCGATGGCCGACGACATGGACCTCGACGCGGGCCCGATCGTCGACGGCGCCGCCACGGTCGCCGAGGTCGGGCAGCAGATCTTCGACCGCATCCTCGCGGTGGCCTCCGGCGAGCGGACGGTGAGCGAGGCGCTCGAGATCGGGGCCGAGGAGTTCATCCCGTGGCACCTCGGAGCGGTGACCTGAGCCGACGCCCGGCTACGGTGGGTGACCATGGAGATCGCCCTGACACTCATCGTCGTGCTGGTCGTGGCCACCGGGCTGTCCGCGTACGGCTTCCGCACGGCACAGCGGTCCGAGACGGACCGGATCGAGCGCAAGCTCGACGCCGTCCTGGAGCACCTCGGCATCGGGGATCCCGAGCCGGCCGGGATCGCGGAGGTGGACCAGCTGATCCGCGAGGGGAAGACGATCCACGCGGTGAAGCGCTACCGCGAGCTCACGGGCGACGGCCTCGCCGACGCGAAGGCCGCGGTCGACCGCCGGGCCGCGCAGCTCTGACCGGACGACCACGGCCGCCCCGCCGCGTACGCGGCGGGGCGGCCGTGGTCGTTCTCCTACGGGTAGCTCGTCACCGTGGCCGGGACGGTCTCCGTCCCGGCCGCACGCGGTCCCACCCCGTTGATGACGTGCTCGTACGTCCCCACGCCGCCGAGCGACACCGTGAGCAGCGAGTGCATCCGCACCCCCGGCGCCCGCGGCACCTCGAACCCGTTGTCCGACGTGATCGACGCGTCCGACGTGAACACGCAGTACGACCCCAGCCCCCACGCCTCGTGCTGCGTCACGCCGTCCGCGACCTTGTACGCCGCCCAGCCGCGGACGCCGTCGTGGTTCCACGCGGCCTGGTCCGGCGGGTCGTACGGCAGCTCGTTCTGGTAGAAGACCGTGCGGCCGCGCTCCCCGTTCCAGAGGGTGTTGTACTGCTGGTAGTGCTCGACGAAGAGGCCGTAGCCCGCCACGTCGTCGCCGTTCACGACGAGCCCGTTGCGGGCCGTGTTGACGTCCCAGCCGACGCCGTCGCCGTGGTCGCCGCGCCACGACCAGATGTGGTCCACGATCGTGTCGTCGGCGTTCACGACGATCGCCTGGTCCACGCGGCCGGCGTGCGCCCCGCCCACGCGCACGAACACGTCGTGCAGCGAGATCGGGTCGGCCGCGTGGTCCGCCGTCGAGCCCTCCGTGCCCACGGTGAGCATCGACGGGGACTTTGCGGCCCCGGCGTCGAACAGCACGCCCGCGACGCGGACGCCGTCGACGTCGCCCACGCGCATCGCCGTCTGCCCGGCCGTCGGCACGATCGTGGCGTACCCCAGGCCGAGCACCACGGTGCCTGCCCGGTCCACCTCGATCGTCCCCGTCGTCTCGTAGACGCCGGGGGTGAGCAGCAGGTGGAGCCCCTGGTCGAGCGCCGCGTTGATCCGCTCGGCGGAGTCGCCGGGCCGGGCCACGTAGAACTCGTCCAGCGGGATCGAGGTGCCCGACGTCGTCCCGCCGTCCCACGTCGCACCCCGCGTCCCGGACCGGGCCGACGGCACGAACACCGCGTAGTCGTCCCCGTCGCGGTACAGGTACGGCTTCTCCCGGATGACGCCCGTCGTGTCCAGGGTGGTCACGGCCGGGTCGGGGTACGACGTCGGTGGGGCGTTCTCGGTGCCGGAGAACACCATGTTCCACAGCGTCCCGGCCCAGCCGCCGGTGAGCGTCGAGTCGCGGGTGTACCACTGCTGCTGCGTCCAGGCGCGGACCTCGCCGTCGATCACCGAGTCGGCGACGTACCCGCCCGACGCCCACCCGTACCGCGACGAGTGCAGCATGAGGTTGCCCCGCACGTGCACGCGGCGCATCGGCGCGGCCTGGGAGACCGCCCACCGCATGTCGCCGCCCGAGGGCGTCACCGCGAGGTTCTCGACGGAGCGCCAGAAGTTCTGCGTGGCGTTGCCCTCGAACCACTCCGCGTCGGCCCAGACGCCGCCGGTGATGTTCACGTCGTCGGGCCGCGTCCCCAGGCCGGAGATCGCGGTGTGGAAACCGGCGTTCACGTGCACGGGGTAGGTGCCGGGCTCGAACAGGAACTGGTGGCGCCCGTCGCCGAACTGGTCCGCCTCCTGCCGGTCGTAGACGGCGTCGACGGCCGCCTGTACCTGGTCGACGGGCGTGTCCGGGCCGAAGACGTGCACGTTCGGCCCGAGGTCGCCGCCGCCGGGGATCGGGTCGCCCGGGTCGGTGGTGCCCTGGCCCGTGAACACCTTGAGCTCGAACAGCGAGTAGCCGTACCCGGTGCCGCGCGCGGTCCCGGTGACGCGCACGTACCGGCCCGAGCCCTCGACGTCGAGCGCGTCGGTGCCGCCGGACCCGTCCGTCACCGTGGCCAGCGTGCGCCAGGTCGCGCCGTCGTCGGACGCCTCGACGCGGTACGCGCTGCCGTACGCGGCCTCCCAGACGAGCTCGATGCCGCACAGGTCCTGCACCGAGCCGAGGTCGACCCGGATCCACTGCGGGTCGGCGGGCTCGCTGCTCCACCGCGTCTGCGGGTCGCCGTCGACGGCCAGCGCGGCGCCGAACGGGCCCTCGGTGGACGACGCGGTCGCCGTCCGCCCGAGCGCCGCGTTCGCGGTGCCGCACGCCGCCGCGGCCCGGGTTCCGGCACCGGCACCGGCGCCGGGAGCGGACACGGGCGCCGAGCCCGCGGCCGGGGCGGCCGCCGCCGTCAGCGGGGCCGCCACGCAGGCGGCCGCCGCCGCGACGGCCAGCCAGCCACGGCCGCGCGCACGGCCCTGCGCACGACCCTGCGCACGGCCGGAGAGGGCCGTCCTCACGAAGCCACCTCCTCGCGGGCCGCGGGCTCGGGCACGAGCTCGTAGTTCTCGTCGAGCACCGTGCCGCGGTGCGGCTTGTAGAGGTCGTAGCCGCGCGGGTTGCACTGGAGGCCGCCGTTGATGCAGTGCTCCACGAGCCGGCGCAGCACCTCCGGGTCCCAGGCGTTGACGAAGTCGTAGTGCCACGACTGGTCGGACCCGCTCACGAGCTCGACGTCGGACATGTCACCGCTCACGGGCCACGCGATCTTGAACTCGAGCATCGGCACGGCGACCGGGTGCGACAGGGGGCACTGACCCGCCACGGGGTAGGCCATGTGCGACCCGTGCCCCATGTGCGCGGACTCCTCCGGCGTCAGGTGCATGCCGTCCCAGCAGCTCGGCGCCTGGTACCGGATGTTGAGCTGCGAGCCCTCGGGGCAGGACGCCGGGATCTCCCAGCTCATGGAGATGTCGCCGCACTCCCAGCCCTCGACCGCGCCGGGGGCGGTGCGGAACTCCTCGAGCGTCGCCATCATGTCGCCGGCGACGAACTGGAGACCCTCGGGGAAGGGCACGACCTCGGTGTAGTCCTCGATGCCGGACTTGTAGTAGACGGTCATCGGGATGTTCGGCTCGATCGGCACGCCGTTCTTCGTCAGCGCGGGGAACCAGTAGGCCGAGTGGTCCTGCGGCACCGTGCACGTGCTCTCGGGCATGGCGTGCAGGCTCGTCGGCGTCGTGAACGCGTCCGTCGACCGGTTGCCGATGAACGTGTGCAGGTGCGACCGGCCCGGCTGGTTCGGATAGACGATCGAGTCGTCGGGCAGGAAGTGCGAGAAGGTGCAGTTCGCCTGGAACTCGTGGTGCGTCACCTCGTCGTCGGGGAACGGCGGCGGGTCGTCCGGGTCGCCCGCCTCGCCGTCGCCGAACACCTGGAACTCCAGGAGCGAGTAGCCGTAGCCGGTCCCGCGTGCCGTGCCGACCATCTGCACGTACCGGCCGGTGGCCGAGATCTCGAAGACGTCGGTGCCGCCGTCGCCCGCGGCCTCGGTGGCGACGGTCCGCCAGCTCTCGCCGTCGTCGGAGACCTGGAGCGTGTAGGACGCGCCGTAGGCCGCCTCCCACTCGAGGGCGACGTGGTCGAGCGTGTAGGACCGGCCGAGGTCGACGCGGATCCACTCGTCGTCGGTCGGGTCGCTGGCCCAGCGGGTGCTGCGGTCGCCGTCGACCGCGTACCGCGGCCCGAGGCCACCGGACTCCGAGCTGGACGCCGCGGTGAGCCTGCCCTGCGACAGGAGCGTGTTCGGCTCCGCCGCCGCGGTGGGCGCGCCGAGCGTGCCCGCCGCGCTGAGGGTCGAGGCGAGCAGCGCCGTGGCGAGGGCCGCCGCCAGGACGCCTGGTCTGCGGTCCCTGGCGGTGCCGCTCCGTGCATCGAGTGCTGTGCGCATGGTTCCTCCTTCGGTGGTTGTCGTGCCCGTCACTGCTGATCGATCACTGCTGGTAGATCCCGACCTCGTACAGGGAGTAGCCCCACTCGGTGCCGCGCTCGGTGAGGTTCAGGCGCACGTACCGGCCGCGGGCGTCGACGTCGAGGCTGTCGACGCCGCCGTTGCCGCCCGTCACGGTGCGCACGGTGGTCCAGCTGTTCCCGTCGTCGGAGACCTGGACCTCGTAGGCCTTGCCGTAGGCGGTCTCCCACACGAGCTGGACGTGGTCGAACGACTGGACCGAGCCGAGGTCCACCTGCCACCAGGCGGACGGGCCCCACTCGCTGGCCCACCGGGAGGTGAGGTCGCCGTCGACGGCGCGGCCCGGCGTCCAGTCGCCGTTCCACGGGTCGAAGCTCGACGCCGTCGCCGTCTTCCCGCGGGCGATGTTCGTCCCGTCGACCGGGGGCGCGACGACGCGGAACGACCGCGTCTCCACGCCCACGTTGCCGTTGCCGTCCTCCGCGAAGACGTAGACCTTCCAGACGCCGAGCATCTCCGGCGCCCTGACCCGGAACGTGCCGGGCCCGGTCTGCGTGAACTCGGCCTGGGCGAGGCCGCCCGCGCCGTTGACGTACTTGCTGTTCAGCATGACGGTCGCGTCGATCGCGTCGCCGTCGGGGTCGGCGACGTCCACGGTCACCGTGAACTCCTCGCCCGCCGCGACCGACGTCGAGCCCGGCACGTCCATCGCCGTGATCCGCGGCGGGGTGTTCCGGCCCGAGGTGTCGACGCCCCAGGCCCGGGCGATCGCGTAGTAGCCCAGGCGGCGGTTGTCGCCGGGGACGACGTTGAACCACACGCCGCCGAAGTCGCCCTCGATGCCGAAGTGGAAGAACGTGGCGCCGAGCGCGACCCCGTCGTGCTCGCGCAGGCACTGCCACGAGTCGACGTACGCCCGCTCCTTCTCGAGGTCGGTGGGCTCGTCGGGCACGCCGTTCACGTCGTCCGGCACCTCCCACTCGCCGGCCGCGCCGCCCTCCGTGATCAGGTACGGCCGGTCGTAGCCGCCCTCCTCCCAGGCCGCGGGCACGTTGCACAGGTCGCCGTAGGCGTTGACCGACAGCAGGTCGAGGTCCGGGGCGTTGCGCTCGATGTACGGCCAGGCGCCCACCCACGCGTCGGTGCTCGTGGTCGGGTGGTTCGCGTCGGCCTGGTGCACCGCCACGCTCACCTCGTTGACGAACGCGGCGTAGGCGTCGCGGATCTCCTCCAGCTCGGTGCCCGAGTAGCAGTTCTGCAGGCCCAGCAGCGACTCGTTGCCGATGTTCCACATGAGCACGGCCGGGTGGTCCCTGTACTCCTCGACCCAGCGCAGGATGTCCGTGCGCGCCTCGTTCTTGTACGCCGTGTCCGTGCGGTAGTCGATGCAGCCGCCCGAGCCGGGCCCGCCGCCCGGCAGGAGCCAGAAGCCCATGACGACGCGGACGTCGTGCGCGGCCGCCGAGTCCAGGAGCTCACGGGTGTCGGCGCCGGTGCCCCACGTCCGGATCGTGTTCGCGCCCATGCCGCGGAGCATCGGCATGTAGTGGTCCGCGGTGCTGAACGCGGGACCCCACGTGAAGCCGCGCACGGTGTACGGCTGCCCGTCGACCCGGAGGTCCCAGTCGCCGTCGCCGCCCACCACCTCGACGGTGCTCGGGCCGGAGCCCACGGGGACGTCCGGGTGGCCGGGGTCGACGTCGACAGGCCCGGGACCGCCCGGGCCGCCCGGGCCGCCCGGGTCGGAGCCGCCGCCCGGCTCGCCGAACACGCGCAGCTCCCACAGCGAGACGCCGTAGCCGCTCGAGCGCGCCGTCGACAGCAGGCGCACGTGCCGCGCGGTGGCGTCGACGGCGAACTCGTCCGTGCCGCCGTCGCCCGAGCCGGTCGAGTACACCGTCTCCCACGACGATCCGTCGTCCGAGACCTGGAACTCGTACGCGGTCGAGTACGCCGACTCCCAGACCAGCTCGACGCGGTCCAGGTCGGCCGACCGGCCCAGGTCGACCCGGATCCACTGCGGGTCACTGAACTCGCTGGCCCAGCGGGTGGCCAGGTCGCCGTCGACCGCGGCGCTCGCGGGCGTGTAGTCGGGGTTCTCCTCGGAGGACGCCGTGGCGGTGCGGCCCTGCGACAGCAGGACGGGCTCGGCCTGGGCGGTCGTGGCCGGCACGACCAGGGCGGCGGCGGCCAGCAGACCGGCCGCGAGCACGGCCGCGCCCGCGCGTCGTCCGCGGGGGCGCCGTGCCGTGCGCACGCCGGGTGATCCGGTGATGGTCATGGGTGTTCCTCTCCGTCCGTCCGTCGGCCGGCTGGGTGGCCGTGGCGCGGTTCGTCGTTGAGCCTGCGTTGCGACGCTCCGGTGCGTCGCGAGGTGGGAGAGCGCTCTTACCCGCCCCATCCTCGACCCGGTTCGCGGTGAGCGTCAAGGGCGGTGGCGCCGCTGAGCATGGCGCGTATGGCGGCTGTTGGTCATTTTTAGCGCCTGTTAATGCTCGCTGACAGAGCAGCAGTGAAGGCGTGCACAGGCCACCAGGTCACCCGGCGCGCCGCTGCGGAGAGCGCTCTCACTCTGTTACCGTCGCTGTGTGAGCAAGCCACCGAGCAAGCCGTCAGGCAGCGACGCCCGGCGCGCGGCGCCGACCCTCGAGGACGTGGCGAAGGTCGCCGGCGTCTCGCGTGCCACCGTTTCCCGCGTGATCAACGGCAAGCGCAAGGTCGCGCCCGCGGTGCAGGAGGTCGTGCTGGAGGCGGTCGCCGAGACGGGGTACGTGCCCAACCGGGCCGCGCGCTCCCTCGTCACGCGGCGCACCGGCACCGTGGCCGTCGTCATCTCCGGCGCCGACGCCGACCCGTCCGGTGAGCTCGACCTCTCCGGCGTCTTCTCGGACCCGTTCTTCGGCCGTGTGGTCGGGTCGCTCGTGCGGACCCTGCGCCCGCACGACGTGCACCCGGTCCTCATGTTCGCCGACGACGAGCAGACCCGCGGTCAGGTCGTCTCGTACCTGCGCTTCGGCAACGCGGACGGCGCGCTGCTCGTGTCCACGTACGCCGACGACCCCCTGCCCGAGCAGATCGTGGGCACGGGCAGGCCTGTCGTGCTGTTCGCGCGGCCCGGCCACCCCATCCCGGCGAGCTACGTCGACCTGGCCAACGCCGACGGCGCCCGCCTGGCCGCCACCCACCTGCTCGACCGTGGCTGCCGCACCCTCGGCGTCATCTCCGGCCCGCTCGACGTGCCCTCGGCGCGCGACCGGCTCGAGGGCTTCCGGGACGCCGCGGCCCGGCGCGGGCACGCGTTCGTGCCCAGCGTGGCGGGCTCCTTCACGTTCGAGAGCGGCGAGGCGGCGATGGCGGAGCTGCTCGACGCGGCCCCCGGCCTCGACGGCGTGTTCGTCTCCAACGACCTCATGGCCCAGGGGGCGATCCACGTGCTCCAGGAGCACGGCAGGCGCGTGCCCGACGACGTGGCGATCGTCGGCTTCGACGACAGCCCCGTCGCTGTGCAGACCCGGCCCCGCCTGACGACGGTGCGCCAGCCCGTCGAGCAGATGGCGCAGGAGATGGCGCGGATGCTGCTCGACCAGATCGACGCCGACGAGCCGGCGGTGCGCTCGTCGATCTTCGAGCCGACCCTGGTGGTCCGCGACTCGGCGTGAGCTACGGGTCCCGCGTGTGGAAACCCCTCACGACCGCCGCCCGCCCGCCTTGCTAGGTTCCTGAACAAATCGGACCTGAAGCGAGGTGGTTCCCCATGAGAGCTCGTCGCACTCCGCTGTTCGTCGTCAGCCTTGTCGCCGCCCTCCTGACCACGGGCGCTGTCGCCCTGCCCGGCGCGGCGGCACCGGTCGCTCCCGCCGGCACGGCCGCGGTCGCGGACTGCACGGCGCCCGCCTGGAGCAGCTCAGCCGTCTACGTGGGCGGCAACCTCGTCACGCACGCGGGCGCCGCGTGGCGCGCCAAGTGGTGGACGCAGGGCGAGACGCCCGGCACCACCGGTGAGTGGGGCGTCTGGGAGCGGGTCGGGAGCTGTGACGGCGGCCCGACCGACCCGACGGAGCCCACCGACCCGCCCGGCACGGAGGACTTCCCCGTCTCCCAGGCGCAGTTCGACCAGTTCTTCCCGAACCGGAGCTCGTTCTACACCTACCAGGGCCTGGTCGAGGCGCTCGGCGCCTACCCGGGGTTCGCGAACACCGGGAGCGAGGCCGTCCAGAAGCGCGAGGCAGCGGCGTTCCTGGCCAACGTCTCGCACGAGACCGGCGGGCTCGTCCACGTCGTCGAGCAGGACACCTCCAACTACCCGCACTACTGCGACCCGAACCAGCCCTACGGCTGCCCGGCGGGCCAGGACCAGTACTACGGCCGCGGGCCTGTGCAGCTGAGCTGGAACTTCAACTACAAGGCGGCGGGCGACGCCCTCGGCATCGACCTGCTGAACAACCCGAACCTGGTGGCCACGAGCTCGGCCGTCGCCTGGAAGACCGGCCTCTGGTACTGGAACACGCAGAGCGGCCCCGGCACCATGACACCGCACGCCGCCATCGTGAACGGCGCCGGGTTCGGCGAGACGATCCGCAGCATCAACGGCTCGATCGAGTGCAACGGCGGCAACCCGGCCCAGGTGCAGAGCCGCGTCGACACCTACCTGCGCTTCACGAGCGCGCTGGGCGTGGACCCGGGCGGCAACCTGTACTGCTGAGCCACCTGCCGGCCGTCCCCGGGGAGCTCCGCGCCCGGGGACGGCCGGTGCGCGGGCCGCGCCGTGCCACGATGGCCGCATGCCTCTCGCACCCCGGTACCTCGCAGCAGAGGACCGTTACGCCACCATGCAGTACCGCCGCACCGGCCGCTCCGGGCTCGACCTGCCCGCACTGTCGCTGGGCCTGTGGCACAACTTCGGCGACACCAGCCCGCTCGAGACGCAGCGCGCCGTCCTGCGCCGCGCCTTCGACCTCGGCATCACGCACTTCGACCTGGCCAACAACTACGGCCCGCCGTACGGCTCCGCCGAGCAGAACTTCGGCCGTCACCTCGCCACGGACCTCGGCCCGTACCGTGACGAGCTCGTCGTCTCCACCAAGGCGGGCTACGACATGTGGCCCGGCCCGTACGGGGACCACGGCTCGCGCAAGTACCTGCTGGCCAGCCTCGACCAGTCGCTGGCTCGTACGGGTCTGGACTACGTCGACGTCTTCTACCACCACCGTCCCGACCCGGCGACGCCGCTCGAGGAGACGATGGGCGCGCTCGCTGCCGCCGTCGCGCAGGGCAAGGCGCTCTACGTGGGCGTCTCGAACTACTCGCCCGCCCGCACCCGCGAGGCCGCGCGGATCCTCGCCGACCTCGGCACCCCGCTGCTCATCCACCAGCCGTCGTATTCGATGTTCAACCGGCACGTCGAGGACCCGGCGCACGACGACGCCTACGACGGCCCGCAGCAGGAGTCGCTGCTCGACGTCGTGGGCGAGCTCGGGATCGGCACGATCGTGTTCTCGCCGCTGCAGCAGGGGCTGCTCACCGGCCGGTACCTGTCCGGCGCCGCGCCGGAGGGGTCGCGCGCGGCGCGGCCTGACTCGCCGTTCCTCTCGTCGGCCGCACTCACGGAGGACTACCTCGAGCGCGCGCGGGCGCTCGACGGGATCGCGCGCGACCGCGGGCAGACGCTCGCGCAGCTCGCCCTGACCTGGGTGCTGCGGGACGAGCGGGTGACGTCCGCCCTGATCGGCGCGTCGTCGGTGGCGCAGCTCGAGGACAACGTCAGGGCGCTGGACGCAGGCCCCCTCACGGACGACGAGATCGCCGCCATCGAGCCGCTGGCCCGCCCGCTCGGCTGACCTCCGCCCGCCGGCCGGAGGGTGACGCACCCCACACCGCGAGGTCGCAGGGACTTCACGCAAAGGTCGTGCCGAATCCGCCCGGCTGGCGGACGATGGGGGGAGTCACCGCTCGACGGGGAGGGGCAGCCGTCGGGGAGAAGGAGCAGCAGCGTGCCGGACACGAAGAACGTCGTCATCGTCGGTGCAGGGATGGTCGGCCTCGCGACAGCGTGGCACCTCCAGGAGCGGGGGGTCGAGGTGACGATCCTCGACCGCCGGGGCGTCGCGGCCGGCGCCTCGTGGGGCAACGCGGGCTGGCTGACCCCGGCCATGGCCATGCCGCTCGCAGACCCCTCGCTGTGGGCCTACGGCCCGAAGGCGATGCTCGACCCCGATGCCGCCCTCAGCGTCCCGTTCCGCCTCGACACCGCGCTCTGGGGCTTCGTCGCCCGCTTCATGGCGCACGCGACCCCGAGCGCCTGGCAGCGGGCCATGGCCGCGCTCACCCCGATCGACCGCGTGGCGCTCGAGGCGTACGACGAGCTCGAGGCGGGCGGCGTGCACGCGACGTCGTATCCGAGCCGCTGGGTCATCGGCTTCGAGCGGGAGAAGGAGTCCGTCCCGTTCGTGCACGAGCTGCGCAACGTCGCCAAGGCGGGCCAGGAGGTCAGGCTCTCGCGCCTGCCCGACGGCGTCCGCGTGCCGCACCTGTCACCGACGGTGCGGTCGATCTGGTCCCTCGAGGGTCAGCGCTACATCGAGCCAGGCCCGTACGTCGAGGCGCTGGCCACGTCGGTCAGCGCCCGTGGTGCCAAGGTCGTCACCGACGCGCGGGTCACCGCCGTCCGCCCGGTGGCGGGCGGCGCCGAGGTGGTCGTCCGGGACCACGACACCCTGCGGGCCGACGCCGTCGTGGTCGCCACGGGCGCCTGGCTCCCCGACCTGGTGCGTCCCCTGGGCGTGCGCACGCGCGTGCAGGCAGGCCGCGGGTACTCGTTCAGCGTGCCGGTCGAGGGCGCCCCCATCGACCATCCCGTGTACTTCCCGGCGCGGCGCGTGGCCTGCACCCCGTACCAGGGGCGGCTGCGCGTGGCGGGCACCATGGAGTTCCGCGGTCCCGACGAGCCGTTCCAGCCGGGCCGGGTCCGGGCGATCGTCAGCTCGGTGCGCGACCTGTTCGAGGGCGTCGACCTGGACGACCGGGTCGACGAGTGGGTCGGCTCGCGCCCCGTGACGCCCGACGGTCTTCCGCTGGTGGGCCGCACGGCCGCCCCCGGCGTCTACGTCGCGGGCGGGCACGGCATGTGGGGCATCGTGCTCGGGCCTGCCACGGGACGCGCGCTCGCCGAGCAGGTGACGACAGGACGCACGCCCCGCGAGATCGCGCCCTTCGACCCGCTGCGCTGACGCTCAGCGAGCCCCGCGCGCGGCCAGTCGCTCGAGCCCGTCGAGGATGAGGTCGAGGCCGAGCTCGAACTCGGCCTGGTCGTCGCACCAGCCCAGGGTCGAGTCCGGGTCGGCGTGGGAGACCTCCGCGAGCATCGCCACGATGTGCGGTGCCTCGTCCGCGAGCCGGGCGAGCAGGGCCGCGTCGTCCGGCTTCCGTGACGCTCACGCGCACGGGCGCGGGGATGGCAGGATCGGCCGTATGACGCGACGGATCCTCATCCTTGCCGGCCGGGGGCGCTACGAGGACCCCTGGCACGACCACGCGGCGACGTCGCACGCGGTCGCCGGGATCCTCGGTGACCTCGGCGCGGTCGAGGTGCGCGGGCTGTTCCGTGACGCCCTTGACGACCTCGGCCCGGCCGACCTGCTGGTCGTCAACAGCGGCGCCGGCCGGCGCGACGCCGACTTCGACGGCTCCGACGACGACTGGCGCCCCTTCCACGACCGCCTCGAGGCCTGGGCACGCGGCGGGGGAGCCGTGCTCGGGCTGCACCAGGCCGCGAACACGTTCTCCGACGCGCCTGCCTGGGAGACGGTGCTGGGCGGTCGGTGGGTCCCGGGCGAGTCGATGCACCCGCCGATCAGCGAGGCCCGGTTCGACCTGACCGGGGGCCACCCCGTCACCGACGGCCTCGCCGCCGTCGACGCGTACGACGAGCGGTACTGCCTGCTCCGGCCCACCCCGGACGCGCGGATCCTCGGCACCACGCGCGACGACGACGGCGGGACGCACCCCGTGCTGTGGACGACCGAGGCTCACGGCGGGCGCACGGTGTACTCGGCCCTCGGCCACGGCACCGGCTCCTACGCCGCCGAGGGGCACCGGAGGCTGCTGCGGGCCGCGGCCTCCTGGCTGCTCGGTCGTCCCTGACGCGGCGGCCTTGACCTCAACCGCGGTTGAGGTCGTTGGCTGGGTCGCATGCAGATCACGAGCGTCGACACGGTCACCCGGTCCCTGGCGGACACCGCCGCGTACTACGAGTCCGTCCTGGGGCTCCCCGTGCGCAAGGAGATCCGCGCGGTGGAGGTGACCGTCGGCGCGTCCGTGGTCCGGTTCCGCGAGGACCTGGACGCCCCGGGCGACCAGCACCTCGCGTTCCTCGTGGACGACACCCGCTTCGACGCCGCGCGCCGGTTCCTCGAGGCGGGCCCCGGCCTGCTCACGAAGGGCGACCGTACCGAGTTCGAGATGCAGCCCGCCTGGAACGCCCGGTCGCTGTACTTCCCCGGCCCCGACCGCTCGGTCCTCGAGGTCATCGCACGCCGTGATCTGCCCCAGCCGCTGAGCGCCGGCGCCGCACCGGGCGCGGAGGCCACCACCCCGGCGGACGCCGGCGCCCAGCCCTTCCGGTTCCGTCCGCAGGACCTGCTCGCGGTGAGCGAGGTCGGCATCGCCGTGCCCGACGTCGTCGCCACCGCCGACCTCCTCGCGGCCGCGGGCATCGGCCGGTACCCGGACGGGTCGCCGACGTTCACCCCGTCCGGGCACATCGACGGCATGCTCATCCTGGTCCGGCCCGGCCGGTCGTGGTTCCCGACGTCGGACCGCCTCGTGGGGGAGCCGCCCGTCACTGTCGTGGCGCAGGCGGGCCCGGCGAGCCCCGGCGTCGTGCCGGGCCGCTACGAGCTGGCCCCGGGCCGGGTCCTGGTCGTGCGGCCGTAGGGGCCTGCGCCGCGCCGATCACCTTCGAACCCGACGTTTCTCGGCTTTGCAGGCCGCCAAAGCCGAGAAACGTCGGGTTCGAAGACGATCGGCGGCGGGCGACGAGACGTCAGGCGCCCTCCGGGAAGCCGAGCTGGCGCCAGACCTCGTAGACGGCGATCGACGCGGCGTTCGTGAGGTTGAGCGAGCGGCGTCCGGGCAGCATCGGGATGCGCAGCTCGTCCGTGACGCGGGGGTGTCCCAGCGCCTCGGGCGGGAGGCCGGTCGGCTCGGGGCCGAACAGGAGGACGTCGCCCGGGCGGTAGTCGACGTCGGTGAAGCGCGTCGTCGCGCGGGTCGTGAAGGCGAACACCCGGGCGTCGGGGAGCGCGTCGAGCGCGGCGTCGAGCGTGGGGTGCACGTCCATGACCGCGAGGTCGTGGTAGTCGAGGCCCGCGCGCCGCAGCTTTGCCTCCGACAGGTCGAAGCCCAGCGGTTCGACGAGGTGCAGGCGCGCCCCCGTGACGGCGGCGAGCCGGATCGCGGAGCCGGTGTTCCCGGGGATGCGGGGTTCGAAGTACACGACGTGGGTCAGTGCGGGAGCGTCATCGTGGGGCACCGGACCATTCTCGCCCTCGCGTCGCCCCTGCCGGGCATCACCCGGACGGACGTGGGCCCCGGCCGGGATGCCTCGTGCCCGGCCGGGGCCCACGGGTCCGGCCGGCCGACGTCGCGACGGGTAGCCACACCCCTGGTCTGTCGCACCGCCGGCCGGCCGGGTCTCTCAGCCGCCCGCGAGCCGTTCCCGCAGCGCGCCGAGCTGGGCGCGGAGCTCGGCCGGCGTGTGGTCGCCGAACTGCGCGAAGAACTCCTCGGTGAGGTCGGCCTCGGCGAGCCACGGCTCGGCAGGCACCTCGAACAGGGCGGCGAGGTCGTCGTCGGAGACGTCGATGCCGTCCAGGTTCAGCGCGCCCGGCGCGGGGAGCTTGCCGACCGGCGAGGCGACCGACGCGTCGTCCCGGAGCCCGCGGTCGGCCTCGACCTGGCGCACGATCCACTCGACGACGCGCGAGTTCTCGCCGAAGCCCGGCCAGAGGAAGCGGCCGTCGTCCCCCTTGCGGAACCAGTTGACCTGGAAGATGCGCGGACGCCGGGCCTCGTCGACCGACTCGCCGACCTCGAGCCAGTGGGCCCAGTGGTCGGCCATGTTGTAGCCGCAGAACGGCAGCATCGCGAACGGGTCGCGACGCAGCTCGCCGAGCGCGCCCTCGGCCGCGGCGGTCCGCTCCGAGGAGATCGTCGCGCCCATGAACACGCCGTGCTCCCAGCCGAACGACTGCGCGACGAGCGGCACGTTCGTCGCCCGGCGCCCGCCGAACACGATCGCGTCGACCGGAACGCCCGCCGGGTCCTCCCAGGTGTCTGCGATGGTCGGGCACTGCGCGGCGGCGACGGTGAACCGCGAGTTCGGGTGCGCGGCGGGCGTTCCGGACCCGGGCGTCCAGTCGTTGCCGCGCCAGTCGATGAGGTGCGCGGGCGGCTCGGGCGTGAGTCCCTCCCACCAGACGTCGCCGTCGTCGGTCAGCGCGACGTTCGTGAAGATCGTGTCCCGGTCGAACGTGGCGACGGCGGTCGGGTTGGTGTCGACGCCGGTGCCCGGCGCGACGCCGAAGAAGCCGGCCTCGGGGTTGATGGCGCGCAGCGTGCCGTCGGGCCCCGGGCGCATCCAGACGATGTCGTCGCCGAGGGTCTCGACCTTCCAGCCCGGGATCGTCGGCTGGAGCATGGCGAGGTTCGTCTTGCCGCACGCGCTCGGGAAAGCCGCGGCCAGGTGGTACTGCCGCTGCTCGGGCGACGTGACGCGGACGAGCAGCATGTGCTCGGCCAGCCAGCCGTCGTCGCGCGCCATGGCGGAGGCGATGCGCAGCGCGAAGCACTTCTTGCCGAGCAGGGCGTTGCCGCCGTAGCCGGAGCCGTAGGACCAGATCTCCCGGCTCTCGGGGAAGTGCACGATGTACTTGGTCTCGTTGCAGGGCCAGGGCACGTCGTGCGCGCCGTCGGTCAGGGGAGCGCCCACGGAGTGCAGCGCGGGCACCCACTCCTGGCCGCGCTCGATCAGCCGCAGCACCTCGTCGGACACGCGGGTCATGACGTGCATGGAGACGACGACGTACGGCGAGTCGGTGATCTCGATGCCGACCTGCGAGATGGGTCCGCCCACCGGCCCCATCGAGAACGGCACCACGTACATCGTGCGGCCCTTCATCGAGCCGGCGAAGACGCCCTCGAGCTCGGCGCGCATCGCCGCGGGGTCGACCCAGTTGTTGGTGGGGCCCGCGTCCTCCTCGCGCTCGGAGCAGATGAAGGTGCGGGACTCGACGCGCGCCACGTCGTCGGGGTCGGAGCGCGCCAGGTACGAGCCGGGCCGCTTCTGCTGGTCGAGGCGGACGAGCGTGCCTGCCGCGAGCATCTCGTCGATCAGCCGCTGCTTCTCGTCGGCGGAGCCGTCGCACCAGACGATCTCGTCGGGCTGGGTGAGCTCCGCGACGCTCGCGACCCAGGCCCGCACGTCCTGCTGCGGGCCGTGCGGCGCGGCGGGCGCGGTCGACTCGGCGGTCACGTCGGAGACGAGCTCGGCGACGAGCCGGGTTCGGCGGGGGTTCGCGAGGACGGACATGGGCGCTCCGATCGTCAGGCGGGTCGTCAACTGAGATCCGCAGGGTGCGGGCTTGTTTCCACTCTGGCGCCCGGATCGAGGGGTTTTCCAGCGCACGGGCTGTCAAGAATCGCCGATCTTCACGTAGTGTGAAGGAGCAGCATCCTGCTGCCCGGTCCCGCCCGGGAGCGTGACCCCACCGACGGACGGAGGACGACGTGCCGGACCCCGGCCTCGAGACCGACCTCATCACGCTCGGCCGGCGCATCCGGCACCTGCGCACCGCGCGCGGGCTCACGCTCGACGCGCTCGGGGAGCGCGTCGGCTCGGCACCAAGCCTCCTCTCCCTCGTCGAGAACGGGCGCCGCGAACCGCGCCTCGGGCTGCTGCGGTCCGTCGCCGAGGCGCTCGACGTGCCGATGAGCGAGCTGCTCAGCCCGGAGCCGCCGTCGCGCCGCGCGGCTCTCGAGATCGCGCTCGACCGCGCCCAGCGCGCGCCCCTGTTCACCACCCTCGGCGTGCCGGCCGTCAAACCCAGCCAGAAGCTGCCGATGCCGGTGCTCGAACAGCTCGTCGGCCTGCACGAGGAGCTTGCCCGCCGCGAGCAGCTCGCCATCGCGACGCCCGAGGAGGCCCGGCGCACCAACACCGAGCTGCGCCTCGAGCGCGAGGCCCGCGACAACCACTACCCGCAGTTCGAGGCGCTCGCCGAGGAGATGGTCCGGGCCGCCGGGTACACGGGCGGCGCGCTGACCCACCGCACGGTCGCGCGCATGGCCGAGCAGATGGGGTTCACGCTGCTGCATGTCGACGACCTGCCGCGGTCGGCACGCTCGGTCACGGACCTGCGCAACGGCCGCATCTACCTGCCCCCTGCCTCGACGCCGGGCGGGCACGGGCTGCGCTCGCTCGCGCTGCAGGCGCTCGCGCACCGCGTGCTGGAGCACGAGCGGCCGCGCTCGTACGGCGAGTTCCTGCGCCAGCGCGTCGAGATCACGTACTTCGCCGCCGCGTGCCTCGCCCCGCAGTTCGTCGCCGTGCCGTTCCTCCAGGAGCGCAAGCGCGAGCGCGACCTCGCCGTCGAGGACTTCCGCGACGCCTTCGGGATCACGCACGAGGCGGCGGCGATGCGCCTGACCAACCTGGCCACGCACCACCTCGGCATCCCCCTGCACTTCCTGCGCGTGGGGGCCGACGGCGCGCTGTTCCGCGGCTACGCCAACGACGGCCTGCCCTTCCCGCAGGACGTCACGGGTGCCATCGAGGGCCAGCTCATCTGCCGCCGGTGGGCAGCGCGCGAGGCGTTCGAGCGGCGCGACCGCGCCACGGAGTTCTACCAGTACACCGACACCCCGGCGGGGACGTTCTGGTGCTCCACGCAGACCGGGTCGATGGCGCCCGCGAGCGGACCGGACGGCGGGTCCGGGGCGTTCTCGATCACGGTGGGCGTCCCGTACGCGCACGCCCGGTGGTTCCGCGGCCGGGACACCCAGGTCCGACGCACCTCGACGTGCCCCGACCCCGCGTGCTGCCAGCGCCCCGCACCCGTGCTCGCCGAGCGCTGGTCCGGGGAGGCGTGGCCGTCGGGGCGCATGCACCAGCAGATCCTCGCGGCCCTGCCGCGCGGCGCGTTCCCCGGGGTGGACGACGCCGAGGTCTACGCGTTCCTCGACAAGCACGCACCCGACTGACCGTGCGACGCTGCCCGTGCCACCGCTTCGTCGGGTCACCGGCGCGGCTCCGGGTTAGCGTAGGCAACCGTGGCTTCCAACCTTGCTTGCATCGGACTGGCCGTCTGGCGGCGCAGCGACTTCCGCGAGATGGTCGCGGCGGCCCGCGCCGAGGCGGAGACCATCGCCAAGGACGGTGAGGTGGGCGTCCACCTCTGGACCGACGCGTCGGGGGCCCGCCTGATCATCACGACGGAGGGCGACCTCGTGCGTGTCGTCGTCCCGACGTTCTACGCCGCGCCGGGCGCCATCATGTCGGAGCCGCAGGCCGTCGACGGCGGGCTCGTGCTCGCGGAGCTCGTCAACGAGCACGACGAGGTCATCACGGAGATCGCCTGCCAGCTCGAGGAGCTCTCGCTGCTCGGTGCCGCGGAGCCGCCCGTCGAGGGGCCTGCGTCCCTCGTGGTGCTCGGCACGTCCGCCCGCGTGACGGGCCGCGCCGACGCCGCGACGCCCGCGCCGGTGTTCGAGCCCACCGGCGCCTACGCCGCCTCGACCGACGCGACGGCGCACCTGACCGGCGTCGTGCTCGCCGTCGAGGAACGCGCCGTCGAGCGCACCGGGCAGGGCTTCACCGCCGCCCGCGTGCAGACCGACGGCTTCCAGGTGACCCTGTGCGTCCCCGCGGGCGAGCCGCACCTCGCGGCGGGCGACGTCGTCGACGTGGACGGCTACGTGGTGGCCTCCATGCCGTCCCTCCGCTGAGGCCGCGCCACGCCGCTGAGATCTGGTGTTCGCGTCGAGATCTGGTCGTGCACCACCAGATCTCGACGCGAACACCAGATCTCAGCGGGCCAGCGGGCGTCAGTCCCGGAGCGGACCGCCTCGGGCGTCGAGGCGGTCCAGCAGGCGCGGCAGCACGCCGCCGAGGCGCAGGCCGTCGTGCTCGTGCTCGTTGGTGACCCAGGCCTCGGTGTTGCCCACGTGCGCGGCGGTCTCGAGCGAGAGCTCGGCGTCGACGTACATGTCGTCGAAGTACACCGCCGCCTCGACCGGCACCTCGTTCTCGGCGAGGCGGTGCAGGTCGTACAGGTCGCGCCAGTCCTGCCGCTCCGCGAGGGCGTTCGCCGCCGCCTCGAAGGGGCGCAGCGCGCGGATCTCGGAGAACATCCAGGGGTAGATCATCTCGCCCGTGAACAGCAGCGGTCGGGCGGACTCGTCGAACGCCGGGTCGGCGTCGCGCACGGACTGGGCGGCCCACGCCGTCGGGCCGGTGTGGGACTGCGCGTAGATCGCCTCGTGCAGCACGGCGTACAGGGGGTTCGTCGCGAACGACGTCTCCGCGGCCACCGTGGCGAGGAACGTGTCGCTGAGCGGGCCGCCGTGCGGGGAGTCGAACGCCTCGTCGACGATCCAGTGCGCGCGCTCGAAGCCGGGCTTCATGCCGAAGCCCATGCCGAGGGTCTGGAACCGCCGCGTGGAGAGCACGTCGCCGCCCGGCTCGGTCACGCCGCCGGAGGCGAGCCGGTCGGCGATCTGCCCGAGGGTCTTCACGGCGTGCGGGTAGCGGGCGCGGAACCGCTCGTTCTTGGCCACGACGCGGGGCTGGGTGCGCTCGTACACCTCGCGCGCCGACGCCGTCAGGCCGGGCAGCCCGCCGGTGACGAGGCTCGCGTTCAGCCCTTCGGGCGCGAGCGACAGGTACGACATGGTGACGAACCCGCCGTACGACTGACCCAGCGACGTCCAGCGCCGGCCCTCGAAGAGGGTCCGCCGGATGTGCTCCGCGTCGCGCACGATGTTGTCGGCGCGGAAGTGGGCGAGGTACTCGGCCTGGTCGCGCGCGCCGCCGAGCGCGCCGAGCGTCGACCCGCGCACGGGGGTGGAGCGACCGGTGCCGCGCTGGTCCAGGAGGATCACGCGGAACCGCTCGAGCGCCGCGCCGATCCAGCCCTCCGGGCCGGTCGGGCGCGGGCCCTTGCCGCCGGGGCCGCCCTGGAGGAACACCAGCAGCGGCAGGTCCTCGGTGCGTCGGGCGGGGTCGACGAGCTCGCGTGCGAAGACCGACAGCGCGGGTGACCCGTCGGGCTGGGACCAGTCCAGCGGGACGTCGACGGAGTGGTCGGTGACGTGGACGCCGGGGAGCGTGTAGCTGATGGGCACGCCCACACGGTAGCGGGCGGGTCAGCCGTCCTGCGCGGCGGGGCGTTGCATTGTTGGAGTGGCTGCTCTAATAATTGAGCATGACCACCACGCAGGTACGCCAGCCGGCGTCCGTCCCCCTGCTCGTCGGGCTGGGCGCGCTCGCGCTCGGCGGTGTGCTCGGCTGGGCCGCCCCCGTGCTCGCACGCGGTCTGGTCGGGCTCGTCGACGCGACGCCGCTGCCCGTGCCGGGGGTCGTGCGGACGGTCGGCGCCCTCTCGCTGCCCTGGTCGCTCGGGATCTTCGGCGTGCTCGGCCTCGTGGCCGCCGTCGTCCTCCTGCTGGCCGTCGTGGACGAGGCGCCGTCGCTCACCGTGGCCCGCGACCACCTCGAGCACGAGAAGCAGCACGACGCCGCCTGGGTCGAGCGGTCCGAGGTGGGCACCGCCTACCGCGACGGCGCGGACCTGGTCCTCCTGCGGCCCGACGGCGGCCTGCGCGCCCGGCTCGACATCGACACCCTGTCCCGCGCCCGGGTCGCCGCAGCGCTGGCGGAGCACGGCTGGCCGTGGACCGACGCCGACCCGTACGACGACCGCTACGAGCGGTGGGTCGACGGTCGGCCGGGCTTCAGCGCGCAGGAGCACGACGTGCTGCGCCGTCGGCTCGCCGAACGCAAGGACGCGGCCGCCCGGCGCGCGGCGGACCACGAGCTCGCCGCGCTCGGGCTGGTCGCGCGCGTGCGGGGCGACCGGCTGCAGGTACGCCGGGCCGCGCGCGCCGGACAGGAGGCCCGTGGCACGGACCGTTGACCCCGAGCGGTACGCCGCACGGCGGCTCGCCATCATCGACGCGGCGCTGACCGTCTTCGCCGAGCGCGGCTACGACGGCGCGACGACGGCGGCGATCTGCCGGCAGGCAGGGATCGGGTCGGGCACGTTCTTCCACTACTTCCCGACGAAGCGCGACGTGCTGCTGGCGATCCTGCGGCTCGGCATCGAGGACGTGCGGGAGCGCGCGGCGCGCTATGCGGGGCGCACCGATCCGCTCGGCGTGCTCCTGGACATCGTCGCGGAGCACGCGCAGGACGCCGCCGACCCGCGCATGCCCGGTTTCGTGCGCGCCGTCGGCGGCATCATGACGCAGCCCGACGTCGCGGAGCTGCTGCGCGAGGACACCGAGGTCCAGCACGCGCTCCTGCGGCCGTGGGTCGAGCAGGGGCAACGGGCGGGAGCGGTCCGCACCGACCTGCCGGCGTCGCGGATCGTGTCATGGCTCTACCTGCTCACGGACGGCTTCCTCGGGCAGGCGGCGTCGGACGACGGGTTCGTCCCGGCGGACGAGGCCGAGGTGCTCGTCGACACCGCGCGGCGCTTCCTCGCGCCGTGGAGCGGCTTCGCGCCGTGAGCAGCCTCGCACCGTGAGCGGGACGCGACGACGCCCGGGCCGCGCGGGCGGCCCGGGCGTCGGCGGGACGGGTCAGCTCACGTCGGAGTCGACCCAGTCGAAGGTCTTCGTCACGGCCTTCTTCCAGTTGCGGTAGAGGCGCTCGCGCTCGTCCTCGTCCATGGACGGCTCCCAGCGGCGGTCCTCGGCCCAGTTGGCGACGACGTCCGACTCGCCCTTCCAGAAGCCGACGGCGATGCCCGCGGCGTAGGCGGCGCCGAGCGCAGTCGTCTCGGCGACGACCGGCCGGACGACCGGGACGCCGAGCTGGTCGGCCTGGAACTGCATGAGCAGCTCGTTGGCGATCATGCCGCCGTCGACCTTGAGCTCGGTGAGGTCGACCCCCGAGTCGGCCCGCATGGCGTCCATGACCTCGCGGGTCTGGTACGCCGTCGCCTCGAGCGCGGCCCGCGCGATGTGGTTCATGTTCACGTAGCGGGTCAGGCCGACGAGGGCGCCGCGTGCGTCGGGCCGCCAGTGCGGCGCGAAGAGGCCGGAGAACGCGGGCACGAAGTACGCGCCGCCGTTGTCCTCGACCTTCCGGGCCATCCACTCGACGTCGGGCGCGTCGTGGAACAGGCCCAGGTTGTCGCGCAACCACTGGACCAGCGACCCGGTGACCGCGATCGACCCCTCCAGCGCGTAGACCGGGTCGGCGTCGCCGATCTTGTAGCAGACCGTGGTCAGCAGGCCGTTCTCCGAGGCCACCTTCTCCGTGCCCGTGTTGAGCAGCATGAAGTTGCCGGTGCCGTAGGTGTTCTTGGCGGTGCCCACCTCGAAGCA
>DATGOB010000054.1:0-7729 GCA_036010205.1 Promicromonospora sp. | reverse complement strand
GTGGGCGGCAAGCTCGTGGACGCCAAGGGCGTGTCGAGGCTGTACCGTACGCGGATCTCGAACATCCAGCTCACGCTGCTGTCCGGCGCAGGCGTCGCGGCGGTGCTCGCCGCGCTGGCCTCGACGTCGGCCGGCCAGACCTTCTTCGGGCTGATGGGGGCGCGCGTCGACGACGTCGTCTCCTGGATCAGCACCCTGTTCGGCGGCTGACCGGCCCGGAGCACGCTCCCGGACCGCCCTGCCGCCCCGACCTCCGCCGGGCGACGACCGCCCGGACCACGCCTAAGGACCTCATCCGACCGTGATCGACTTCCGATACCACCTCGTCTCGCTCATCTCCGTCTTCCTGGCGCTCGCCGTCGGCATCATCCTCGGCGCCGGCCCGCTCCAGGGGGCGATCGGGGAGACCCTGACCGAGCAGGTGGACGCGCTGCGCGCCGAGCGCACCGAGCTGCGCGGCCAGCTCGACACCACCCAGACCGCCCTGGACGGCGACGAGCGCTTCATCGAGGCCGTCGGCAACCAGCTCGTGCCCGGCGCGCTCGAGGGCGACCGGATCGCCGTCGTGCAGCTCGGTGAGGTCTCGGAGGACGTGCAGGACGGCGTGCGGGCCCAGCTCGACGCCGCGGGCGCCTCCGTGGTGACCACCGCACGCCTCACTGACGCGTGGACCGACCCCGACGAGGAGTCCTCGCGCGAGACCGTCGCGGACGGCCTGCGCGCCAACCTCGGCGAGGCCACGCCGGAGGACGACACCGCGGGCGCGACGCTCGGCGCCGCACTGGCGGTCGCCCTGACCGACAGCGACGGAACCGACCGCAGCGAGCAGGCCGTCGACCTCGCGGGGCAGCTCGAGCACTTCGGCTTCGTCGAGGCGGGCGAGGAGCAGTCCGAGCCCGCCGACGCGGTGCTGCTGCTCGTCGGCCCGGCCGGCCAGCCGCAGCAGGCCGCCGACGGCACCACCGAGGAGCCCGAGCCGGCCCCCGACATGTGGACCGCCGTGACACGGGCCGTGCAGCAGGTCTCGGGTGCCGCGGTCCTCGCGGGCCCCACCGACGACCCGGGCGACGCCGTCCAGGCCGTGCGGGACGACGCGGACGCCGCCGCCGAGGTCACCACCGTCAGCGGCATCACCCGCCTCACCGGCCGGCTCGCCGTGCCGCTCGCGGTCGCCGCCCGGCTCGAGGGCGTCGTGGGGCAGTACGGCCTCGAGGAGGACGCCACGGCGATCCTCCCGCCCGCTCCGGCCACGCAGCAGGACTGACGCGCGCCCGGCGCGCACGCACGGACAACACACACATTCGACGACAGGGGTAGTCATGGGGGCAGGCAGGTTCGTCCTTGCGGGCGCCGTCGCGGTAGCCGCGACGGTGCTCGCGCGCCGCACGCTCGAGGAGAAGGTCGCCGCCGGAGGTCTCGGCGGCCCGTCGACCTGGACGCGCACCAACCACCGCGGTGAGCCCATCAGCCTGCTCGAGGGGCCCGCGGTCACGGCGGGGCTCGTCGCGGGCGCGGTCGCCGGCGGCGGGCGGGCGCCCGGCGCCAAGGCGTTCGCCACGGCGGCCGCCGGTGCCTTCGGCCTGGTCGACGACCTCACCGAGGACACCTCCGAGCGCACCAAGGGATTCCGTGGCCACCTCGGCGCGCTGCGCAAGGGCCGGCTCACGACGGGCGGGCTGAAGATCCTCGGCATCTCCGGCTCTGCGCTGCTCGCCTCGGCGGCGGGCACGCCCCGCACGGCGCGGACCGCGTTCGGCCACCTCGTCGACATCGGCCTCAACGGCGCGATCATCGGCGGCACCGCCAACCTCGTGAACCTCTTCGACCTGCGGCCCGGTCGCGCCCTCAAGGCGGGTGCGGCCGCGAGCCTTCCTGCCGTCGCGGGCGGCGCGGGTGCCACGGGCGCCGTCCTCGGCGCCGCCGTCGCGGCAGCGCCGGGCGACCTGGGGGAGCGGGACATGCTGGGCGACGGCGGCGCCAACGCCCTCGGCGCGCTCGTCGGCAGCCGTGTCGCGTTCGGGGCGCCGCGTGCCGTGCGGTGGGCCGCGCTGGCGGGTGTCGTCGGGCTCATGGCCGCCTCGGAGAAGGTGAGCTTCTCGAAGGTCATCGCGGACACCGAGTGGCTGAACCGGATCGACATGCTGGGCCGCCGCCCGGTCGAGCCGGCGCCCGCGCCCCGCACGCCGGCGGAGCCGACCGGCGCGCCGTCGACCGCCGCCTCCGACCCCCTGGCCTCCCCGGGCGCGTGAGCAGGTTCTCCACGCTGGCGAGCGCCGCGCTGCTCGTCACGGTCGTCACCCTCGCCAGCCGCATCGTCGGGTTCGGCCGCTGGCTCGCCCAGGGCGCGTGGCTCGGGTCCGACGGCGTCGGCACGGTCTTCAACTCCGCCAACCAGCTCCCGAACCTGCTGTTCGAGGTCGCGGCGGGCGGCGCCCTGGCAGGGGCCGTCGTACCGCTGCTGGCCGGGCCGCTCGGGAGGGCCCTCGCCGCGGACGCCCGGCAGGACGCCGAGAGCGCGCGCGCCCAGGCGTCCCGCAGCGCCTCGGCCCTGCTCGGCTGGACGCTGGTCGTGCTCGTGCCGCTGGCCGCGCTCATGGCGCTGCTCGCCCGCCCGATCATCGGCCTGACGGGCCTCGAGGACCCGGTGCACGTCGACGTCGCCACCGGGTTCCTGCGCGTGTTCGCGGTCCAGGTGCCGCTGTACGGGCTCGCCGTCGTGCTGGGCGGCATCCTGCAGGCCCACAAGCGGTTCTTCTGGCCCGCGTTCGCGCCGCTCGTCTCGAGCCTCGTCGTCATCGTGGTCTACGGGGTGTTCGGGGCGCTGGCGCACGGCGACCAGCAGCGGGTCGCCGCGCTGTCCGGGCAGGCGCTCGGCTGGCTGGCCTGGGGCACCACCGTCGGCGTGCTGTTCCTCGCGCTGCCGCTCGTCGTGCCCGTGTGGCGCACGGGGCTGCGGCTGCGGCCCACCCTGCGCTTCCCCGACGGGAAGGGCTCCCGGGCGGCCCGGCTGGCGTTCGCCGGCGTCGGCGCGCTCGTGGCCCAGCAGCTGTCGGTGTTCCTCACGCTGCGTGCCGCCAACGCGGCGGGCGGCGACGGCACGCTGTCGGTCTACCTGTACGCGCAGCAGGTGTACCTGCTGCCCTACGCGGTGCTCGCCTTCCCCATCGCGACCAGCGCGTTCCCGCACTTCGCCGAGCACGCCTCGGCCGGTCGGACCGACGAGCTGCGCGCGCTCGTCGCCCGCACCACGCGCACGCTGCTGCTCGTGACGTCGCTGGGTGTCGCCGCGCTGATCGCCGCAGCACCGTTCGTGGAGCGGGTGTTCGACCTCATCGTGCGCGGCGACGCGCCGGGGATGGCCGTGGGGCTCATCACCCTGGCACCGGGTCTGGTCGGGTTCGCGCTCATCCTGCACCTGTCGCGCGCGCTGTACGTCGTCGACCACGGGCGCGCGGCCGTCCTGGCGACCGCGAGCGGGTGGGGCGTGGCGGCGCTCGGCGCCGCGCTGACGCCGCTGCTGTTCCGCGGCCGGTCGCCGGGTGGCGGCTGCAACGCGCTGCTGTGCGCCCCTGACCTGCTGCGCACCGAGGTCATGGCCGTGCTCGGCGTGGTCGGCACGGCCGGCATGGTCGTGGCGGGGCTGGGGCTGCTGCTCGGCGTGCGCAGGCACCTGGGGCCCGGCGCGCTGGCCGGCGTGTGGCGGGCCCTGGGCGCCCTGGTCGTCGCGACCGCCGTCGGCGCGGCGGCGGGTCTCTGGCTGACGTCCCTCGGGCCGGCCGGGCGGCGGTCGTTCGGGTGGTTCTCCGGCGGGCCGCTCGCGAGCCGCCCCGAGGTCGAGTTCGACGGTGTCGCGTTCGCCACGAACCTGGGCCTCGGCCTCGGCGTCGGGCTGCTCGCCGCGGTCGTCGCCCTCGCGCTGGCCGTGCTGCTCGACCGCGACCTGCGCGCCTCCTCGCGCGTGCTGCTCAGGAAGTTCTCCCGAGGGGCCTGACTTAGCGAGCGTCCGGGCGCGGACAGGAGCACACTCGACGGGACCCGACCCGACGACGTGTGCCGACGGTTACACCACCGGCACGCCATACCTCGGATAGGATGGAGTTCCGTGGTCGAACACCGAAGCAGTCTCCAGTCCCGTCATCGGTCCGGCGCCTCGACGCCGACCAAGCACATCTTCGTCACCGGTGGTGTGGCGTCCTCTCTCGGCAAGGGACTGACGGCCTCGTCGCTCGGTCGCCTCCTCCGCTCACGCGGGCTGAGCGTCACCATGCAGAAGCTGGATCCCTACCTCAACGTGGATCCCGGCACCATGAACCCGTTCCAGCACGGTGAGGTCTTCGTCACCGAGGACGGCGCCGAGACCGACCTGGACATCGGCCACTACGAGCGGTTCCTCGACGTCGAGCTGCCCGCCTCGTCCAACGTGACCACCGGCCAGGTGTACTCGCGCGTCATCGCCAAGGAGCGCCGCGGCGAGTACCTGGGCGACACCGTGCAGGTCATCCCGCACATCACCGACGAGATCAAGCTCCGCATGCGCGAGCAGGCGTCCGACGACGTCGACGTGATCATCACCGAGATCGGCGGCACGGTCGGCGACATCGAGTCGCAGCCCTTCCTCGAGTCCGCGCGCCAGGTGCGCCACGAGCTCGGCCGGGACAACGTCTTCTTCCTGCACGTCTCGCTCGTGCCGTACATCGGCCCGTCCGGCGAGCTCAAGACCAAGCCCACGCAGCACTCCGTGGCCGCGCTGCGCTCGATCGGCATCCAGCCCGACGCCATCGTGCTGCGCTCCGACCGGGTGGTGCCCGAGGGCATCAAGCGCAAGATCGCACTCATGTGCGACGTCGACAACGAGGCCGTCATCAACTGCGCCGACGCACCCTCGATCTACGACATCCCGCGGGTCATCCACTCGGAGGGCCTGGACGCCTACGTGGTGCGCCGCCTCGGCGTGCCGTTCCACGACGTCGACTGGGACGGCTGGAGCCGCCTGCTGGAGCGCGTGCACGAGCCCGAGCACAACGTCGAGGTCGCGCTCGTCGGCAAGTACATCGACCTCCCCGACGCCTACCTGTCGGTGACCGAGGCGCTGCGCGCCGGTGGTTTCGCCAACGACGCGAAGGTCGCCATCCGCTGGGTCGCCGCCGACGACTGCCAGACCCCCGAGGGCGCCGAGGCGTCCCTCGCCGGCGTCGACGCCGTCCTCGTGCCCGGCGGGTTCGGCGTACGCGGCATCGACGGCAAGGTCGGCGCGCTGCGCTGGGCCCGCGAGAACCTCGTGCCCACGCTCGGCATCTGTCTCGGCCTGCAGTCCATGGTCATCGAGTACGCGCGCAACGTGCTCGGCTGGGCCGACGCGTCGTCGACCGAGTTCCACCCGACCAGCAGCCACCCCGTCGTGGCGACCATGGCCGAGCAGAAGGCCATCGTCGACGGCGAGGGCGACCTGGGCGGCACCATGCGCCTGGGCGCCTACGAGGCGTCGCTCACGCCGGGCTCCGTCGTCGCGACCACGTACGACGCCGAGAAGGTCTCCGAGCGGCACCGTCACCGCTACGAGGTGAACAACGCCTACCGCGGCGACCTCGAGGAGGCCGGCCTGCGCATCTGCGGCACGTCGCCCGACTCGTCCCTGGTCGAGTTCGTCGAGCTCCCGGCGGAGACGCACCCCTACTACGTGGCCACCCAGGCCCACCCCGAGTTCAAGTCGCGGCCGACGCGCGCCCACCCGCTGTTCGCCGGGCTCGTCGCCGCCGCGCTGGAGAAGCAGTCCGCATGAGCACCGACACGGGAACCGACACCGCCGCGACGGTCACCCCCGACGAGGTCACCGACGTCATCGACCCCCGCCCCGCGCGGCGGCTCGACGTGCCGTTCCAGGGCTTCGTCGTCGACATGGTCTCCGACGAGGTCGACCTCGGCGAGGCCGGGGGCATCGTCCGCCGCGAGTACGTCGACCACCCCGGCGCCGTCGTCGTCGTGGCCCTGACCGACGACGGCGAGGTGCTCCTGCTCCGCCAGTACCGGCACCCGGTCGGCGCCTTCCTCTGGGAGGCGCCCGCCGGGCTGCTCGACCTCGACGGCGAGGACCCGCACGTCGCCGCCGCCCGCGAGCTCGCGGAGGAGGCGGACATGAACGCCGCCACCTGGGACGTGCTGCTCGACCTGCTGCCCACCCCTGGCGGGAGCAACGAGGCCGTGCGCGTCTACCTGGCGCGCGACCTCAGCCCCGTGCCCGACGGCGAGCGCCACGTCCGCGAGGCCGAGGAGGCCGACATGGTCGTGGTGCCCGTGCCGCTCGAGGAGGCCGCCGCGCTGGCGCTCGCGGGCCGCCTGCACAACGCGGCGACCATCGCGGGCGTGCTGGCGGCAGCGATCGGGCGGGCGTCGGACTGGGAGACGCTGCGTCCGGTGGACGCGCCGTGGGAGTACCGCAGGAACTGACCTGCGCCCCGCGCTCCGCCCGAGATCTGGTGTCTGCGTCGAGATCTGGCCGTGCACGACCAGATCTCGGCACAAGCACCAGATCTCAGCGAGCCGGTGGGGGCCCTGGGTCGCTCACCGGGCCTGTGATCACGGCGTCATCCGGCTGCGCTATTCTCCCCGCGTGACCTCCGAACCCGACATGCTTCCGAACGTTTCGTCCCTTCCCGCGTGGCTCGTTCCGTCCGTCTACCTGAACTGGTCCGAGGACTGGCTGGGCGAGGCGGTCGCGATCGCGACCCGGAGCCACGAGCACCGTCTGCCCGGCGGCGCCGACGGCCCGCAGCGCGGTGACGTCGTCGTCACCGTCGTGGGCTCCGAGCCGGGCATCGTCGCCGCGGTCGAGCTCATGGGCGCGAGCCAGGGCGAGGACTGGGTCAGCGACGAGGTCTTCGGCCCGGACAAGCCCGTCGTCTGGGACGACCTCTTCAACGGTGCGGCCGCCTACGCGCGGTCGTCCGGCTGGCTCCCGCAGGAGCACGCCCGCCTCGTGCTCGACGGCATCGCCCACCAGTACAAGCACGGCGTCACCGGCACGCTCGACGCGGGGGACTGCGAGAGCGGCCAGCTCTCGCCGAACCTGCACGTGCTGCGCCTGCTGGGCCACAAGCAGGTCGCCGGCGTCGACCTGCGTCGCGAGGAGCGCTGCGCGTCGTGCGAGCGGTTCGTCGACGTGACGCAGCTCGTGCCGCACGACGACGGCGCCCACACCGGCGAGACCGGCGAGCGTCCGCTGGCCGCGCTCATCGAGCAGACCTTCCTCGTGTGCGCGCCGTGCCACGCGCTGCTGCACCCGCACCCGGTGCTGTCGCAGCGCGCGCAGATGCGCCCGGCGTGCCCGTCGTGCGGCCAGCGCGGTGCCACCAAGCGCATCGTGTGGGGGCAGTCGGCGGACGCCGCGCGCCTCGAGCCGGACGTCGTCTACGGCGGCTTCGACACCCCGGTGCCGACGCCGGACTGGTACTGCCCGGAGTGCTACGCGAACTTCTCGTCGGGCGCCGTCGCGCAGCGGGCGCTGGGTGAGCTGCCGGAGCCGGTGCCGATGCCGGTGGCCGCCGGCGGGGTTCCCGCGCCCGCGGACGGCGAGGACCTCTGGACGCCCGAGGTCTGATCACGCACGACGCGTCGGACCGACCCCCAGGCCACCTCGGTGGCCTGGGGGTCGACCTGTGCCCGGGGTCAGACGGCCGCCTGCGCGCCCGCGACGATCGCGCGGGCCTGGGCGGTAGCGCCCGTCGCAGCGCCT
>DATGOB010000053.1:0-10155 GCA_036010205.1 Promicromonospora sp. | reverse complement strand
CTGGACCCAGATGAGCACGAGCATCACCGAGGGCAGCGCGGTGTCGGGGTCGCCCAGCCAGTTGGGCGGCGTCTCGACGCCGACGCCCCGCAGGATCACGTTGAGCGCGCCGGTCTGGGAGTTCAGGATCCAGTTCCACAGCACGCCCGCCACGGCGACGGGCAGGATCTGCGGCAGGTAGTACGTAGCCCGGAGCACCGACGCCACCCGCGGCCCGAAGCGCCGTCCCAGGTAGTCGAACAGCACGGCGGCCAGCACGAGCCCGAGCAGGGTCGGGACGAGCACCATCGCCACGATCATCGCCAGCGAGTTGCCGAACGACGTCCAGAACTTGTCGTCGCCCAGCAGGTCGACGTAGTTGCCCAGCCCGTACCACCGCAGCGGCGCCATGCCGCCGCGCCACTTGAACAGGCTGAAGTACACGTTGGTCAGCAGCGGGTAGCCGATCACGACACCGAACGCGACGGCGCCCGGCAGCAGGTAGGGCAGGTAGCCCACCCACTCCGGGCGGCGCGCCCGGCGCGGCGCACGCGGGCGCTCGTCCGCCCGCACGCGCCGCTCGGCCAGGACGGTGTCAGCCATCGAGCAGGTCGGCCTTGCCGTCCTCGTACGAGCCCTGCAGCCCGTCGAGCACCTCGTCCGGCGTCTTGGACCGGTTGACCAGGGACTGCAGCTCGCTCACCAGCACGTCGTAGTAGCCGGCCACCGGCCAGTCCGGGTAGTACGCGAGGCCGTCCTCGTCGAGGATCGCCTGGAAGTTCTCGGTGAGCTCGCGCGTGCGCTCGTCCTCGATCGCCGACGCGTCGCCCGCCACGGGCAGGCCGCCCTCGACCGCGAGCACGTCCTGCACCTCGGGGCGCAGCGTGATGTCGATGAAATCCTCGGCCAGGCTCTTCGAGTCGGCGTTCGCCGGGACGACCCAGAGGTTGCCGGACGAGCCGGTGTGCAGCGTGTTGCCCGGGAAGTTGAACTGGCCCCAGTCCGCCTGCATCTCGGTGGCCAGGCGGCCGAACCACCACGAGCCGCTGACCATGATCGGGTACGTGCCGTCGATGAACGACACGCCCATGTCCTCAGCGGTCAGGGCGGCCGAGTCGGCGGCGATGTAGCCCTTGTCGATCCACTCGTCGAGCGTCTCGGTGGCCTGCGTCATCGCGTCGTCGTGGAAGTCGACGTCGTTCGCGAAGAGCTGGTAGTCGTCCACCAGTGCGCGGTCGGCGTGGGCGAGCACCAGCTCGTACCAGAGCTGGCCCAGCGGGTACTCGGCGCCGGCCTCGGCCAGCGGCGTGACGCCCTCGGCCTTGAAGGCGGCGAGAACGTCCTCGAGCTCGTCGAGCGTCGTCGGGACCTCGAGGCCGAGGTCGGCGAACATGTCCTTGTTGTAGTAGACGCCGACGAACTCGCCGTAGTTCGGCACCCCGTACCAGTCGCCCGAGCCCATGAGGCCCTGCTCGTCGTAGGTCGCCGTCGTCGCGAGCGACCCGGGCAGCTTCTCGGCCCAGCCGCGCTCCTGCGCGGCGTCCGTGAGCGGCGCCAGCAGCCCCTGGGCGGCGAGCTGCCCCGCGGTCGCGTTGCCCTTGTTGAACTCCATGACGTCGGGCACGTCGTCGCCCGTCAGGACGATCTTGGCGTTCTTCTGGATCTGCTCGAACGTCTGCTTCTCGACGTCGACGGTGACGTCCGGGTGCTCCTCCTCGAAGATCTCGATGGCCTTGGCCCAGGCCTTGCCCATCGCCGAGTCCTCGTTCTCGTAGTGCCAGATCGTCAGCGTGCTGTCGTCCGTGTCGCCGCCGGCGGCGCTCTGGCCCGTGCAGCCGGTCAGGGCAAGGGCCCCGGCCAGGGTGGCCGCTGCGACGGCCGCTGTCCCGTGGTGCTTCATCGCATCTCCTTGGTTCTCGTCCCCGACGGCAGTTGTCGAAGCGGTTCAACACGCTAGCCCGTTGGTAATCCTCGTGTCCAGCCGCTCTCAGGAGTTGATCCGGAGGCAAAATGTCGAAGCGCTTGGCGACCATGAGGCACACTGCTCCCTGACAGGAAGGGCACCATGACAACGATCGACGACGTCGCCAGGGCCGCAGGGGTCTCGGCCTCGACCGTCTCCTACGTGCTGTCGGGCAAGCGGACCATCTCCGCGCCCACGCGCGCGCGGGTCGAACGCGCCATCGAGAAGCTCGGCTACCGGCCGCACGCCGGCGCCCGCGCGCTCGCGTCGGCGCGCACCTCCGTCATCGCCCTCATGGTGCCGCTGCGGGTCGGGGTGAACGTGCCCGTCATCATGCAGTTCGTCGCGGGCGTGGTCACCAGGGCCCGCGACTTCGAGCACGACGTGCTGCTCCTCACCCAGGACGACGTCAGCGGGCTCGACCGCGTCACGAGCGGCTCCATGGTGGACGCGCTGGTCATGATGGACATCGAGGCCGACGACCCGCGCGTGCCGCTGGTCGCCGCCGCCAAGCAGCCGACGGTGCTCATCGGCCTGCCGCAGGACCCGGAGGGCCTGAGCTGCGTGGACCTCGACTTCGAGGCCGCGGGCAGGGTCGCGGTGCGGCACCTGGTCGGCGCCGGGCACACCGACCTCGCCCTCATCGGCTCACCGCCCGAGGTGCTGCGGCGGCACACGTCCTACGCCGAACGGCTCATGCGCGGGCTGCGGGACCAGGCCGCCGGCTCCGGCGCGACGGTCACGGTCGAGGCGTGCGACTCGACGCCGTCGGGCGCGGTGCGCGCCGTCGACACGCTGCTGGACGCGGCCCCGGACACCACGGGCGTCATCGTGCACAACGAGGCGGCCCTCCCCCACGTGCTCGCGCGGCTGGCCGAGCGCGGCCGCGTGCCGGGTACCGACGTGTCCGTCGTCGCCGTGTGCCCCACCGACGTCGCGCTCGCCCAGCGCATCCCGATGACGAGCATCGACCTGCCGGCCGAGGACATCGGCAAGGTGGCGGTCGACATGGTCCTGGCCCGGCTGGGCGGCGACCAGCCGTCCGAGACGCGGCTGCTCGCGCCGGTGCTCACCGAGCGCGAGAGCTCGGCGCCCGGGCCCGCCGCGCGTTAGACGTCCGCCGCGCCGACGTGCGCGCCGCCCGCGTGCTCCCGGTCGAGGATCGCGTAGACCACCTCGGTGGACCACACCCCGTCGCGCACGTCGTTCTCCACCAGGCGCGCCTCCTGGCGCATCCCGAGCCGCTGCGCGACCCGGATCGACGCCGCGTTCTCCTCGTCGATCCGCGCGAACACCCGGTGGAAGCCGTACGCGCCGAACGCCAGCGCGAGCGTCGCGCGCGCCGCCTCCGTCGCCAGCCCCCTGCCTCCGGCGTCGGGCCGTACGGCGTAGCCGAGCTCGGCCTGCCGGGGCCCCTGCGCGCGCTTGAGCATCGTCTCGCCCACGACGACGCCGTCGACCTCGACCGCCAGCACGAGCACGTCCCCCGCCTCCTCGAACGGCGCGCTCGCCCAGGCCCGCAGCTTCTGCTCGGCCGCGGCCAGGTCCCAGGGCTGCTGGTACATGTACCGCACGACGTCGGCCCGCGAGCGCCAGGCGAGGAAGGCCTGGGCGTCGGCGGGCGTCACGGGGCGCAGCCGGAGCCGGCCGGTGGTCACGGGCCAGGCGGGTCCGGGGGCGAGACCGGAGGGCAGGGGAGGCACGCTCCGACCGTAGCGTCCGGTTCCCGGCGCGCCACCCGAATTGTGTGATCCGGGAGGGGCGGAGTTTGCGTGCTGTGAAATGCCGGGTGAAGTGGGCCTCAGCGGGCCTCGTACGGCACGCTCTCCCAGCCCGGCGGCACCTCGCGCGGCTGCCAGGAGGGGTCCGGCGTCCAGTCCGCCCAGGCCTTGTCCCACCAGAGCTCGCCGGCGTCGAGCAGACGGGCGATCCGGGCGCCCTCCGCGCGGATCGCGTCCATCCGGCCCGGGTAGCGGTCCGGGCCGGTCTCCTCGAACTCGGCGACGTCCTTGAACTCGTAGGCCTCGGCGTCGGCGGCCCACCAGACGTCGAGCTCGTGGTCGAGGGTGTCGAACCCGATGGGCGTCCGCCGGGGCGCGTCCTCGAGGTTGAGGTACCACCCCTGGAAGGTGCGCTCGGGGCCGGACCAGAACAGGAAGAGCGAGTGCTCCACCCCGGTCCAGTGCAGCTCGAGGCGACCGTGGCCGCGCCACGCGGTGCTCCCCGCGAGCTTCCAGGGGTGCTCACCCACCGGGAACGTCCCCGTGCCGGGGTAGACCAGCGGTGTGCCGCCCGGCGTGTAGGTGACCAGCAGGTCGCCGTCGTCCTGCACGCAGACCTGCGGGATGGCGATCCACGGCTCGCCGCGCATGATCTCGCGGCGCACGACGGTCTGGCCGGGCCGGAACACGGGCCCGGTCATGCGGCCACGCCCTCGACGTCGAGCCCGTGGCGGAGCACCCGGAGCGGGCGCAGGGCGGCGTCGGTGACGAGCACGTCAGCACGGGAACCCTCGACGAGCGCGCCGACCTGCCCGGTGAGGCCCAGCACGCGGGCGGGGACGGCGGTGGCGGAGCGCACGGCGTCGACCAGGGGGACGCCGGCGGCCACGGTGTGCCGCACGACGTCGACGAGGTGGGCGGTGCCGCCGGCGATGGCGCCCTCCTCGGCGGGGATCGCCGGGTCGTCCGGGACGATGCGTGCGACGCCCGCACGCACCTCGACGGACATGGGACCGAGCTCGTACCGCCCGTCGGCGACGCCCGCCGCGGCCATCGCGTCCGTCACGAGGGCCACGTTGTCGGCACCGGCGATCTCGAACACCGTGCGCACGGTCGCCGGGTCGAGGTGCACGGTGTCGCCGATGAGCTCGACCACCATGTCGCCGCGTGCGGCCGCGGCGAGGCACGCGGCGATCGGACCGGGCGCGCGATGGTGCAGCGGGCGCATGCCGTTGAACAGGTGGGTCGCCGTCATCGGTCCGCCGGCGCCGCCCGCGGCGGCCAGAGCCTGCGTGACCTGCGCGATCAGCGCCTCCGCCTGCTCGGTGCTGCCGTCGGTGTGCCCGAGCGAGGGCAGCACGCCGAGATCGACCAGCACCTGCGCCACCCCGCCCGGCCCGCTGACGCCCGGCACCTCCGGCGCGACGGTCATGGTGCGCAGCCAGCCGCGCGCGGCCACGACCAGGTCCTCGACCACCTGCACGCTGCCTTCCTGCAGGTCAGCCGGGTTGTGCGCGCCCCGGCGGCGGTGCGAGAGGAACGGACCCTCGGCGTGCACGCCCTCGATCTCGCCCGCGTCGGCGAGGTCGGCGAGCACGGCTGCCCGCTCGGCCAGCACGGTCGGCTGCGCGGTGACCAGGGAGGCCAGCAGCGCCGTCGTGCCGTGGCGGCGGTGCTCCAGCACGCCGGGCAGCGCCGCCTCCGGCGTGGTGACGTCCGGGAACGAGGCGCCGCCGCCCCCGTGGTTGTGCAGGTCGACGAGGCCGGGCAGCACGTACGTGTCCGGCGCCGCCGGCACGCGCGCCACGTCGTCCCCGAAGCCCGCGGCCGCGGCGTCCCTGGCGGGCCCCGCGTAGGCGACCCGGCCGCCCGAGGCGACGACGACGCCGTCGTCCACCACAGCCGATGCCTGTACCAACCGCCCGCGCACGACGACGACTTCACTCATGCGGACATCCTGCCACCGGTCGCCGCATGCCCCGGCAGCAGCCACTCGCCTTCGAACCCGACGTCTCTCGGCTCTGGCTGCCCTGAAAGCCGAGAGACGTCGGGTTCGAAGCCGATGGTGCGGGTCGGACCTAGAAGAGCCGGGACTCCGGATCGTCGACGCCGCGCATGGCGTCGTAGTCGAGCAGGAGGGTGGCGATGCCACGGTCCTTGGCGAGGACGCGGGCCTGCGGCTTGATCTCCTGGGCCGCGTAGACGCCGCGGACCGGCGCCAGCAGCGGGTCGCGGTTGAGCAGGTCGAGATAGCGCGTGAGCTGCTCGACGCCGTCGATGTCGCCGCGGCGCTTGATCTCCACCGCGACGGTGGCGCCGGCGGCGTCGCGCGCGAGGATGTCCACCGGCCCGATCGCGGTGGGGTACTCGCGGCGCACGAGCGTGTGCCCCTCCCCCAGCAGCGCGATCTGCTCGGCGAGCAGCTCCTGGAGGTGCGCCTCGACGCCGTCCTTGACGAGACCGGGGTCGATGCCCAGGTCGTGCGACGAGTCGTGGTGCACCGCGAACAGCTCGACCTCGAGCCGGTCGTCCGACTTGGCGTGCTGGACCGTCCACACCTCGGTGACGCCGCGCTCGGCGGCCTCGTCCGACGGCGGGCGCACGGCCAGCGTGCACGGCGGGCTCATCCAGTTCAGCGGCTTGTACGAACCGCCGTCGGAGTGGATGAGCACGCTGCCGTCGGCCTTGACCACGAGCAGCCGCGTGGCGCGCGGCAGCATGGCGGTGAGCCGTCCGGTGTACAGAGCAGAGCAGTCGGCGACGACCAGCCGCATCAGAGAACCAGATCCTGTCGTCCGGGTGGGGCGGCCTCGAGCCAGGAGGCGAGGCCGAAGTAGTCGCCGGCGGCGAGGTCGAGCTCGAAGTCGAGCCCGTCGTACCGGCACTGGACGAGGTAGTGGTCGCCCTGACCACGCTCGTCCGGGTCCAGCGGGGTGCGGCCCGTGACGGTCAGCCGCTCGCGGTACCACGTGCGGGCCGGACGGGGTGACAGCGACCAGCACCGCCACCACTCGATCCGGCCCACCGCGTACTGCGCGATGCCCGGCGTCCAGGACCCCTCGGGGTTACCGGTCGGCCGGGCGTTGCAGCTGAACGAACCCACCCTGCGGGAGAGCGCGCGCAGGCGAGAGATACCCGCTGCGAGCACGAGCGCGAGCGCGCCGAGCACCGCAATCGCGATCCATATGACGCCCGGCACCCGCGTCCTCCCTCAGACCAGGGAGATCTCGTCGACCACGAGGGTGACGAGGTTGTTGTCGACGGACATGAAGCCGCCGGTGACCTGGGCCTCCAGGGCCGGACCCGACGCGGTCTCCACCGTGATCGTGCCCGGGCGGAGCACTGCCAGCAGCGGCGTGTGGTTCGCCAGGATGCCCACCTGGCCGTCCGCCGACGGCGCGCTCACCTGCGTCGCCGCACCGCTCCAGACCTTACGGTCGCGGGACACGAGGTCCACGCTCAGCTCTGCCACGAGAGCTCCTTCCGATGTCGCTGCGTGATGCCGCCCCTACCGGTCGGCCTGATTGTGGCACGACCGGCGGGGCGGCACGACGCTCGGGGATGACCGAGGCTCAGGCCCCGTACTCCTTCTGGATCCGGGCCCAGTTCTCCTCGAGCATCTCGAGGCCACCGATGTTGTAGAACGCCTGCTCGGCGATGTGGTCGAACTCGCCGTCGGCAATCAGCTTGAACGCCTCGATGGTCTCCGACAGAGGCACCGTGGAGCCCACCACACCCGTGAACTTCTCGGCCATGTAGGTGTTCTGCGAGAGGAACTGCTCGATGCGGCGCGCACGCGCGACGACCGTCTTGTCCTCCTCCGACAGCTCGTCCACACCGAGGATCGCGATGATGTCCTGCAGCTCCTTGTTGCGCTGCAGGATCGACTTCACGCGGGTCGCGACGTCGTAGTGCTCCTGACCCACGTACCGCGGGTCGAGGATGCGGGACGTCGAGGCCAGCGGGTCGATCGCCGGGTACAGACCCTTCGACGCGATCTCACGCGAGAGCTCGGTCGTGGCGTCCAGGTGGGCGAACGTCGTCGCGGGGGCCGGGTCGGTGTAGTCGTCGGCCGGCACGTAGATCGCCTGCAGCGAGGTGATCGAGTGACCACGCGTCGAGGTGATGCGCTCCTGGAGCAGACCCATCTCGTCGGCCAGGTTCGGCTGGTAACCCACGGCCGAGGGCATGCGGCCCAGCAGCGTGGAGACCTCGGAACCGGCCTGCGTGAAGCGGAAGATGTTGTCGATGAACAGGAGCACGTCCTGCTGCTGCACGTCGCGGAAGTACTCCGCCATCGTCAGCGCCGACAGGGCGACGCGCAGACGCGTCCCCGGCGGCTCGTCCATCTGGCCGAACACGAGCGCCGTCTTGTCGAAGACGCCCGCCTCCTCCATCTCACCGATGAGGTCGTTGCCCTCACGGGTGCGCTCGCCGACACCGGCGAACACCGACACACCACCGTGGTCCTGGGCGACGCGCTGGATCATCTCCTGGATGAGGACCGTCTTGCCGACGCCCGCACCACCGAAGAGGCCGATCTTGCCACCCTGCACGTACGGGGTCAGCAGGTCGATCGACTTGATGCCCGTCTCGAACATCTGGGTCTTCGACTCGAGCTGGTCGAAGGCCGGGGGCTTGCGGTGGATCGGCCAGCGCTCGGTGACCTCGAACTTCTCGCCCTCGCCGAGGTTGAGCACCTCGCCGGTGACGTTGAAGACCTTGCCCTTGGTGATGTCACCGACGGGCACGCTGATCGGCGCGCCCGTGTCGGTCACCACGGCACCGCGGACCAGGCCGTCGGTCGGCTTGAGCGCGATGGCGCGCACCAGGGAGTCACCCAGGTGCTGCTCGACCTCGAGGGTCAGGGTGAAGGAGTCCGTGCCCTCGCCCGAGAGGTCGATCTCGACGGTGAGCGCGTTGTAGATGTCGGGGATCGCGTCCTCGGGGAACTCGATGTCCACGACGGGGCCGATCACGCGAGCGACACGGCCGGTCGCCGGCCCGCTCGTGTGGTCGACCGTGGCTTCCACGGTGGTGGCGGTCATACTTGCCTCGCTTCGGTGGGCCGGAGGGTCCTCCGGCGGGGAGTCTGTTGTCTGTTCAGGACGCCAGGGCGTCGGCACCGGAGACGATCTCGCTGATCTCCTGGGTGATGTCCGCCTGACGGGCCTGGTTGGCCAGTCGGGTGTACGTGCGGATCAGGTCCTCGGCGTTGTCCGTCGCCGTGTGCATCGCACGCTGCCGGGCCGCGAGCTCGGAGGCCGCCGCGTCGAGCAGGACGGAGTAGATCCGCTGCTCCACGTAGCGCGGCAACAGCGAGTCCAGCACCGCCTCGGGCGAGGGCTCGAAGTCGTACAGCGGGAGAGCCTCGTGCTCGTCCGCCTCCGACACGCCCTCGACGACCTCGAGCGGCAGCATGCGCACCACGTGCGGGCGCTGCGTGACCATGTTGACGAACTGCGTCGACACCACGTGCAGCTCCGAGACGCCGTCCTCGTCCTCCGTGAGGAGGAACTTCTCGAGCAGCGCCTGAGCGATCTCCTCCGCCGTCTCCGGCGTCGGGCGCTCCGAGCCGTACACCCACGTGCGGACCATGTCCCGACCACGGAAGGTGTAGTAGGTCACGGCACGACGACCGGCGACGTAGAGGAGAACCTCCTTGCCCTCGGCCTCGAGCTGGTGGGTCAGCCGCTCGGCTTCGCGCACGATCGACGCGGGGTACGAGCCCGCCATGCCACGGTCCGACGAGACCACGAGGACGGCGGCGCGCCTGCCGCCCTCCTCCTGCGTCAGCGGGTGGTCGATGTTCGTGTGCGTCGCCACCGCCGAGACCGCACGCGTGATGGCCTGCGCGTAGGGGGCCGCCGCCGCCGTCTTCGCTCGGGCCTTGCCGATGCGGGACGCCGCGATGAGCTCCTGCGCACGGAACATCTTCTTCAGCGACTGCGTCGACCTGATCCGTGCCTTGTAGACGCGCTGGGATCCACCGGCCATGGGTCAGGCCTTCTTCTTGACGACGATCTGTTCCTGCGCGACGTCAACGGGACCGTCGTCGACCGCACCGCCGACCAGCGGGGTGCCGTCGCCCTTCTGGAAGCCCGCACGGAAGTCGTCGACGGCCGCGGCGAGGGCCTCCTCCGTGTCGGACTCCAGCTTGCCGGTCTCCCGGATCGTCGACAGGACGTCGGACTTGCGGCGCAGGTGGTCCAGCAGCTCCGACTCGAACCGCTTGACGTCCTCGACCGCGACGTCGTCCAGCTTGCCCTTCGTACCGGCCCAGACGACGGCGACCTGGTCCTCGACCGCGTACGGCGTGTACTGCGGCTGCTTGAGCAGCTCGGTCAGCACGGCGCCGCGCTGCAGCTGCGCGCGGGACGCGGCGTCGAGGTCGGACGCGAACATCGCGAACGCCTCGAGCGAGCGGTACTGCGCGAGCTCCAGCTTCAGCGTGCCGGAGACCTTCTTCATCGCCTTGATCTGCGCGTCACC
>DATGOB010000052.1:0-24566 GCA_036010205.1 Promicromonospora sp. | reverse complement strand
GACCTCGCAGACGTCGCCCTGGTGATGAACGGACGACCCCGCAAGGTCCTGGACTGGCACACACCCTACGAAGCAATGAGCAAGCTACTCTCAGCCGACACAACCGGTGTTGCAACCACCGATTGAATCCGCCCTACCTCGGCGGGACAGGGCGGGCGGCCGGAGCCTCACGGTTTCGCCACGAACTCCTCTGTGTCCCGCCGCCGTCGCGTGCAAGACTGACGGACGTGAACGAGATGCCAGAGACCGCCGGAAATCGCCTCGACCCGTGGTTCGGATCGTACGCGGCGCGAGCGCACGGGATGCGCGCGTCGGAGATCCGAGCGCTCTTCGCGGTCGCGAACCGGCCGGAGGTCGTCTCGCTCGCCGGCGGTATGCCCTACCTCGAGGGGCTGCCGCTCGAGGTCATCGCCGAGACGATGCAGCGGCTCATCGCCACCAAGGGGACCACGGCCCTGCAGTACGGCTCCGGCCAGGGCGAGGAGTCCCTGCGCGAGCACATCACGCAGGTCGTCGCGCTCGAAGGCGTGACGGCGCACCCGGACGACGTCGTCGTCACGACCGGGTCACAGTCCGCGCTCGATCTGGTGACGCGCATCTTCGTCGATCCGGGCGACGTGGTGCTGACCGAGGCGCCCTCCTACGTGGGCGCCCTCGGCGTCTTCCGCTCCTACCAGGCCGACGTCGTCCAGGTGCCGCTCGACGCCGACGGGCTCGTCCCGTCCGCGCTGGAGTCCGCCCTCGTCCGCCTGGCCGCGGAGGGGCGTCGGGTGAAGTTCCTGTACACCGTCCCGACCTTCCAGAATCCCGCCGGCGTCACCCTGACTGCGGAGCGGCGTCCACAGGTCCTGGAGATCTGCCGTCGGTACGGCGTCCTGGTCGTCGAGGACAACCCGTACGGCCTGCTCGGGTTCGACGACGAGCCGCTGCCCGCCCTGCGCTCCTTCGACGCGGACGGCGTGCTCTACCTCGGGTCGTTCTCCAAGACGTTCGCGCCCGGCTACCGCGTCGGCTTCGTCATCGCTCCGCACGCGGTGCGCGACAAGCTCGTGCTCGCGAGCGAGTCGGCGGTGCTCTCGCCCGCGAACGCGTCCCAGCTCGCTGTCGCGACCTACCTCGAGACGTGCGACTGGAAGGCCCAGATCAAGGACTACCGGGAGATGTACCGTGACCGCCGCGACGCACTCGTCGGTGCGCTCGCCGAGCACCTTCCGTCGGCCAGCTGGAACGTCCCCCGCGGTGGGTTCTTCGTCTGGGTGCGCCTTCCCGCCGGCCTCGACGCGCGCGCGATGCTCCCGCGCGCCGTCACGGCGCGCGTCGCGTACGTGCCCGGCACCGCGTTCTACTACGACGGCAGCGGCGCGGACCACATGCGCCTGTCGTTCTGCTTCCCGACGCCGGACCGCATCCGCGAGGGTGTGCGGCGGCTCGCGGGCGTGGTGAACAGCGAGGCCGAGCTCGTCCAGATCTTCGGCACGTCGGCCCAGCCCGACCCGGACGCGGAGGACGTCGAAGGTCCCGCGCCGGACCTCGCCTGAGGCGCGCACGCCGATCATGGCGCCTCTCCTGGACGCCCGGGCCGTCGGTACGGCCCGGGCGTCTGGCACGATGGCTGCTTCCCGTTGTCCCCGACCGAGTGAGCTTCGATGACCCGTCCTGCCCCCGCCCCCGACGCGCCGAGGCCCGTCGCCCACCCCGGCGCCGACGATCCCGGGCACAGCCCGCTTGTCGTGGTTCTCGCCGGAGGCCTCTCGCACGAGCGCGACGTGTCGCTCCGATCGGGCCGACGCGTGGCCGAGGCCCTGCGCTCGACGGGCCTGGACGTCGTGGTGCACGACGTCGACGCCGACCTCCTGCCGTTCCTGCGGACGACGCGACCTGACGTCGTCTGGCCGCTGCTGCACGGAGCGTCCGGCGAGGACGGCTCGGTGCGGGACGTGCTCGACATGGCAGGCGTGCCCTACGTGGGCACGGGCCCGCGGGCGAGCCGGACCGTGTGGAACAAGCCGATCGCGAAAGCCGTGCTGCTCGAGGCCGGCTTGGCGACGCCCGACTACGTCACGCTGCCCCAGAGCCTCTTCCGAGACCTCGGCGCGCAGCCGGTGCTCGACACGATCGTGGCCCATCTCGGGCTGCCGCTGGTTGTCAAGCCGACGGAGGGCGGCTCGGCTCTCGGCGTGACCGTGGTGTCGCGTGCCGAGGACCTGCCCCGCGCGATGGTCGAGTGCTTTGCCTACGGCGAGACCGCGCTCATCGAGCGGGCCGTGGACGGCATCGAGCTCGCGGTGAGCGTGATCGACGGCCCGGACGGCCCCGAGGCGCTGCCTGCCGTGGAGATCGTGGCCGAGAACGGCTACGACTACAGCGCGCGCTACGTGCCTGGTGAGACGGAGTTCTTCGCCCCGGCCCGGCTGACGGCCGAGCAGGCGGCGCATGTCGCAGACGTCGCGGTGCGCGCACACACCGCGCTACGGTTGCGGCACCTCTCTCGCACCGACCTCATCCTCGACGCGGACGGGACGGCGTCGGTGCTCGAGGTGAACGTGGCCCCGGGCATGACCGAGATGTCACTGCTCCCCCAGGCGGTGGTTGCCGGCGGGCGTGACCTGCCCGGGCTGTACCGGGCGCTCGTGGAGATCGCCGCACGAGTCGGACGCTGAGCACCAGTCCACCGGGACACGAAGAGGGCCGTCACCCGTGCGGGTGACGGCCCTCTTCGTGTCCCGGTGCTCAACCTGCCGGCCGCAGCGTCTCGCTCAGTCCCCCGACGACGACTTGAGGAGCCCCTGCTCCTCCGGCGCCATGACCTGCAGGATCCGGTTGAGGTCCTCGACGGACGCGAACTCCACGGTCATCCGCCCCTTGGTCTTGCCGAGCGAGACCTTGACGCGGGTCTCGAACCGGTCGGAGAGTCGCGTGGCGAGCTCGTCGACCGCCTCGCTCCGTGTCCCCGCGCGCGGGGACTTCCGCGGTTTCGCGGCACCGCCCTCCGACTCCGTGAGCATGACGATCTCCTCGGTGGCGCGCACCGAGAGCCCTTCCGAGACGATGCGCTGCGCGAGCCGCTCGATCTCCGCCCCGTCGCTGAGGCCGAGCAGGGCGCGCGCGTGACCCGCCGAGAGCACGCCTGCCGCGACACGGCGCTGGACCAGCGGGGGCAGGCGCAGGAGCCGCAGCGTGTTGGAGATCTGGGGGCGACTGCGCGCGATGCGCGTCGCGAGCTCCTCGTGCGTGCAGCCGAAGTCGTCGAGCAGCTGCCGGTAGGCAGCTGCCTCCTCGAGCGGGTTCAGGTCCGAGCGGTGCAGGTTCTCGAGCAGCGCATCGCGCAGCATGTCGCCGTCGTCGGTGTCCCGGACGATCGCCGGGATGGTTTCGAGCTCTGCGGCCTGCGTCGCACGCCAGCGCCGCTCACCCATGATGAGCTCGTACTGGCCGGGGGTGTCCTTGTCCGGGCGTACGACGATCGGCTGGAGCACGCCGATCTCCTTGATGGAGTCGATGAGCTCGTCGAGGTCTCCCTCGTCGAACACCGTGCGCGGCTGCCAGGTGTTCGGACGGATCGCGGCGACCGGGAGCTCCGCGAACCGGGCGCCCGGGACCGGGACGAGGTCATCCGCCGTTTCACGTGAAACGGCAGCGGCGCTCTCCTGCTCTCGACCGAAGAACGTGTTGTCGAGCGCCGAGGCACCGCCACCATCAGCCGCGTCGTTCGCGACGTTGAGCCGACCGCTGGCGATCGCGGAGTCCCACTTCACCGTGCTCGGCCGAGGACCCGAGCTCTTTGCCGTCTTCCGCTCGGCCGGCGCGTCCGACGGCGTCGTCTCGACGTCGGTGGCGGGGGCCTGCTGCTCCGGTTCGGCGGGCCGCTCCTCGACCGCGGTGGCGACCGTGCCTCCCAACCCGGTGCTCGCGTCGCCGGACTCACCGTGTCCCGTACCGGGCGCCTGCTCGTCCAGCTCAGGACCCGTCGGGATCAGGGCACCCAGGCCCCGCCCGAGCCCGCGTCGCTTCGCACTCATCGTGTCTCCTCGTCGGTTCCGGTCCGGCGTCGCGCGCGGACTGGGGTGGTCTCCATCGTCACGGTGCGCCGCGCGCCCCGTTCGTCGCTGCCGGGCATCAGTCCTGCGCTCCGACCGTCTCCGCCTTCATCGCGCGCCGAGGACTCGACCCTCCCTGGCCTCGCTCAGCGAGCTCGCGGGACGCCTGGAGATATGCCAGCGCTCCGGTCGACGTCGCGTCATAGGTCATGACGGTCTGGCCGTAGCTCGGCGCCTCGGAGATGCGCACCGAGCGCGGGATCGTCGTCTTGAAGGTCTCGGCCGGGAAGTGCGACCGCACCTCACCGGCGACCTGCTGAGCGAGGTTGGTGCGACCGTCGTACATGGTCAGAAGAATCGACGAGACGCGCAGCTCCGGGTTGAGGTGGGAGCGGATCAGATCGATCGTCTTGAGCAGCTGGCTCAGGCCCTCGAGCGCGTAGTACTCGCACTGGATCGGGATGAACACCTCGCGGCCCGCGACGAAGGCGTTCACCGTGAGCAGGCCCAGGCTCGGCGGGCAGTCGATGAGCACGTAGTCGATGCGCTCCTCGCCCGCGGCCACACGGTCGGCGAGGTACTTGTCGATCGCCTTGCGGAGCCGTGTTTCACGTGAAACGAGCGAGACGAGCTCGATCTCCGAGCCCGACAGGTCGATGGTCGCCGGGACCCCCCACAGGTTGGGGATGTCTGGGCACGGCTGAACGGTGCTGGCCAGGGACTCGCCCTCCACGAGGATCTCGTAGACGGACGGCGTGCCGGCGCGGTGCTCGATACCGAGCGCTGTGGAGGCGTTGCCCTGGGGGTCGTTGTCGATCACCAGAACATTGAGCCCGGACTGCGCCAGACCGGCGGCGATGTTCACCGTAGTCGTCGTCTTTCCGACGCCGCCCTTCTGGTTGGCCACGGTGATGATGCGAGTCTTCGGAGGTCGCGGGAACTTGCGACCCTGAAGCTCGATGCGTCGGCGAGCGTCCATGGCGAGCTCGGCGGCGACAGGTGTCGTGTCGTCAACGGCAGGGACGGTGGCGATGAGGGCTGACCTCCGCTCGTCATCGCTACCGTGCGGGCCGCCTGTGGGCTGCTGCGTGCCGTGGGCCGTCGGCGCAGTCCCGGACGTTTCACGTGAAACGCCAGGAGCGGAGAGGCTCTGCACAGGAATCGGATCCGTCACGCGGCCACTGTAATCGCTGGCCACGCCATCTGGCTCGGCCTCCTGCCCGGTTTCACGGTCGGAATGTGTGAATTCCCCGTCCACGTACGCCACCACCTCGTCCTCGTCCATGCCGACGTCTGCCGCGAGCGGACCGATGACGGCGGGTGCCGCGTTCACCGCCGCGTCGAGCGCCTCGCTCGCACGACGGATCGCGTCCTCAGGAACCGGCCGATTCGACGGCGCCTCCATGAGGTCCGGGTCGTCCGGGTCGACCGCCGTCGGCGGCCACTCCTCGTCCGTGGCGGCCGGCGTGGGCGTCTCCTCCGGTGCGGAGGTCGCGGTGATGGGCATCGCATCGCTCTCTGTCGTCGTGTCAGCCGTCGTCTCGACGACCGCTCCCCCGGGAGTCCTCTCGGAGCCCTCGCCGTTCATGGTCTCTGCCGGGCTCGCGGCGCTCTCTGCGCCGTCCTGCACTCCTGCGTGCTCCCCGGACGGCAGGGGCCGCCCCTCTGCTTCATCGTCCTGCTGGTCGGACCGCGCACCGTCGACCTCCGTGCGCCCTGGCGCGCCGTCGACCGAACCGGCACCGTCGCCCGTGCTCACCTCGTCGGCCGCGCCCGAGTCAGCCGGTCGTGTCACCGCTTCGATGAGCTCGCTCAGGACCACTGTGCTCTTGCCGTCCGCGCCATCCTGGCCCCAGACCTCGTCCCGTGGGGCCCCCGGAGTCGGTCGCTGCAGCGCCGGCGCCATGTCGGTCGAGGCGAGCTGGCCCTCCCGTGCCGGGCGCGTCTCCCGGCGCTCACCGTGCGCCGCACCCTCGAGCGTGCCGTCACCAGCGTCCACTCCGGCGCCGTCACCCGCCGCCCCCTGCCCTGCCGGCTCATCCACCGCGTCAGCGGCCTCCCCACTCTCCACCGTGGCGATACCTGCGGCGTCGTCCGCATCAGCCGTCGTCGCGGCGTCGCCGAGGCCGGGTTTCTGGTCCCGCCCAGCGAGCTCATCCATGAGGCCGGTCGCGCCACCGTCGTTCGGCCTGGTCCCGACACTCGGGCCGGAGGGCTCAGCCACCTCCGGATCGGAAGGGCCTTCGCCTGCGGACTGTCGTTCCACGACCAGGACGTCCTTCGCTTCCGGCACAGCGACCTCGCCACCTCCGGCAGGGGCCACGGCCTCGGTTCCCGCCGCACCGACGGCGTGTGCAGCCGCCGGCGGGACCGCGGACAACGCACTCCGTGACACATCAGGTAGCCGCTCCCTCGAAGCGGCCGGCGGCTGGGACGAATCAGTCGCCACTACCGGCTCGGACGCGGCCGCTGCGGCCGCCGCGGCCTTTCGCTTGGACTTTCGCCTGAAGAAGCACACGCGTGTAACGCTACGGTCGCTGCCCTGCTCAAGCGTGCCGAAACGCCGACCCCGAGGTGATCAGTTCCGCCCGCCGGCGACATCCGACCGCACCGACCCCACACGTCGAGTCGACGAGCCGTTTCACGTGAAACACCCGCCACGTCGGCTGGACAGCCTCCGCTCGTTTCACGTGAAACCCGTGACGGTATGACCGATCGGTATGACCCGATCGGGCAACTTCACCCCTATCCTCGGTACGCCCGAGTCTGTCCGACCACCAGGAGGCGTCTTGTCCCGACACATCACCCGAGCGGTCTCACTCCTCACGTCCCTGACCGCCGCGCTCGTCCTGTGCGTCGCAGCGCCGGCGAGTGCGGCCACGTTCCTCACGCACTCCCAGGCAACCAGCCAGCTGAGCGCCGCAGGTATCTCCTGGACCTCGAGTGGCGGATGCAGCGACCGCAGCGTCGCGACGTGCACCTCGTTCGAGCAGGTACGACAGACGACGATCGACGGGATCGCCACGCTCCGGTCCGCGACCGGATGCAGCATCACGATCACCGGCGCGACCGAGACCGGGCACTCGAGCGGTACCTACTCGCACTGGAACGGATACAAGCTCGATATCCGGCACAGTTCCTGCGTCGACAACTACATCACCTCGACGTTCACCTACGTCGGGTACATCTCGGGCTGGGGCCACCAGTACCGATCGGCGTCGGGCAATCTCTACACCGACGAGGGCAATCACTGGGACATCCTCTACTACAACTGCGGCGGGTGCTGACGGTCCCACCGGCAACGGGGCGGCCACCGCGTAGTGGCCGCCCCGTTTCACGTGAAACCGCGCTACCGCATCCGCCGCACCCGGACGATCGTCGTCGCTTCCACACCGTCGACCGTTCGCCCCTCGAGGATCTCCGGCTCTCCCGAGCCGTACCGGCGCAGGACCTTCCGGGCCGGCTCGACCTCCTGCGCCACGCTGCGACCCTTGAGGATCACCATCTCGCCACCCACGCGCACCAGGGGCAGACTCATCCGGGCCAGCTTCGACAGTGCGGCGACCGCGCGGGAGGTGACCACGTCGACCTCGAACGCGTCGTGATACTCCTCGGCCCGCCCCCGCTTGATCTCCGTGTTCGTCAGGCCGAGCTCCGCGGCAACCTCCCCGAGCCAGCTCGTCCGGCGCTCCATCGGCTCGACCAGCAGCACCTCGAGATCGGGGCGCATCGCAGCGATCACGATCCCGGGCAGGCCGGCACCGGAGCCGATGTCCGCGACCGATCCGGACCTGGGCAGGTATGGAACCACGGCGGACGAGTTGAGGATGTGCCTCTCCCAGATCCGCGGAACCTCCCGCGGGCCGATGAGACCGCGAAGCTCTCCCTGGTCGCGCAGCATCTCCGCGTACCGCGCCACCCGGTCGTACGAGTCGCCGAGGTAGGCGCGTACGGTGTCGCTCGACCCGAGCGTCTCGCTGTCGGGTACTTCGCCCGCGGGATCATCCGCCCGCGGCGTCTCCGGACCGTTCACGTCCAGTTCTCTCCTTCGTCCCTCGTCGCAGCCGAGCACACGAGGGCCGGTGCGCGTCCTCCGACGCGCACCGGCCCTCGTCGTTCGCCTCTTCTTCAGTCAGCCGTCGCAGCAGCCTGCGCCGGCTGGACCACGACATACCGCTCCGGCTCGACACCCCGCGAGTCGCTGACCAGGCCGGCGGCGGCGACGGCGTCGTGCACCACCTTGCGCTCGAAGGCGTTGAGCGGCTCGAGCTCGACCTCCTCACCCGAGGCCCGCACCTGCTCGACCGCCTCGGCGGCGAGCCGGGTGAGCTCGACACGGCGTCCCGCGCGGTAGCCGCCGATGTCGAGCATCAGTCGGCTCCGCTCCCCCGTCCGCGTCTGCACAGCGAGGCGCGTCAGCTCCTGCATCGCGTCGAGCACCTCACCGTCCTTGCCGACGAGGTGCGCGAGCGACTCCGGCTCGTCCGCCACGATCTCGACCGCCGCTCGGTCGTGCTTGATGTCGAGGTCGATGTCGCCATCCAGGTCGGCGATGTCGAGGAGCTCCTCGAGGTAGTCGGCCGCGATCTCGCCCTCCTCCTCGAGGCGCTTGATCCGGTCCGAGTCCGCCGCGGGCGCCGCGGGTTCCGGCGCGGTCGTGCCTGTGCTCGCGTTCATCGCGTCCGCCTCCTACTTCTTCTGCTTGCTCTTGCCGGACGATGTCGAGGTCGTCCCCGGCTTGCCCGACGCCTTCGGCTTCGCGCCCGGCTGCCGACTCGACGCCGACGAGGACTTCTTGCCGGTCGCCGAGCCGCCAGGAGTGCCCTGCTGGTTGCTGGTGCCCTCGGGCGTGTCCACCGGCTCCGGCTGCGGCGCCGACTGTGCCGTGGCGGGCCGCGCCGACGCGGCAGAGCCCTTCTGCCGGCTCTTGCGCTTCGGCTGGACCCGCTGGCCGCTGCTCTTCGGCTGCTCGACCACGGGCGGCGCGTCCTCGACGACCTCGCCACGCTTCGCAGCGCGCTTGGCGGCCTTGGCTGCCTGACGCTCCTTGAGCTGCTTCTCGGCGAGCGAGCCAGGCGTCGGCATGCGCTTGATCGTGTAGTACTGCTGACCCATCGACCAGAGGTTGGTCACCGTCCAGTAGATGAGGACACCCACCGGGAAGTTCACGCCGGAGATCGCGAAGACGATCGGCAGCATGTAGAGCATCAGCTTCTGCGTCTGCGCCATCGGGCCCTCGAGGGCCGACGGCGGCATGTTCTTCATCGTCAGCTGACGCTGCGTGGTGAACGTCGTGACGCTCATCGCGACGATCAGCACGATCACCACGATGCGGGACACCATGGAGTCGGTCTGCAGGAAGACGTCGCTGAGCTGGGCGCCGAACAGGGTCGACGACTCGATGTCGCCGGCCACGTCACGGGTGATGGGGCCGATCGGGTCGGCGTTGCCCTCGGAGATCGCCTTGAGGCTGTTCAGCACGCGGAACAGGGCGAAGAAGATGGGCGACTGGAGCAGGATCGGCATGCAGGACGCGAACGGGTTCGTCCCGTGCTTGCGGTAGAGCTCCATGGTCTCCCGCGTCATGTTCTCGCGGGAGGCCGGGTCGGTCTTGCCCTTGTACTTCTTCTGGATCGCCTGCAGCTCGGGCTGGATCATCTGCATCCCGCGCGACGCCTTGATCTGCTTGAAGAAGAGCGGGATGAGGGCGACGCGGATCACGATCACCAGGGCGACGATCGACAGGACCCACGCGGTCCCGGGACCCGAGGGAAGGCCCAGGCTGGTGAAGAGCCAGTGCGACCCGTAGATGATCCAGGAGACCACCCATTCGATCGGCCAGAGGAATGCGAAGAAGTCCATCGGTCAAGAAGCTCCAGAGTCGGTGACGCGAAGTCTGCGGTGCGGTGTCGTGTCGGCGGCGCGTGCCGGGGCAGGTCAGCCCTCGTCGTGGGTGTGCGCGCCGCGCACGGGCGGCACGTCGTCGACGCCGCCCAGGCTCCACGGGTTGCACCGCAGCAGGCGCCACAGCGCGAGTCCCAGTCCACGCAGGGCACCGTGGCGCCGGAGCGCGATCACGGCGTACTGCGAGCAGGACGGGTAGTACTTACAGCTCGGGGGGCTCATCGGGCTGATGAACGCCTGGTAGAACCGGACCATCCCGACCAGGAGGGTCACCGGGAGCCGACCCATCATCGAGGGCTCACGCGGGGGTGCCTCACCCTGGGGCACGGGGACGGTCGTCATCTCGCCGCGCCTCCTGTCGCGCGCGCAACGGCGCGCCGCAGGCACGAGTCGAGGTCACGGTCGAGATCGTCGTAGCTCGCGCCCGCCGACGGCGGCAGCGCACGCACGACGGCACGCGCGGAGTCGGGGAGCATGCCGAGGCGCCCCGCTGCGGCGGCACGCAGCCGACGCTTCACGAGGTTGCGCTGCACGGAGTTACCCACAGCCTTGGAAACGACAAAACCGACCTGTGGAGTTCCCGATCCTGTGCCCCGGACGTTCTCGTCCGGGACCAGGAGGTGGACCACCACGGTCGATCGACCTGCACGCGTGCCGCGGCGCACCGTCCGCTCGAAGTCGACGGAACGGCGCAGACGGTGCGCCGCGGGCAACACGGCTCAGGCAGAGAGCTCGGCGCGACCCTTGCGACGGCGGGCCGCGAGGATCGCGCGACCGGCGCGGGTGCGCATGCGCAGCCGGAAGCCGTGGGTCTTGGCACGACGCCGGTTGTTCGGCTGGAAGGTCCGCTTGCTCACGAGGTACTCCAAGAACGTCGGGGGAGGCACACCGTCTGTCCTCGACGATGCAGTGAAAGGTGGCCGCTCTGTACGACGATCGGCCTCGCCGACCCGGGGCCCGGCCCACTGGTCGCGGCCGACGTCGAACGTGGCGCGCGTCCCCTGCGTGGGCGCGCAGAAGTACCTGGAACGGCTGTCTGACGTTACGCCGCCGACGGCCCCCCGGTCAAACCAGAACGGCGGGATGCTGCGTGTCGTGCGCGCCACACCAGCGCGTCCGGCACACCGGCCCGGTGCCCGGAAGACGGGGCCCGGCGCACGCCCCTGTACCACTGATTCCGGGGTGATCCGCGCAATCCACAACCTGTGGACAACTGTGTGGACGGTGCTTCATCATGGCAGACTCCAGGACACCCCCAGCGCGCGCAGCACCCCACGCACGAGACGAAGGAAAGCCAGTGGCCAACCCGGACGAGAACATCGGCGACGTCTGGGCACAGACCCTGACGGCGCTCGAGGCCCGGCCCGACATGAGCCCACGGCAGCTCGCCTTCATCCGCCTGGCCAAGCCGATGGCCGTCCTGGACGACATGGTCTTCATCGCCGTCCCGCACGAGCAGACCCGGACCTATCTCGAGACCGCCGTCCGGGACGACCTGGTGTCCGCGATGTCGTCCGTGCTCGGGCGCGATGTCCGCTTCGGCATCACCGTAGACCCTGAGCTCAGCAGCAGCACCTTGGCGGGCCCCTCACAGATCTCCGGGCCCGCGACGCTCTCCCTCGAGCAGGAACCGCCGGAACCCGAGCAGGCGCAGATGCCCGTCGCTCCGCAGCCGGCCCCGAAGCCGTCCGCCGAGCCGACCCGGCTGAACCCGAAGTACATCTTCGAGACGTTCGTCATCGGCTCGTCCAACCGTTTCGCGCACGCCGCCGCCGTCGCCGTCGCCGAGGCTCCGGCCAAGGCGTACAACCCGCTGTTCATCTACGGCGACTCAGGGCTGGGCAAGACCCACCTGCTGCACGCCATCGGGCACTACGTCCACAACCTGTACCCGCACATCCGCGTGCGGTACGTGAACTCCGAGGAGTTCACCAACGACTTCATCAACAGCATCGGCGAGGGCAAGGCCGGTGCCTTCCAGCGCCGCTACCGCGACGTCGACGTGCTCCTCATCGACGACATCCAGTTCCTGCAGGGCAAGGAGCAGACGATGGAGGAGTTCTTCCACACCTTCAACGCGCTGCACAACGCCAACAAGCAGGTCGTCATCACGTCCGACGTCCCGCCCAAGCAGCTCAACGGGTTCGAGGACCGGCTGCGGTCGCGCTTCGAGTGGGGCCTGATCACCGACGTCCAGCCGCCCGACCTCGAGACCCGCATCGCCATCATGCGGAAGAAGGCGGCCAGCGAGCATCTCGACGTGCCGGCGGACGTCCTCTCCTACATCGGCTCGCGCATCTCGACCAACATCCGTGAGCTCGAGGGCGCGCTCATCCGGGTCACGGCGTTCGCCAACCTCAACCGTCAGCAGGTCGACCTGGCACTCGCCGAGATAGTCCTCAAGGACCTGATCACCGACGACGACGACACCGCGGAGATCACGCCGGCGGTCGTGATCGCCCAGACCGCCGCGTACTTCGGCCTCACGATCGAGGACCTGTGTGGCTCGTCACGGTCCCGCGTGCTCGTCACCGCCCGTCAGATCGCCATGTACCTCTGCCGAGAGCTGACCGATCTCTCCCTGCCGAAGATCGGGCAACAGTTCGGCGGCCGCGACCACACCACGGTGATGCACGCGAACAAGAAGATCGCCGGGCAGATGGCCGAGCGCCGCTCGACCTACAACCAGGTCACCGAGCTCACGAGCCGGATCAAGCAGCAGCAGCGCGGCTGACTCCCCCGCGCGGCTCGGCGCCCCGACAACGCCTTCTGACCGGGCAAACCGCCCGGATTCCCCCTGAATCCACAGTTCATCAACAGCCCTGTGCACAGCCACGCGCCGCACGGGGCTGTTGCGTATCCGCACCTCCACAGCACTTTCCACACGCCCGACCCCGGAATCATGCCGTTCTCCCCCACTCGTCCCCAGCCATGTGGACGCGCGCTGTGCAGAAACTAGGGCGAGCACTCGCGAGCAGCGTTCAGGCCTGGGGACGAGCCTGTGGACGGGTGTTGATGACAGCCCTTTTTCTGTGGGCGACGACCCCCCGATCGGTGGACGGCCTGTGGGTAGAAAATCGCTCTCCACAGGGCCCCCTAGTTACTGCACAGCTGGACCCACAACTCCTCCACAGGGAAAAATGGCTCCTGACCTGCGAGAAGACGCGATATCCCCAGTTTCCACAACACCTACTACTACGACGACATCTATCTCTTAGAGGGGGGTCGAGCGCCTTCATCAGGCGGGCCGACGCGTCGCTCCGGACTGTTCGAACACTAGTACGAGCCACGGTTCGATGTCCATCCACAGGCCCTGCTCTCGAGTGCCACCAGGCCCGTGACTCGCGTAGGGTTTCTCTCGACAACCCAGGAACAAGAGGAGATGCAACGGCATGAAGTTCAGGGTCGAGCGCGACGTCCTCGCCGATGCCGTCACATGGACCGCTCGCACGCTCCCCACGCGTCCGCCGGCCCCCGTCCTCGCAGGCGTCCGGATCGAGGCCGACGCCCAGGGTGTGATCAACCTCGCGAGCTTCGACTACGAGACCTCGGCACGGTCGGAGATCCCCGCAGAGGTGGCAGAGCCCGGCACCGTGCTCGTCTCCGGCCGCCTGCTGGCAGAGATCTCCCGTGCCCTGCCCAACAAGCCGGTCGACGTGGTGCTGGAGGGCAGCAAGGTCGTCGTCACGTGCGGCGCCAGCCGGTTCACTCTCCTCACCATGCCTGTGGACGAGTACCCCGCGCTCCCCGGTCTCCCCGAGGTGAGCGGCACCGTCTCGGGTGATGCCTTCACCCACGCCGTCGCGCAGGTGACGGTCGCGGCCAGCCGTGACGACACCCTGCCGCTCCTCACGGGCGTCCGCGTCGAGATCGAGGGCGAGCGCATCACCCTCCTGTCGACCGACCGCTACCGCCTCGCGCTGCGCGAGCTCACCTGGACCCCCGCCACGCCGGGCTACTCCGCCGTGGCGCTCATCCGTGCGCGCACCTTGAACGACGTCGCCAAGTCGCTCGGGTCGGGCGGCGGTCTCGTCAACGTCGGGTTGTCCACAGGCCAGGGGCTCGACCTCGTGGGTTTCGAGGCGGGCGGACGCCAGACGACCTCGCAGCTCGTAGAGGGCGACTACCCCGCCGTCCGCCGGCTGTTCCCCGACAGCACGCCGATCCACGCCGTCGTCGCTACCGCACCGCTGATCGAGGCCGCCAAGCGCGTGAGCCTCGTCGCTGAACGCAACACTCCGATTCGGCTCTCGTTCAGCGACGGCCAGGTGGTGCTCGACGCCGGCCACGGCGACGACGCGCAGGCGTCCGAGGCCCTGGAGGCCGTGCTGGTCGGCGAGGACATCGCCGTGGCGTTCAACCCGCAGTTCCTGCTCGACGGGCTCGGTGCCCTGGGGACCGACTTCGTCCGGCTGTCGTTCACCCACCCCAACAAGCCGGTCGAGTTCACCGGTCAGGGCAGCCTGGACGGCGAGGACGACTCGTCGTACCGGTACCTGCTCGTCCCCATCCGGTTCACCGGCTGACGGCCGGGTCCGCCGCCTGGCGGACCCGGAATGGACGGCGTCGGAGGCCGGTTGCACCGGTTGATCAGCCTGTGACGATCAGTCTGCATCGAGGACGACCGCCACGAGCGACGTCGTTCGACCGACCTTGGAGGAAGCAACACATGGTCACCCACATCGGCCTCGTCGGCCTGGGGAAGATGGGCAACAACATGCGGTCCCGCCTGCGCAAGGGCGGGATCGAGGTCACGGGGTACGACCCCCGGCCCGAGGTGACGGACGTACCGTCGCTGGCCGACCTCGCCGCGGCGCTCCCGCAGGAGAAGCGGGTCGTGTGGGTCATGGTGCCCGCCGGTGAGCCGACGCGCGCCGTGCTGGCCGAGCTGCGCGAGATCCTCACCGAGGGTGACATCGTCATCGAGGGCGGCAACTCGCACTACGTCGAGGACCAGGAGCGGGCGGCCGAGTTCGCCGAGCGGGGTGTCGGGTACCTGGACGTCGGCGTGAGCGGCGGCGTGTGGGGCCTGGAGAACGGGTACGGTCTCATGGTCGGCGGGTCTGCCGCCGACGTCGAGGCGGTCATGCCGGTCTTCGACGCTCTCCGCCCCGAGGGCCCCCGCGAGGAGGGCTTCGTGCACGCCGGAGGCGTCGGCGCGGGCCACTACGCCAAGATGGTGCACAACGGCATCGAGTACGGCCTCATGCAGGCGTACGCCGAGGGCTACGAGCTGCTCGCCGCGAAGTCGGACCTCATCGACGACGTGCACGGCACCGTGCAGGCCTGGAGCCGCGGCACCGTCGTCCGGTCCTGGCTCCTCGACCTCATGGTCAAGGCGCTGGCCGACGACCCGAAGCTCGCGATGCTGGACGACTGGGTCGACGACTCCGGCGAGGGCCGGTGGACGGTGGACGAGGGCATCGACCTCGCCGTGCCGCTGCCCGTGATCTCCGCTGCGCTGTTCGCGCGGTTCGCGTCGCGCCAGGAGCAGTCGCCGGCGATGAAGGCTGTCGCGGCCCTGCGCCAGCAGTTCGGTGGCCACGCGGTGAAGAAGGCGGAGTGACCTCGGGGGCACGTACGATCACCTGTTGATGTACGTCTCCCACCTCTCCCTGCTCGACTTCCGGTCGTACGCGACCGCCGACCTCGAGCTCGAACCCGGTGTGAACGCCTTCGTCGGGCGGAACGGCCGCGGCAAGACGAACCTCGTCGAAGCCATCGGTTACGTCGCCACGCTCGGTTCGCACCGGGTGGCGACCGACGCCCCGCTCATCCGGGCCGGCGCCGAGCGGGCGGTGGTCCGGACGCGGATCGTGCGCGGTGACCGTGCCAGCACGGTCGAGCTCGAGATCACGCAGGGCCGGGCGAACCGCGCCCGGATCAACCGTGGCCAGCAGGTCCGTGCCCGTGACGTACTGGGGATCCTGCGAACGGTGCTCTTCGCGCCGGAAGATCTCGCGCTCGTCAAGGGCGAACCGGACGGGCGCAGGCGGTTCATGGACCAGCTCCTCGTGCTCATGATGCCGCGGGTGTCGGCGGTGCTCTCGGACTACGACCGCGTGCTGCGCCAGCGCTCGGCGCTGCTGAAGTCGGCCCGCGCCGTCCGGAGGTCGGGTGGCTCGGGACGTTCCGAGAACGCGGCGGCCGCCGAGCTCGCGACCCTCGACGTGTGGGACGCACGGCTCGCTGAGCTGGGTGCCGAGATCCTGTCGCTGCGCCTGCAGCTCGTCGACGCGCTGCGTCCGGCGGTCGCCGCGGCGTACGAGCAGGTGAGCGACGCCGACGGCGACGCGGAGATCGACTACCGGTCGTCCGTGCCTGCGCTCCAGGGCGTTCGTCCGCCGGAGTTGTCCACAGGCTCTGGGGATAACTCGATGTCCGTGGAACACCTTCGCGGCCTGCTGCTCGAGGCGCTCGGCGAGGTGCGTCCCCAGGAGCTGGAGCGGGGCGTCAGCCTCGTCGGGCCGCACCGCGACGACCTCGTCCTGACCCTCGGCGGGCTGCCGGCCAAGGGGTATGCCAGTCATGGCGAGTCCTGGTCCTTCGCGCTCGCCCTGCGGCTCGCTTCTTTCCGTCTACTGGGGGGAGATCCGCAGAATTCAGCCGATTCACCCGCCTTCTGGGACCCCGACCTCGGCACGGACGCCGACCCGGTGCTGATCCTGGACGACGTGTTCGCCGAGCTCGACGTGCGGCGCAGGGAACGGCTCGCCGACCTGGTGCTCCCCGCCCGGCAGGTGCTGGTCACCGCAGCCGTCCCCGAGGACGTGCCCCCCGTGCTCGACGGGGTACGGTTTCACGTGGAACCCGGGACGGTGACCCGTGACTGACAACTCTCCACAACCCCCTGTGGATAACTCCGAGCCCGAGCTGACGCCGCCGTCGGAGGTGGCGCGGGCCGCCCTCAACCGCGCGAAGGCGGCCGCACGCGCCCGCGGCCTGCGCCCGGGATCGCCCGCGCGTCGCTCACCGCTCGCGGAGCCCCGGACGAGTGGCGCCGGGCCGGGGGCTCGTGACCCCCAGCTCCTCGGATCGCTCGTCGGCCGGCTCCTGCGCGAGAAGGGCTGGACGGAGGAGGTCTCGGTCGGCGGCGTCATGGGCCGGTGGCGTGAGGTGGTGGGCGCGGAGATTGCCGATCACTGTTCTCCCGAGACGTTCGAGGACAAGGTGCTCGTCGTGCGTGCCGACTCCACGGCCTGGGCGACGCAGCTCCGGCTGCTCGTCCCTACGCTCCTGCGGCGCATGGCGGAGGAGATCGGCGAGGGCGTGGTCGACGAGGTCACCGTGCTCGGCCCGGCCGGTCCCGGCTTCCGCAGGGGCCCGCGCGCCGTCCGGGGCCCCGGTCCGCGCGACACCTGGGGCTGACCGGAACGAACATTCCGGCGATCGCATTCACGGCGCCACGCACCCGTAGCACGACGAAGGGCCCCGGCCGAAGCCGGGGCCCTTCTCAGCTCAACCGTGCCTCAGCACGGGAGGGAACTGCTCAGGCGCTCTGCTGCATCCGCTTGCGAGCCCACACGAGGGCGACACCACCGGCGGCGAGCAGCGCGGCGAACGCGACGGCGCCACCGACGGTCGCACCGGTCGCGGCGAGCACCGGGGGCTCCTCGGCGACGGGGCTCGGGGACTCCGACGGCTCGGCCGGAGGCACCGGGGCCTCCTCGGACGGAACGACGGACGGCTCGTCCGAGGGCTCCGGCTCCGCGGCCGGCGGCTCGGTCGGCTCGGGCTCGGCGGGGACGCTCGGCGAGGGCTCGGGGGCCGGCTCGACACAGGGGTCGATCTGGCCGGAGTCCTCCCAGTCGTACTGCGTGCCGTCGTAGCCGTCGTAGGCGTCGACGGTGACGGTCCAGTCGTGGGTGACGTCCTGCGCGAGGCCCTCGAACTTCTTGGAGAAGCCGCTCTGGAACTCCTCCTCGTGCGCGACCGCGCCGTCGATGGTGACGGTGACCTTGGCACCCCGGTACGCCTGGAGGTTCACCTCGAGCCAGCCGCAGTCGGCGGCGACCCGGGGGGTGTGCGCGGAGGCCGTGGCGGCGCCGGCGAGGACGCCACCGAAGGTCAGGACGGCGAGGGTTCCGCCGGCAAGAAGCTTCTTCACTCTGTTGCCCTTCGAAGAGAGAGACGGTGCGCGAAGCGAGGTCGCGCGGTTGACCGGTCGGCGCTATTAGAGCAGAAAACGGTAAATCAACGAAATGTCTGCTTCGATAGGTAATTTGCCTGACCTTCTGCAGACGCACGCATGGTTCGACGGTCACCGATCGATGCCTCGGGAGCGAGCTCGGCGAACGTCTGTACGACGGTCCGGGCGGCCGGCGCCCGAGTGTGACGGGCAGCGCTGTCAGGGAGCGCGAGGACGGCGCGGAACGCTGCCAGGAGCCCAGAAATCACCCTGTGGAGAAAGGTTGTGGAGGACTGGGTGCAAACGCCCCAGGATCCCGGGTTTTCGCCGCTCGGACGGTAGTATGGAGGGGTCAACCGCGCCGGGTCCCCAGGACCGTCCTGAGGGCCCGGAACGCTGAGCACCGACGAACCGTCGGACAGTGCACCGGACACCGAGCTCGGTCGGTCCCCCAGACCCCCCGCCGCTCGTGCTGCCCCTGGTACGTCCGCCGTCGTGCGCATCGTGTGCCTGAAAGACGAGGAGCAACCCCGCCCGTGACAGAGCGAATCGACGGCGGCTACGACGCCGGGAACATCACCGTCCTGGAAGGTCTCGAGGCCGTTCGTAAGCGACCGGGCATGTATATCGGGTCGACCGGTGAACGCGGGCTCCACCACCTTGTGTACGAGATTGTGGATAACGCTGTGGACGAGGCCCTCGCGGGCCACGCCACCGAGATCGACGTGCGCCTGCTGGCAGACGGCGGCGTGCGCGTCACCGACGACGGCCGAGGCATCCCGGTCGCGATGCACCCGACCGAGGGCAAGCCCACCCTCGAGGTCGTCATGACGATCCTGCACGCCGGCGGCAAGTTCGGTGGCGGCGGCTACGCCGTCTCGGGCGGTCTGCACGGCGTCGGCATGTCCGTGGTGAACGCGCTCAGCACGCGCTTCGTGTCCGAGGTGCGGCGCGACGGCTACCACTGGCGCCAGGAGTACACCGACGGTGGCAACCCGGTCACCGAGGTCGAGCGCCTCGAGCCCCTCGCCGAGGGCGAGGGGACGGGCACGACCCAGACGTTCTGGGCCGACGGCTCGATCTTCGAGACCACGGAGTACGACTTCGAGACGCTCCGCGCCCGGTTCCAGCAGTACGCGTTCCTCAACAAGGGCCTGAAGATCACGCTCACCGACGAGCGCTCGGGCCACGCCACCGCGACCGACGAGGTCACGGGAGCCGAGGCCGACGCCGCGTCCGACGGCGTCGAGAGCCCCGGGGACGCCGACGGCGCCGAGGAGACCACGGAGTCCACGGGCCTGCGCACCGTCACGTACAAGTACGACGACGGACTCATGGACTACGTGCACCACCTCAACTCGGCGAAGCGCGTCGACCTCATCCACCCCGATGTCATCTCGTTCGAGAGCGAGGACACGGAGCGGAAGATCGCCGTCGAGATCGCGCTCCAGTGGACCAGCGCGTACAGCGAGTCGGTGCACACCTTCGCGAACACCATCTCGACCACCGAGGGCGGCACGCACGAGGAAGGCTTCCGTGCGGCGATGACCTCGCTGGTCAACACCTACGCCCGAGACAAGGGCATCATCAAGGAGAAGGACGAGAACCTCACGGGTGACGACATCCGCGAGGGCCTCACCGCCGTCATCTCGGTGAAGCTCGGCGAGCCGCAGTTCGAGGGCCAGACCAAGACCAAGCTCGGCAACACGGAGGCGAAGACCTTCGTGCAGCGTGTCGTGCGCGAGCAGCTCACCGACTGGTTCGACGCCCACCCGAACGAGGCGCGCGACGTCATCCGCAAGGCGATCCAGGCCTCGCAGGCGCGGATCGCGGCGCGGAAGGCGCGCGAGGCGACCCGGCGCAAGGGCGTCCTCAACGGTGCCGCCATGCCCGGCAAGCTCAAGGACTGCCAGTCGCGGTTCCCGGACGAGTGCGAGATCTACATCGTCGAGGGCGACTCGGCCGGCGGTTCCGCGGTGCGCGGCCGCAACCCGCACAACCAGGCGATCCTGCCGCTGCGGGGGAAGATCCTGAACGTCGAGCGTGCGCGGCTGGACAAGGCGCTGTCCAACGCCGAGGTCCAGGCGCTCATCACGGCCTTCGGCACGGGCATCGGCGAGGACTTCGACATCTCGAAGCTCCGGTACCACAAGATCGTGCTCATGGCCGACGCCGACGTCGACGGCCAGCACATCTGCACCCTGCTGCTCACGCTCCTGTTCCGGTACATGCGCCCGCTCATCGAGCACGGCCACGTGTACCTGGCGCAGCCGCCGCTCTACCGGATCAAGTGGACCAACGCCCCGCACGACTACGTGTACTCGGACCGGGAGCGCGACGCGTTCCTCGAGGCCGGTGCCGCGCAGGGCAAGCGCATCCCCAAGGAGAACGGCATCCAGCGCTACAAGGGCCTGGGCGAGATGGACTACTCCGAGCTGTGGGACACCACCATGGACCCGGACCACCGGACGCTGCTGCAGGTGACGATGGACGACGCGGCCGCCGCCGACGAGATCTTCTCCGTCCTCATGGGCGAGGACGTCGAGTCCCGGCGCACCTTCATCCAGCGCAACGCCAAGGACGTGCGGTTCCTCGACATCTGACGCGACGTGGCGCGGGGCGCACGGCCCCGGACGATGTCGACGTGAGACGAAGTGACACGCCCAGCGGCGTGGAAAGGAAGTACAGACGGTGACGGACGAGACCCCCGGCGTGGACGGCCCCGACGACGGCATGCCTGCAGAGGAGGCGCGCGTCGCGGTGCAGCACGGCCGCGTCGAGCAGGTCGACCTGCAGCTGGAGATGCAGCGCTCCTACCTCGACTACGCGATGAGCGTGATCGTGGGCCGCGCGCTGCCCGACGTGCGGGACGGCCTCAAGCCGGTGCACCGCCGCGTGATCTACGCGATGTACGACGGCGGGTACCGGCCCGACCGCGCGTTCTCCAAGTGCTCGCGTGTGGTGGGCGACGTGATGGGTAAGTACCACCCGCACGGCGACACCGCGATCTACGACACCCTGGTGCGCCTGGTGCAGGACTGGGTGCTGCGGTACCCGCTGGTCGCCGGCCAGGGCAACTTCGGCGCGCCGGGCAACGACCCTGCGGCGGCCCCGCGGTACACCGAGTGCAAGATGGCGCCGCTCGCGCTCGAGATGGTGCGCGACATCGAGCGGGGAACGGTCGACTTCCGGCCGAACTACGACGGTCGCACCCAGGAGCCCGTCGTCCTGCCGTCCCGGATCCCGAACCTGCTGATCAACGGCTCCGCGGGTATCGCCGTCGGCATGGCGACCAACATCCCGCCGCACAACCTGCGCGAGGTCGCCGAGGGCGTTCGCTGGCACCTCGCCCACCCCGACGCGACGCGCGAGGAGCTGCTCGAGGCGCTGCTGCAGCGGATCAAGGGCCCGGACTTCCCGACCGGTGCCCAGATCCTCGGGCACAAGGGCATCGAGGACGCGTACCGCACGGGCCGCGGCTCGATCACCATGCGCGCCGTCGTCAACGTCGAGGAGATCCAGAACCGGATCTGCCTGGTCGTCACCGAGCTGCCCTACATGGTCAACCCGGACAACCTGGCCTCCAAGATCGCGGACCTCGTCAACGACAACCGCATCCAGGGCATCGCCGACATCCGCGACGAGTCCTCCGGCCGCACGGGGCAGCGCCTCGTCATCGTGCTGAAGCGCGACGCCGTCGCGAAGGTCGTGCTGAACAACCTCTACAAGCACACGCAGCTGCAGGAGAACTTCAGCGCGAACATGCTCGCGCTCGTCGACGACGTGCCCCGCACGCTCAGCATCGACGCGTTCGTGCGCCACTGGACGACGCACCAGATCGAGGTCGTCCGCCGGCGCACCGAGTACCTGCTCGCCGAGGCCCAGGGCCAGATCCACATCTACGACGGCTACCTCAAGGCGCTCGACGCGCTCGACGAGGTCATCGCCCTGATCCGTCGCTCCCCCGACGCCGACCAGGCGCGGACGGGTCTCATGGAGCTGCTCGACATCGACGAGCAGCAGGCCAACGCGATCCTGGCGCTGCAGCTGCGCCGCCTCGCGGCCCTCGAGCGGCAGAAGATCCTCGACGACCACGCGCGCCTCCAGGCCGAGATCGACGACTACCAGGACATCCTGGCTCGCCCGGAGCGGCAGCGGACGATCGTCGGCGACGAGCTCGACGAGGTCACCGAGCGCTGGGGCGACGAGCGGCGGACGACGATCCTCCCCTACGACGGTGACATGTCGATGGAGGACCTCATCCCCGAGGAGGACGTCGTCGTCACGATCACGCGCGGCGGCTACGCCAAGCGGACGCGGACGGACAACTACCGGTCCCAGCGGCGCGGGGGCAAGGGCGTGCGCGGCGCCCAGCTGCGCGAGGACGACATCGTCGACCACTTCTTCACGACGACGACCCACCACTGGATGCTGTTCTTCACCAACCTCGGTCGTGTGTACCGGGCCAAGGGCTACGAGCTGCCCGAGGGCGGCCGCGACGCCAAGGGGCAGCACGTCGCCAACCTGCTCGCGTTCCAGCCGGGCGAGAAGATCGCGCAGGTGCTCGACATCCGCGACTACGACGCCGCCGACTACCTGGTGCTCGCCACCCGCAGGGGGCTGGTCAAGAAGACGCGCCTGAGCGAGTACAACTCGCCGCGGTCCGGTGGTCTCATCGCGATCAACCTGCGCGAGGACTCCGACGGCAACGCCGACGAGGTCGTCTCGGCCCGCCTGGTGAACGCCGACGACGACCTCATCCTCGTCTCGCGCAAGGGTCAGTCGATCCGCTTCCACGCCGACGACGAGTCGATCCGCCCGCTCGGCCGCGCCACCTCCGGCGTCACCGGCATGAAGTTCAGGGAGGACGACGAGCTGCTCGCCGCCGACGTCGTGGAGGACGACGCCGACCTGTTCGTCGTGACCGAGGGCGGCTTCGCCAAGCGCACGCGGATCTCGGAGTACCGGATCCAGGGTCGCGGCGGGCTCGGCATCAAGGTGGCGAACCTGGTCGAGGCCCGGGGTGATCTTGTGGGTGCTCTCGTCACCCACACGGACGACGAGGTCCTTGTGATCATGGAGCGCGGCAAGATCGTGCGGTCCGCGGTGGCCGAGGTCAACCTCACCGGGCGGAACACGCAGGGGGTAACCTTCGCAAAGCCGGACAAGGGCGACAGGATCATCGCCGTCGCGCGGAACGCGGAGAGCGAGGACTCCAGCGAGACCGCGATCGCTGCCGACGAGAACTCCGGCGGTGAGCCCGCCGACCGGGTTACCGTGGAAGAGATCCCGACCCCAGACGAAGTTCCGAGCAGCCCTGAGCAGGACAGCACCGGACGCGAGGACAGCTGATGACGAGTGACAAGAGCGGGCCCGTGCGTACGGCGTCGCCCGACCTCGACGAGGACCTGGACGACACGAGGGTCCGCAAGGACGTGCCGCGTCCCCAGGCCTCGGAGCCCACCCCGGAGCAGCAGGCGTCGGACGCCGCTGTGCCGGAGTCGTCCGACTCCCCGAACACTCCGGCTGAGCCGGCCACCGCCGAGGCGGCACCGTCGAAGGGCGGGCCGACCCCGGCCGCCGCCGCGACCTCCGACAGCAAGCCTGCGTCTCCGGGCAAGCCCGCGGCCGCGCGGTCCACGTCGAGCACGCCCGCCTCGCCGGGCACGCCGAGCGCACCCGCAGCCAAGCGTCCTACCGCCGCGCCTCCCGCCCCGCCGGAGCAGAGCTCCGGCGTCCCGACGACGGGGGGCGTCTGGCGGGCCGCCTACGACGCGGGCCGCACCGACGTGCCCACCGCGACGGGCGCGGGCTCCTCGCCGACCACGCCCGCGCCCGCCGCAGCCGCGCAGAACGCCTCGACCGAGCCCGCGGGCACCTCGTCGTGGAACCGGGTCCAGGCACCTGACGCGCCGCCCGCTCCCCCCGCACCCGCCGAGGGGGCGGACGGCGTCCGCTCGGGCGCGATGAAGGCGGCCCAGGCCGCCCTCGACGCGGCGCGCAGCGCGGCCCGGAAGGTGTCGTCGATCGGGACGGACGAGACACCGACGACACCGTCGGCGGCCGCCGACACGACGAACCCGCGGCCGGAGATGCACTACACGGCTGCCGGCGTGCGCGGCACCGCCACGCCGGCGCCTGCCGCCGCAGGTACAGCAGCGGGCCCCCGCCCGGCATCCGTGCCGACGCCTCAGGTGCCTCCGCCCGCTCCCGCGGGCCCGCGTCGTGTCCGTCTCGCGATCTCCCGGGTCGACCCGTGGTCGGTCATGAAGCTCGCCTTCCTGCTCGCGGTCGCCGTGGCGATCATGACGGTCGTGGCTACGGCGGTCTTCTGGTCCGTGCTCGACAGCTTCGGTGTGTTCACCACGGTGCAGGGCTTCGTGGAGGACGCCGTCGGCCCGCAGAGCAACGTGAACCTCACGCAGTTCGTGGAGTTCCCCCGCGTCATCTCGCTCGCGACGCTGATCAGCATCTGCAACATCGTGCTGCTGACCGCG
>DATGOB010000051.1:0-3313 GCA_036010205.1 Promicromonospora sp. | reverse complement strand
CTCCTCCCGGAGCGTACGACCCTCCGGCCCGGCCGGGCTCGCCTGGCGGCCGCCCCGCGCCCGGCTCCCTATCGTGGGGAGCCACGACGAGGGACCCCCGGAGGAGGAGATGGCGACGGTGAAGCGCGTGCACCTCGTGCGCCACGGCCGCACGGCGTCGAACGTCGTGCACCGCACGATGGGCTGGAGCGACGAGGGCATCGTCCCGGCCTGGCGCGCCGCGGCCGAGGCGGTCGCCGAGGCGCTCGCGGGCGAGCCGATCGACCACCTCGTGTCCAGCCCGCTGGCGCGGGCCGTGCAGACGGCCGAGCCGCTGGCCCGGCGGCTCGGCCGCGACCCGGTGCTCGACGAGCGCTTCGGCGAGCTGCGGGTCGGCCCCTGGCAGGGCTACACGGAGGACGAGATCGCCGAGCGGTGGCCCGACGAGTGGCGGGTCTGGCGCACGGCCCCCCACACGCTCGTGATGGAGGGCCGTGAGACGCTCAAGGAGCTCAACGCCCGGGTCGCCGAGGCGCTCGACGAGCTGTTCGACTCGCTAGCCGAGGGCCGTGCGGCGGTCGTGTTCACGCACGACGCGGTGGTCCGGGCCGGTGTCGCCTGGGCGCTCGGCACCGGCCCCGAGATCTACCGCCACGTGCGGGTGGCGAACTGCTCGATCACCACGGTGGCGCTCGTGGGCGACCGCCGGGAGCTCGTGCGGTCCAACAGCACCGGGCACCTGGCCCACCTCGCGCTCGACGAGTGACAGGCGCCGCGGCTTCCGCTCGGCCGCGGCGTCGCCGTCGGGCCGCACGGGGGTGCGCCGGGCCCGGGCCACGGCGGCGGCGAGCTCGGTCAGCGACGTGACGACCGGCGCACCGCTCCCGGCCAGCAGGTCGGGCTGGTCGGGCCGGGCCACGCCCACGAAGCGGGCGCCCGCGGCACGCGCGACGTCACCGTCGCGCCGGGAGTCGCCGACGAAGACCACCTCGTCGCCCTGCAGGCCCTGGGCCCGGATCCAGGACGCCAGCTGCGTCCGCTTGTCGCGCTCGGGCGCCCACCCGTCGACCGTGGTCACCACGCGGTCGAGGCCGTGCCGCGCACAGAACGCCTGCACCAGCTCGGCGCGCGTGCTGCTGCACACGAGCACCGGTACGCCCGTCGCTGCCAGGCGCCGCAGCGCGCCCGGCACGTCCGGGAAGGGCACGCAGCGCTCCATCTGCTGCGCCTTCGCCTCCTCGAAGCGCCGGGCGACGACGGCGCAGCGGGGATCGCCGGGCGCGATCTCCTCGAGCTGGCTGCGGAAGTCGGCGCCGCTCGTGGCGCGGTAGCGGGCGAGGGCGGTCTCCCGGTCGAGGCCGAGCTCGTCGACGAGCAGCTCCACGGCGAGGTCGGTGAGGAAGCCCATCGAGTCGGCCACGGTCCCGTCGAAGTCGAGGGCGACGGCACGCACGCCGTCGAACGGCCGGCCGGGGCCGAGCGCCCACCACGACTCGCGCAGGCGGACGAGGACGATCCCGCAGCCCAGCAGGCCGACCGCGGCCAGCGCCACCGCCAGCCAGAGCGGGTGGTGCCACGCGAGCAGGGCGCCCGCGGTGACGATCCCCAGCCGCAGGTCACGGCCGTGTCCGCTGCCCACCAGCGCGCCCTCGTAGCGGTGCCGGAGGTCGACCGCGGCCTTCGCCGACGTGTAGCTCACGAGCACGTGGCCGGTGATCGCCAGGTTGGCGACCGCGATCGCGACGACGAGGTGCGCGCCGCCGAGCAGGTCGGCGAGTGCTTCGCTGCGCGCCAGGTGGACGGCGGCGCCGGTGAGCAGCAGGCTGTCGGCCGCCCGGTCGAGCACCGCGTCGAGGAAGCCGCCGTAGCGCGACGACCGGTAGGTCAGGCGGGCGACCTCGCCGTCGCTACCGTCGAGCACGCTGGCGAGCCAGACGAGCAGCGCCGCGACGACCGGCGCGCCGGCGGCGAAGGTCGCCGCCGCCGCCACCGCCACCGCGAAGGCGACGAGGGTGACCTGGTTGGGCGTCAGGCCCCGCAGGCGCAGCAGCGCCGGGGTGGCCATCCGCTGCGAGAGCACCCGGTTGACCCGGGCGGCGACGGCGCCGTCGAGCGCCTTGCCCGTGCCTCGCAGCAGGTAGCGGGCGCCGTTGCGCAGGTCGCGGGGGGTGTCGACGTCGAACCACCACTCGTCGTCGTGGAGCTCGACGGCCCGGGCCGCGCCCCGGGAGGCGAGCAGGCGGACGGCGTCCGCCAGGTTGGTCTCGCCACGAGCGCTGGCCGCCTCGATCGCCTCGAAGAGCGCCGGCGAGCAGACGAACGCGCCGACGTCGAAGGCGTCGTAGTCCGACAGCTCCTTGCCGATGGCGCGGACCCGCGCCCCGTCCAGCGCGACCTTCATCGCGTCCGCGACGTCCACGCCGGCGGCCACGCCGAGCGAGCGGTCGACGAACACCGCGACCTCACCCGCTCGCACCTGGGCCCGGCGCAGGCGTCGCAGGAGCGACGGCGCGAAGACGTGGTCGCCCATCACCAGCGCGAAGGGCGTCTCGCCCACGACCTCGCGGGCGGCGAGCACGGACAGCCCGTTGCCCTCCTCGTACCGGGGGTTGTGGACGATGGTGACCGCGATCCCACGTCGCCGAGCGACGTCGAAGACGTGCCGGTCGACCGTGGCGGCGCGGTAGCCGGTGACGACGACGATCTGCTGGAAGCCGGCATCGTGCGCAGCCGCCAGCGTCCGCTCGATGAGGCTCGTCCCAGCCAGGCGGGCGAGAGGCTTGGCCGACGCCCTCGCCCGCAGCCGTGATCCCACGCCGCTGGCCAGCACGACGAGTCGCTTCGGCTCTGTAGGGGGCACGGACCTCCCTTCGTTCTGGAGTTGTCAACCTGCTGGCCACCTTCTATCAAGGCGAGGCGGCAGGCACAAATCGTCATGAGTACAAACGACAGCTTGTGATAAGGTGTCGAGCCGTGGGTGCCGAGCCCCTGGACGACGACCGGTTGGACCGGGCCCTGCGGGCCCTGGCCGATCCGAACCGGCGGGGGATCCTGGCGCTGATCCGATCGGGGCCGCGCGCGGTCGGGGAGGTGGCTGACGAGCTCGGCCTCTCCCAGCAGACCGCGTCGCACCACCTCGGCGTCCTGCGCGACGCAGGTCTGGTGACCCGCACGCGCGACGGGACCCGCCACCTGTTCGCGGTCCGCACCGACGGCCTGGCCGTCGTGCGCTCGTACCTCGACGAGTTCTGGCCGGAGAAGCTCGCCGCCCTCAAGGCCGCAGCCGAAGACCGCGCGGAGCGCGGTCGTGACTGAGCACGCGACGTCGATCGAC
>DATGOB010000050.1:0-3920 GCA_036010205.1 Promicromonospora sp. | reverse complement strand
ATCGACTTGATGAAGGCACTGATCACGTCGTAGTGCTGATCGCCGTCACGGTCGTAGCGCACGGCGGCCTTGTCCACGGTCGCCTCGACCGTCTCCAGATCGATGACGCCGTGGTCGGTGACGCTCGCGGCGTCGGCCGCGGCCTCCAGGGCTGTCAGCGCGCGTCGGGCGTCCCCCGAGGCGAGGCGGATCAGGTGCGCCCGCGCGTCGTCGGTGAGCTCGAGGGTGCCGCCCAGGCCGCGCTCGTCGGTGAGCGCACGGTCGACGAGCCCGGCGATGTCGTCGTCGGTCAGCGGACGCAGCTGCAGCACCAGCGAGCGCGACAGCAGCGGCGAGACGACCGAGAACGACGGGTTCTCCGTCGTCGCGGCCACGAGCAGCACCGTGCGGTCCTCGACGGCGCCGAGCAGCGCGTCCTGCTGGGTCTTCGAGAAGCGGTGGACCTCGTCGATGAACAGGACCGTGTCCTCGGAGTTGTACTTGCGGCGCCGCCGGGCCTCCTCGATGACCCCGCGCACCTCCTTGACGCCCGCGGACAGGGCCGACAGCGCCACGAACCGCCTGCCGGTGGCGGTCGAGACGAGGTTGGCGAGCGTCGTCTTGCCGGTGCCGGGCGGTCCGTACAGCAGCACCGAGGCCGGTGCGGCCCCTTCGACAAGCCTGCGCAGCGGTGCGCCGTCCCCGAGCAGGTGCTGCTGGCCGACGACCTCGTCCAACGTCCGGGGCCGCATACGCACGGCCAGCGGCGAGCCGGGCGGGGGCTGCGGCGGGGAATGGGGCTCGTCGGACACCGGAGGCGGGGCCACGTCCTCGTTCACCGTGAACAGTTCGTCTTGCTGCACACCTCCGACGGTATCCGGCCGGGGTGACGATCCGGGCGCCGCCGGGCTCAGACGGTCCTGGGCTCCCACCCGTCGGGTTCCCACACCTCGGCGAGCGGCTGATCCGGTTCCGGGGCGCGGTCCCTGCGCAATAGACCGCGCACGAGGATCCCCGCGGCGTACGGCACCAGGTCGCGTCCGCGGCGCCACAGCCACGGCACGCCCTTGCCGACGAGCCAGGCCACGTGGTCGACCGTGCTGGAACGGGCACCGCCCGCGCAGGTCAGCGACACCGGCTCGCGCACCGCGTATCCGCGGACGCCCACCGCGTCGGTGACGCCGCGTGCCAGCAGCCGGTGGCCGAACTCCGAAGGGTGCAGCCGGTCGACGCTCCACGCCCGCAGGTCGTAGGCGCCCGGGACCTGGTCGAGGTCGACGCACACCGCGTCGTGGCGGGCCACGACGGTGTCGACGACGCGGTTGAGCGCGTCCACCCGCGCGGCGTGGGCTCGGCGCAACGGCCCCGGCATGCGGAACACCCGGCCGTGGTCGTGGTAGCGCATCGTGACCGGCAACGCCCCGGCGTCCCTCAGCGCGGAGAGGGTCGCGTCCAGGTCGGCGGTCAGCGCCGCGGGGTCGAAGTCGGACCGCAGCGTGTCGTTCATCCCGACGATCACGACGGCGACATCGGGCGTGTGCTCGAGCGCGGCGGGCAGCTGCACCGTGCGCACGCAGCGCACCCGGGCGCCGGTGAAGGAGGTGTTGACGTACGCGTCGGGCTCGACACCCAACGCGGCCGCGACGAGCGGGCCGACACCCCGCCACCGCCCTCCGGGCAGCGGATCACCGAGCCCGACGGCGGTCGAGTCGCCGAGCACGGCCAACCTGCGCACCGGACGCAGTTCGGGCCCAGCGGGCACAGCAAGCGAATCGGGAACGGCGGGTTGGGCGGGAACGGGGGTCGCGGGGCGGTGGGTCTGCGAAATCTCGTCGATCGCCACACCGGCACGATCGCGCGCCGGTGCGCACCCGCGGTGAGCCGCGGGTAACGGCGTGCGAACGGTCCGGCGAACCTTGGCCGCGGGCGGGAGACGCCGCACGCGGCGGCCGTCGCCCGCCCGAGCTCAGCGGAACGCCGGGTACAGGGGAAGCTGCAGGTCCGGCCCGAAGCGCGCGTCCAGGGCCGTGGCCACGGCCTCGGCGTGCGCCGAGATCGCAGGCCCGTCCGCGGGGTCGCCCTCGCGGTCGGCGTGCCTGCCGAGGTCGCGCCACCACGTGGCGAGCGCGGCGGCGCGCTGCCGCGGCGGCGCGGCCGTCATCCGTTCCGCACCGCCGGAGGAACCGTCCTGCCCCGCGGCGGCGAGGTCGGGCAGCCACCGCCACGTGGCCTGCCAGACGAGCAGCAGGCCCGCGTCGAGGAGATACCGGCTGAGGGTGTCCTCCTCGGTCAGCGACGGCCACAGGTCGGCCACCTCGGCGCGCCACGAGGCGATCATCGCCTCGCTCATACCGCTCGGCAGCGCCAGCGGTTCGGGCCCGGACACGAACGGCACCAGCATGTGGGCGGCGTCGACCAGAGCACTGCGCACCCGGCCCCGCTCGAAGTCGAGGAACCGCACACCGTCGCCGGTGACGAGGTTGTTGTCCGGCCAGAGGTCAACGGGGCTGAACGCCCGGAACGCGGCCGAACGGGCCTGCTCCGCGGCGCGCTCGGCCACCGCGACGACCTCGGGCGCGGTGTCGACGCCGAGTGTCTCGCGCAGCAGCGCGGGCGCCGCCGTCACGGCGTCGGCGGGGTCGCCCGCGGCGTGCGCGGACGGAGCCGCCGGGACCACCTGGCCGTCGTTCTGCGCCGAGGCACCCGAGCCCGCCTTGCCGAGCCTGCGCAGCAGCGCGTTGAAATCGGCCTCCCGATTGGCGGTGCTGAAGTGCATGCGGCCGAGCGAGCGGGCCCACGACAGCAGTGCCGTCTCGGCGGCACGCGCGTCCGATCCGCGGAGCTTGTCGTCGAGGGTCGGTGCCCGCCCGAGGTCGTCGATCACCAGCACCCGGTGCTCTGCGTTGTGGGCGAGAATCTCCGGGCACGTGCGATCGGCCGCCGACAGCGCCGTGAACAGCTGGTAGCTGGCGGCTTCGCGCGCGAACGCGTCGTCCTGGCCCGCCTCCGGCTCGCCGGGATAGTGCTTGATGACGAGCGTGCGGGGCAGCGCGAACGACGACGAGGCGACCCGCGCCCTGACCACCGTCGCCGGTCCGCTTCCCGCGAGGTCCTCGGCGTCGACGAGGGAGACGGTGCTGCCGAACCGCTGTGCCAGCACCGCCTCCGCTGCGGATACGGCGGCTGTCACCGCGGCCTCCGCGGTGTCACTGGAAGGAGTGTCCGCTCCGGTGCCGACGGTCGAGTCGTCGGCTGGAGGGGTGTCCACAGTCATTGGCTCCGACCCTACTAGTGCGACGGGAAAGCTGACCACATTCCGGTGACCGCAATCCGCGCCACGAACGGACATTCGGCGCATCCCGGTGCCCGCGTCGGCGGCTGCGGCCGCCGCACCGGACTACCGGCGGCGGCCCTGACACGTCGTCAGGCGCTGCCCTGCCCGGCGGCGTTCCGCTGCTCGGTCCCGGGCTCCGCCCCGGCTGCCTTGGCGGCGGGCTCGGGCTGCTTGGCCGGCTTGGCGTCCACCCCCGCCTCCTTGCGCTGCTCGGCCGTGATCGGCGCGGGCGCGCTGGTGAGCGGGTCGAAGCCGCCGCCGGTCTTCGGGAACGCGATGACGTCCCGCAGCGAGTCGGCCCCGGCCAGCAGCATCACGATGCGGTCCCAGCCGAAGGCGATGCCGCCGTGCGGCGGCGGGCCGTACTGGAAGGCGTCCAGCAGGAAGCCGAACTTCTCCTGGGCATCCTCCTGCGAGATGCCCATGACCTCGAAGACGCGCTTCTGCACGTCGGCCCTGTGGATACGGATCGATCCGCCGCCGATCTCGTTGCCGTTGCACACCAGGTCGTAGGCGTAGGCGAGCGCGTTGCCGGGGTCGGAGTCGAACGTGTCGATCCACTCGGGCTTCGGCGAGGTGAACGCGTGGTGCAGCGCCGTCCATTGAC
>DATGOB010000049.1:0-5128 GCA_036010205.1 Promicromonospora sp. | reverse complement strand
CGGGCAGTGCACGACGGCGCCGCCCCAGTGGGCGGCGAGCCCCGGCACGTCGGGCAGCACGTCGCGCAGGCCGGTGGCGACCAGGAGGCGGCGGGCGGTGAGCGTGTCGCCGTCGGCCAGGGTGATGCTGAAGCGCAGGTCACCGTCCGGCCCGGGCGCGGCGGGCTCGGCCTTGACGACCTCACCGGACCGGATGACACCGCCGTACCGGCGGACCTCGGCGCGACCCTGCTCGAGCAGCTCGGCCGGGGGCGTGCCGTCGCGGGCGAGCAGGCCGTGCACCGCCGCGGCAGGGGCGTTGCGTGGCTCGCCGCCGTCGATCACGACCACGGACCGGCGGGACCGGGCGAGCATCAGGGCACCGTTCAGCCCGGCAGCGCCGCCGCCGATGACCACGGCGTCGACGAGGGTGGTCTCAGGCATGTCTCTCCTCTCGGGTCCGGGCGCTCGGGGTGGGCGCGGGGACACGGTCGACGGTAGGCGCGCATTGCCGCAGGAACATAGTCTCTTGCGTATGACGCAAGAAGATGGCGAGCTGGACAGCCTCGTGCGCAAGCGGATACGCGGGCTGCGGCTCGCCCAGGGATGGTCCCTCGAGGAGCTCGCGCGCCGGGCCCGGGTCAGCCAGTCCACGCTCAGCCGCATCGAGAACGGGCAGCGTCGGCTGGCCCTCGACCAGCTCGTCACCCTGGCCCGCGCCCTCGACACCTCCCTCGACCAGCTCGTCGAGACGGGCACCGACGACGTCGTCGTCAACCCCACGATCGACGCCGCCCGCGACCTCAAGCGCTGGCCCGTCCGGGCCGACCCCGGCCTGACCGTCGTGCGGCAGCGGCTCACCCGCCCCGCCCCGGCCGACGCCTCGCGACTGCGCGCCCATCCCGGGCGGGAGTGGCTCGTCGTCCTCAGCGGGACGGCGATCCTGCTGCTCGGCAACCGCCGCCTGCGGGTCGAGACCGACCAGGCCGCCGAGTTCCCGACGATGCTGCCGCACGCGATCGGGGCCGAGGGCGGGCCGTGCGAGATCGTCGCGATCTTCGACCGCGACGCGCGGCGCGGCCACCGGGACCTCCACGCCTGACCCGGCCCCAGAAGGTCCCCCGCGACCAGGTCAGGCACTGGGCAGGCCGTAGGCTCGGCGCCCGTGATCGTCACCGCGCTCGACGGGCTGCCCGTGCGGCTGCGGGAGCCCCACGACCTCTCGTTCACCGCACGCTGGGGCACCGCCTTCGCCGTGCTCGACCAGCAGGACTCCGGCAACCTCTGCCTCGGTGTCGACGGCCCCGAGGGCCGTGTCTTCGTGAAGTACGCGGGCGCACCCACCGCGCGCTACGACGGCGACGTCGCCACCGCCGTGGCCCGCCTGCGCCGAGCCGGCCACGTCTACCGCGACCTGGCGCACCCCACGCTCGTCCGGCTGCGCGAGGCGGTCGACGTCGGCGCGGGGCACGCGCTGGTCTTCGACTGGACCGACGCGACCCCGATGGGCCGCCAGTACGAACGCGCCGCCGTGGTGCGCACCCTCCCGACCGCCGCCCGGGCCGACTGCGTGCAGCAGGTCTACGACTTCCACGTGCACGCGGCAGCGCGCGGGTGGATCGCCGTCGACCTCTACGACGGATCCGTGCTGCTCGACGTCGCCCACGGCCGCGTCGTGCTGTGCGACCTGGACTTCTACGCGCGCGCACCGCTCGTCAACCGCATGGGTCGCATGTGGGGTTCGACGCGGTTCATGGCACCCGAGGAGCACGAGCTCGGCGCCGTGCTCGACGAGGCGACCACCGTCCACACCCTCGGGGCGCTCGCGCACACCTTCCTCGGCGACGACGCGACGAAGGAGCCCTCCGCCTGGACCGGGTCTGCCGCGCAGCTCGAGGTCGCGGCGCGGGCGCTGCGTCACCGGCGGGAGGAACGGTGGCCGTCCGTCGCCGCACTGGCGGAGGCGTGGCGTGCCGCGTCGTGAGGCGGCACGAGGGTCGACAATAGGCGCCATGCCTCGTCGCCGGTCACGCCGCCAGGACCCCGCCAACCTCAGCGACGCCGAGAAGGAGGAGCTCGCCGAGCAGCTCAGGGAACGGGTCTACGTGACCTTCGCGGTGCTCGCCGTCGTCCTCACGCTCCTCGCCCACGCCCACGGGCTCACGGCAGGGACGGCAGCGACGTCGCTGACCATCACCGCCGTCGGTACCGTCGCCGCCGCCTGGCTGGCGCAGCTCATCGCCCAGCTCGCCGCGCACGGCGGGTTCCCCGACCGTGCGCACCTGGTTGCCATGACCCGCACCAGCGCCGGCGCGCTCGTCACCCTGGTGGCGCCACTGCTGGCGCTCGCGGGCGCGGGTCTCGGGTGGTGGGAGGTGACGACGGCGCTCCGCGTCGGCACGGGCGTGCTGATCGCCTCGCTCGTGCTCATCTCGTGGCTCGGCGTGCGACGGGTGCAGGTGCCGTTCCCGGCGCGGGTCCTCGCGCTCGGGGTGCTCGCGCTGCTGGCCGTGGGGGTCGTGGCGCTGAAGCTGCTGGCGCACGGGTGACACCCTCGTCCGGAATCCGCTAGCCGTCCCACCCCGCACGGGGCGAGGATCGACCCGTGACATCCTCTCCCCGCTCCGGCGCCCTGGCCTTCTGGTCGAACCTCCCGACCGACGGCCGCTGGCTGCTCTCGACCGTGGTCGTCCAGTTCTTCGGCCGCGGTCTGACGCTCCCGTTCACGATCATCTACCTGCACGAGGTCCGCGGCTTCTCGCTCGGTCTCTCGGGCACGCTGATGGGCCTGATCGCGGTCGTCGGCCTGCTGATCACCGGGCCGGCCGGCGCCCTCGTGGACCGGTACGGCGCACGGCGCGTGATGCTCTTCGGCCTGGCGTTCGCCGTCGCGGGGTACTCGGTGCTCGCGTTCGCCACCACGCCGTGGGTCGCGGCGGCCGGCCTCGCGCTGTTCGGCGTGCAGCTCGGCATCGGGTGGCCGTCGGTCAACACGCTCGTGGCGACCATCGTCGAGGGCGACCTGCGGCAGCGGTACTACGGCGTCAACTTCGCGCTGCTCAACCTCGGGGTCGGCGTGGGCGGCGTGGTCGGCGGCCTCGTCGTCGACGTCGAACGGCCCGGCACGTTCGTCGCCGCCTTCCTCGTGAACGCCGCGACCTTCCTCGCGCCCGTCGTCGTGCTGCTGGGCCCGCTGCGGCACCTGGACGGCAGGGCCGAGAGGCCCGACGACGCCGCACCGGCCGAGGGCTACCTGGCGATCCTGCGGCGCCCCGAGGTGCTGTGGCTGTCGGGTCTCGGGCTGCTCGCCGCATTCGTCGGCTACGGGCAGATGGAGGGCGGCTTCCCCGCGTTCGCGCGGCAGGTCGCGGAGGTCTCGACCCGGACCGTCGGGTTCGCGTTCGTCGTCAACACGGTCGCCATCGTGGCGCTGCAGTTCTGGGTCATGAACCGCGTCAGCGGACGACGCCGCACCCGCGTGCTCGCCGTCATGGCCGGGGTGTGGGCGCTCGCGTGGCTGCTGCTCGGCGTCACGGGGATCTTCCCCGGCGGCACGACGGCCGTCGTCATCGTGCTCGCCTTCCACGGCATCTTCGGGCTGGGCGAGACGCTCATGCAGTCGACCCTGCCCGCCCTCACCAACGACATCGCGCCCCCGCACCTGCGCGGTCGGTACAACGCGCTCGGTTCCGGCGCGTTCCAGGCCGGCACCATCGTGGGCCCGGTCGCGGCGGGGTTCCTCCTCGAGCACGGCCTGGCCGGCGGGTTCATCGCCGTCGTCGTGGTCGGGTGCCTGGGCATCGGCGCGATGTCGTTCGCGGTCGGACGGCGGATCACGCCCGAGGTGAACGGGGTCCGCCCGGAGTCGTCGCCGACGTCGGCCTGACACCCCCGAGGGCGGGCTCAGGCCCTGCCGACCACCAGGTGCCGCGCCCGGAAACCGAGCAGCAGCTCGGCGGGCGCGAGGTCGATCGGCACCTCGCGCCCTTCGAGCGGGCGGGTCAGCGGCACGTCCGGGTGGTACCGCCGCACGAGGTCGGCGGTCGGCACGGGGGACAGGGTGTCGGGTGCGGCGACGTAGACAACGCGGGCACCGCCGCCGTCGTAGCGCAGCGCGAGCCACGCGGCCTCGGCGGCGTCCCGCGTCTCGAGGTAGGCCCAGAGGTTGCGCGCGCCGAGGCCGGGGTCGCGCGCCACCTCGTCCGCCCGCGCCTGCAGCCGCTCGTCGACACCGCCCACGAACGGGTACCGCAGCGCCACCACGGACAGGCCGTACCGGCGCGCCACCATGTCGGCGGTGAGCTCGTCGGTGCGCTTGGACAGCGCGTACGGGTCGGCGGCCTGGTCGGGGGTGTCGGCGTCGACCGGGAGGGAGACGGGGTGCAGCTCGAACGGCGCGAAGGCGGTGCCCCACGCGGACTGGCTGCTCGCGATGACGGCGCGGCGCACCCCGGCGCGGCCCGCGGCGTCGAGCACCGCGAACGTCGCCATGGTGTTGGTGCCGAACACGACCTCGGCGGGGTCGTCCATCGGCGTCGGGATCGCGGCCAGGTGCACGACGGCGTCCGCCCCCTCCACCGCGCGTGCCGCCACCGCGGGGGACCCGGCGTCGCCCACGACGACCCGGTCGGCCGCCAGGTCGCCCGGGTCCTCCAGCACGAGGGCGGTCGCGGCGATGTGCTCACGGTCCAGGACGTCGAGCACGCCCCGCCCGATCCGTCCCGCCGCGCCGGTCACGAGAACACGCTGCAGATCGCTGATGACGTCCCCCTCCGAGAGCCTGGACCCGCAGGCTACGCCCCGCGGTGGTGTCGCTGTGCGTAGACGATGCCTACCGTGCGTGACCGGCCGCCGGGGGAGGTGAGGTCTGCCGACCGCCGCGCGGCATGCAGTCGCGAGCGTGTTGCTCTGTGTCGATCTTGTCCACGCAGAGCAACACGCTCGGGGGAGGGTCGCCCTCGCCCGACGACACGCCCGACGCGCGACACGCCGAACGTGTGCCCCGGGAGTCAGGGACGGAGCCGGAAGATCGGGAACACGCGACCCTCTGCCGTCTTCTCGTACTCGGCGAACGCGCTCGACATCTGCTTGAACTGCTCCCACAGCGTGTCCCGCTCCGCGCCGGTGATCTCCTCGACCGTGGCCTGGA
>DATGOB010000048.1:0-2007 GCA_036010205.1 Promicromonospora sp. | reverse complement strand
CGGGCGCTCGCCGCATGGACTTCGTCCGGTTCACGGGCGAGCTCGCCATCTACCTCGTGCTGATCGCCCTGGGCGGCGGGCTGCTCATCGGCCTCACGGTCGGCACGCTGAGCCTGGTCGACATCGACATCGAACCGTTCCTCGAGGACTGGATCGTGCCGTTCGGCATGCCGGGAGCGCTCCTGGTCGGGGCCTGGCTCGTCGAGGCCAAGAAGAACGTCGTCGAGAACATCGCGCCCGTGCTCACGCGCGTCTTCACGCCGCTGACGATCGTCATGCTCGTCGCGATCCTCGTCGCCCTGCTCGCGAACGGCCCGCTCACGGCCGTCGACCGCGAGCTGCTCATCCTCATGGACGCGATCCTCGTGCTCGTGCTGTTCCTGCTCCTGTACTCGATCTCGGCGCGCGACCCGCTCGCCCCGCCCGGGATCTTCGACTGGCTGCAGCTGGTGCTCGTCGGGGCGGCGCTCGCGGTCGACGCGGTGGCGCTGACCGCGATGCTCACCCGCATCGCCGAGTTCGGGTTCACCGCGAACAAGGTCGCGGCCCTCGGCCTGAACCTGCTGCTGCTCGTGCACCTCGCGTGGGCGGCGTGGCTCGGCCTCGGGTTCGCCCGCGGCCGGCGCCCCTTCGCCGAGGCCGAGCGCTGGCAGACGCAGTACCTGCCGGTCTACGCGGTGTGGGCCACGATCGTCGTGGTCGCCTTCGGCCCGCTCTTCGCCTTCGCGTAGGCCCGTCGACCCCCGCCGAGCGCGGGATCCTCGCCCTCCTGGCACACGGTGCGGGCGAGGATCCCGCACTCAGCGCGTCGGGTAGGTCTCGGCCAGGACGCGGGACAGGTGGCGGACGATCTCGCGCGGGCCCGAGAGGTCCGTCGAGCGCTCGACGTCGCTGTTGTAGTTGGTGTTCGTGTTCACGTCGTAGGTGAGCACGCGGCCGTCGGCGGTGCGGATGTTCTCGATGCCGGCGATCTCGATCCCGTGCCGCTCCATGAACGCGAGGTACTGCTCGACCACCGGGTCGTCGTAGCCCGCGCGCTCGGAGAACAGCCCCCACTCGTCGTCGGGCGCCATCGAGACCGTCGCGCCGACCGGCATGACCGGCCGGCCGGTCGCCGGGTCGATGGCGCACGCGTCGGCCGGGCACAGCTGGAACCCGCCGCGCTCGGTGTCGCCGCGCACGGCGTACACCATGCGGCCGCCGACGAGCTCGACGCGGGTGATGCCGCCGTCGGCCGCCGCGACGTACTCCTGGACCAGCGTGATGCCGTCCACCGGCTCCTCGTACTCGGCGGAGGCCACGTGCTCGGCGAGGTCGTCGTAGCTGTCGAACCGGCGCACGCCCAGGCCCTTGCCGCCCTGGTTGTGCTTGGTGACGAACGGCGTGGGGAAGCCCTGGGCGGCCTTGAGCACCTGGTCCCGCCCGACGGCGGCAACCGTGCGCGGGGTCGCGATGCCGGCGGCCCGCAGCGCGGTGAGCTGGTCCACCTTGCTCATCTCGAGCTCCAGCACCCGCCGGCCGTTGACGGTGCGGCGGCCGTGCGCCTCCAGCCAGGACAGCACGGCGCGCGCGTAGTCCTTCGTCAGCCCGTGGTCGCGGGTATGGCTGCTCGCCGAGATGCGGGACCAGAACACGCCCTCCGGCGGTGCCTCGTCGAGGTCCAGCACCCCGTCGGTGAGCAGCCACTCCTCGTACTCGACGCCCTCGGCCGCGAAGGCCTCGGCGAACGGAGGGAACCACTCGGGGTTCTCGTGCAGGGCATAGATCTTCGGGGTGGTCACCCCTTGATCCTGGCACGCCTCACGGCGTCCCGACCGTGTCCTGGGGCACGGCGTCCGCCGCGTCCACGGCGGCCGCCGGGTCCGCGGGGGGTTCGTCGACCTGCGCGAGGGACCTGCGCGCCGCGGGGAACGCGAGGATCGCGGCGAGCACGGCCACCAGGAGGATCCCGGCGAGCACCAGCAGCGCCTCGACCGAGAACTGGTCGGCCAGCGGGCCGAACACCAC
>DATGOB010000047.1:0-4086 GCA_036010205.1 Promicromonospora sp. | reverse complement strand
CGCCGGGACGCTCGAGGGTGCGCTCCTCGTCGAGCACCGGCACCGGCGCGTCGGGGCACAGGCGCGTCACGGTGCCGACGACGTCGCGGTCGAGCAGCAGGTCGCCGACGACGACGAGCCGGGTCACCGTGACGCTCCGGTGAGCCGCACCGCGGGCGGCACCGGCTGGGCCACGGCGGCGTCGAGCGCCTCGCACACGAGGTGGATCGCCACCTGGTGCACCTCCTGCACCGTCGGTGTCGCCGCGTCGACCGAGACGACGTCCTCGACGGCCGCGGCGAGCGGGTTCGGGCAGGGGCCCACGAGGGCGCGCACCACGAGCCCGACCCGGGCGGCGGCGTCGACCGCCGCGAGCACGTTGGGGGAGCGACCCGAGGTCGACAGCACGAGCAGCTGGTCCCCGGCTCGGCCGTGGGCGAGGACCTGCCGTGCGAAGACCTCGTCGGGTCCGTAGTCGTTGACGATCGCGGTGACCGAGGAGGTCTCGGCGTGCAGCGCGATCGCGGAGAGCGGCCGCCGCTCCTCGCGGTAGCGCCCGACGAGCTCCGCGGTGAGGTGCTGGGCCTGCGCCGCGCTGCCTCCGTTGCCGGCCACGAGCAGCCTCCCGCCCCGGGTCAGCGTCCGCGCCAGCTCGTGCCCCCAGCGCTCCAGGGTCGGCAGGTCGCACTCCAGCGCGTCGAGCGCGGCGAGCAGGTCTCGGAGGTGCTCGGCTCCGGTCACTGCACCCCTCCCGTCGGTGCCCCCACCGCGTGGCCGTCGCGGACCAGGTCCACCAGGAGCCGGGCGGTCCGCTGCGCGACGTGGTCCCATCCGTAGCCCTCGGCGCGGCGCACCGCGGCGGCCGACATCGACGCGGCCCGGTCGGGCCGGTCGAGCACCCACCGGACCGCCGCGGCGACGGCCTCGGGGCGGCGGGGCGGCACGAGGCGCCCGGTCGTCCCGTCGCGCACGGTCTCGGCGAGCCCGCCCACCGCGCTCGCGACCACCGGCACCCCGCACGCCATCGCCTCGACCGCGACGAGCCCGAACGGCTCGTACCAGGGGGTGCAGCACACGACGTCCGCGGCGCGCAGCAGCGCCGGCACGTCGCGACGCTCCACCGCGCCGAGGAGCTGCACCCGGTCGGCGACCCCGTGGCGCTCCGCCAGCGCGCGCAGGCGCACCGCCTCGGGGTCGTCACCCAACATCGCCGCGGGTGGCCCGCCCGCGACCAGCAGCTCGGCGTCGGGCAGCTCCGCGAGCGCCGTGACGACGTCGGCGATGCCCTTGCGGGGCACGAGCCGGCTGACGCACACCAGGCGCGCCCGACCGGCGGCCGGCGGCCAGGTGGGGCCGTGCGGCCGGAAGTGCTCGAGGTCGACCCCGCACGGCACGACGGTGACCCGCGACGGCGGCGCCCCCATGGCGAGGAGTCGGCGCCGCTCCTGCGCGGTCGTCGCGACCACGTGGTCGACGGCACGGGCGAGCCACTCCTCGGCCTCGAGGCGGCCGGCGGGGCTCGTGTCCGCCGGGCCCTGGTGCGCCAGCTTCTCGATCCCGAGCGCGTGGTAGGTCAGCGCCACCGGGATGCCGAGCCGGTCGGCGGCGGAGGTCGCCGCGAGCCCCGACATCCAGAAGTGGGCGTGCACCACGTCGGGGCGGGAGCGGGACCACTGCCGCACGAGGTCGTCCGCGAACGCGCCCATGTGGGGCGCCAGCGCGTCCTTCGGGATCGGCTCCGGGGGGCCGGCGTCGACGTGGTCCACGACCACTCCCGGCGCGAACGGCACGGTGCGCTCGAGGGCCGGGTCGTCCCGGCGGGTGTGGACCACCACCTCCGCCCCCAGGCGCGCGAGCCCGCAGGCGAGTGCCGCGACGTGCACGTTCTGGCCGCCGGCGTCGACGCCGCCGAGCAGCGCGAGCGGGCTCGCGTGCTCCGAGACGAGGTGGATGCGCAGGCTCACAGGCCCTCCAGCAGACGGTCCCAGTCGGACAGGAAGCGCTCGAGGCCGTAGCGGTCGAGCGCGTGCGCGCGGGCGAGGTCGCCCGTGCGGCGCGCCAGGTCGGCATCCGCGAGCAAGGCTGCCGCCGCCCGGGTGAGCACGCCGAGGTCGTTCGACACCGTGCCCGCCCCGGTGGGCACCGCGGCCGGCACGTCGGTGGTGGCGAGCGCCACGACCGGCATGCCGAGCGCCATCGCCTCGACCAGCGACAGCCCGAGCGAGGTCCAGCGGAACGGGTGGACGTAGCAGCGCCGCCGGGCGAGCTCGCCGTGCAGCTTGTCCTGGGGCAGGTCCTCGTGGACCTCGAGCCAGTCGGGGTGGCCGAGGCGCGCGGGAAGCTGGTCGACACCCATGCCGAACACGTCGACCGGGCCCACGGCGCCGAACGCCCCGAGCAGGTCCGTGCCGGTCACCCGCGCCCGGCGCACCGGTTCGTTGACGACGACGCCCATCGCCGCCACCTCACCGCCGTAGCGGTGCCCCGGATCGACGATCCCGTGCTCGATGACGGCCGAGCGGGTGCTGCCGAGGTCCCAGAACAGGGCGTTGGTGTGGGTCACGTGCACGACCACCAGGTCGTCCCGGTCGGCGGCGGGGTGGCGCATCCCGTTGATGGGGCCCTGCGGCGCGTTGTGCTCCAGCCAGACGGCCGGCAGGTCGCGCCCCGGCACCCGCCCGCCGAGCCAGGCCGCGGCCAGCTCGAGGTCCCGTGGTCGCTGCAGCACGACGACGTCGACCGGCGTGCCGGCCAGCTGCTCGGGGGTGACCTCGACGACCCGTTCCGGCCAGTCCCACGTGCGTGCCCGCCCGCGGCCGTCGGCGCCACGGTCCGGCACCCTCGGGACCAGGTAGGTGTGGCGGCCCTGGACGAACGACGTCGTCCACGAGCCGTGCACGTGCCAGACCAGGATCCTCATGCCGCCACCTCCCCGAAGGCCTCGAGGGTGCCGAGCCGGCCGAGGGCCTCGACCACCGCGGCGGGGGTGAACGGCTCCAGGCAGGGTTGGCCGGGGACGGGGCACTCGCGTGCCCGACAGCCGGCGCAGGGCACGCGGGCGTCGTAGAGCAGCGCGTGCGGCACCCCCCACGGGTGCCAGCGGTGGGGTGCGACGACCGGCGCGAACGCCTCGACGACGGGGGTGCCCACCGACGCGGCCAGGTGCGCCGGGCCGGTGTTGCCGCACACGACCGCGGCCGCCCCCGCGAGGAGGTGGGCGAACCCGGCGAGGTCGCCGCCGGTGCGCACCTCCACCCGCGGCCGTCCGGGTGGCCCCGCGACCGCCGCCACGATCGGTGCCTCCCCGTCGGACCCGGTGACGACCACGTGCGCGCCGCGCCGCGCCAGCTCGTCCACGGTGGCGGCGGCCGCGCCGACCGGCAGGGCGCGGGCGGGCACCGACGCGCCCGGGTGCACGACCACGTACGGCGCCGCCGGCAGCTCGACGGCGGCCGGGGGCAGGTCGACGAGCAGCCGTCCGTCGTCACCGTCGGGGAGGCGGTGGCCGGCCGCGGCGCACAGCGACAGCGACTGCTCCACCTCGTGGAGCTGCGCGAGGTACGGGTGGCGGACGTCGAGCAGCGAGCCCGGGTGGTCGACGCAGGTCGCGGCGATGCGCGCCACGCCGGCCTGGCGCAGCAGCAGCGCGAGTGGCAGCGGGCTCTGGTGGAAGGAGGTCAGCACGACCGCGTCCTCCACGCGCCGGCCCGCGATCGCGTCGACGAACGCGCCGAGCGCGACCGCGTCCACGGGCGCCGGGTCGAACGGGACCCACGGGGCGTCGAGGACGACCACCTCGTCGACGCCGGGCAGGAGCGCCGCGGCGGCCGCCCCGCGGGGGCCCGCCACGAAGGTGACCGGTCCCCCCGACGCGGCGACGGCGCGCACGGCCGGCCCGGCGAGGAGGACGTCGCCGACGTTGTCGAGCCGCGCGACGAGGTGGCGGGTCACGACCCGACCCCCACCGTCGGCCGGTCGGCCAGGAGCGCGTCGACCGCGGCGTCGAGGTCGACGGCGACCTCGGGGGCGGCCGCGACCTCCTCGGGCCGCGTCACCTCGTCGGGCACGAGGACGGCGCGGGCGCCGGCGGCGAGGGCCGCCTCGACG
>DATGOB010000046.1:0-42712 GCA_036010205.1 Promicromonospora sp. | reverse complement strand
ATCCGGCGCGGCGAGCGCGGTGCGGTCCCGTACCCGGCGCCGGGATCCAGCACACCGTGGACCGACCGGCCCGACGACGAGCGCGCGCTCGTGGCCGACCGGGTCGACACCCGGATCGTCGGCGACCCCGAGACGGTCGTCGAGCGCCTGTCGACGCTGGCCCGCGTCACCGGCGCCGACGAGCTGCTGGTCACCACCGCCGCGCACGACCACGCCGCGACCCGCCGGTCGTTCCGGCTCCTCGCCCAGGCGTGGGGCACGACGGCCCCGACCACCGGGGCCGCCGCCGTCGCGACCCGTTGACACCGTCCCCGCCCCCACCCACCCCCGTACCCGTCATCGCGAGAAGGAGAACCCCATGCCCGTCGAGTTCCTCGGCATCGCCGCCACCAACGACGCCTCCGAGACCACCGAGCGCACCACCGAGCCGTTCGACCCCGACTACCTGGTCCGGCTCGCCCGCGCGCACCAGGACAACGGCTGGACCCGCATCCTGTTCGCCTACGGCTCCTCCGGCCCCGAGCCCGCTGCGCTCGCGTCGTACGTCGCCGCGCACGTCCCCGACATCGAGCTGCTGCTGGCGCACCGGCCCAACGTGTCGTACCCGACGTACGCCGCCAAGACGTTCGCGACGCTCGACCAGCTCTCGGGCGGGCGGCTGTCCGTGCACTTCATCTCGGGCGGCAACGACCACGAGCAGGGCCGCGAGGGCGACACCCTGACGAAGGACGAGCGGTACGCCCGCACCCGCGAGTACATCCAGATCGTCAAGCGCGCGTGGACGAGCGCGGAGCCGTTCGACCACCACGGCGAGTTCTACGACTTCGACGACTTCGTGCTCGACACCAAGCCGGTCGACGGACACGTGCCGACCGTCTCGTTCGGCGGCTCGTCGGAGGCCGCGTACCCCGTGGGCGCGGCGGAGGCCGACATCTACGCCGTCTGGGGCGAGCCGCTCGACCGCACCGCCGAGCAGATCGCGCGCGTGCACGCCGAGGCGGAGGCCGCGGGCCGTGCGACGCCGCCGCGGATCCACGCCGCGTTCCGCCCGATCATCGCGCCCACCGAGGAGCTGGCCTGGGAGAAGGCCCACGGCATCCTCGGTCGCATCGAGGCCCGCAAGGCCGCACAGGGCGGGGTGCTGAGCCGGCGCCACCCGATCGACAAGCCCGAGAACGCGGGCTCGCAGCGCCTGCTGGAGATCGCCGCCCAGGGCGAGCGGTTCGACACCGCGCTCTGGACGGCGACAGCGAAGGCGACCGGCGGCGCCGGGAACTCGAACGCGCTCGTCGGCACGCCCGAGCAGGTCGCCGAGGCGCTGCTCGCGTACTACGACCTGGGTGTGCGGGTGATCTCGGCGCGCGGCTACGACCTGCTGGACGACGCGATCGACTTCGGCCGGTACGTGATCCCGCTGGTCAAGGAGGGCGTCGCGGAGCGCGACCGCGCCGCGGCGGGCGGCGCCGAGGTCGCCGCCTGATGCGCTTCCAGGTGCTCGACATCGCCTTCAACCCGCCCCATCCCGTCACGGGCGAGGCGGTACCCGCCGCCGACCGGCTGAACCGGATCGTGGAGACCGCGGTGCTCGCCGAGGAACTCGGGTTCGACTCCTTCGCGGTGGGGGAGCGGCACGCTGGCCCCGTGCTGTCCTCGGCCCCGACCGTGCTGCTCGGTGCGATCGCGGCCGGCACCTCGCGCATCCTGCTCTCCACGGGCGTCACGGTGCTGTCGCTGCACGACCCGATCCGGCTGGCGGAGGACCTCGCCACGGTCGACCAGCTCAGCCGCGGCCGCCTGGAGATCGTCATCGGCAAGGGCAACGAGGACCTCCAGTACCCCCTGCTCGGCCTCGACATCGACAAGCAGTACGAGTACCTGCGGGAGAACTACGAGCTGCTGCGGCTCCTGCTGTCGTCCGAGGACGTCACCTGGGAGGGCAGGTACCGGCACCGCCTGGAGCACGCGACCACGCTGCCGCGCCCCTTCGCCGGTCCGTTCCGCATCTGGCACGGCTCGGCGACGTCGACCTTTGCCGTCGACCTGGCGGCGGAGCACGGCGACCCGATCGTCAGCGCCAACGCCCTGCAGCCGCGCGAGGCGTACGGCGTGCTCATCGACCGGTACCGGGAGCGGTACGCGGCCGCGGGGCACGACCCGGCGTACGGGTTCGTCGGGGCGGGCTCCGGCGGCCTGTTCCTCGCGGACACCACGGAGGAGGCCGTCGAGCAGTACCGCCCGCTCTACGAGGGGCAGGTGCGGCAACAGGACCAGCGCAGGCACGCGCCCGGCGCGGTCGGCAAGGTGACGAGCTTCCGCACCGTCGAGGAAGCGGTCGATCGCGGGCCCGCGCTGGTGGGCCCGCCCGAGCGGGTCGCCGAGAAGATCCTCGACTACCACGCCTCGTTCGGACACGTGCTCCAGTCGGTGTCCGTCAACCACCTGCTCGAGCCCGCACAGCAGGAGGACGTGCTGCGCCGCTTCGCCGCCGAGGTGGTCCCCCTGGTGCGCGCCGAGGTGCGGACGGACCTGTGGGGACCGCGCGACCTGCGCAGGGCGGCGGGATTCACGGCACCCGACCCTGCCGGCAGCACCACGACATCATCAGTGGAGGCGATCGCATGACCGACCGGACACCGCCCGCCGACGGCCTCGTCGTCGTCAGCGGCAACCCGCGGCCCGGGTCGCGCACCCTTGCCGTCGCCGAGGCCGTCGCCCGCCGGCTCGCGCCGGCCCTCGGCCTGTCCGACGGCGACCCGGGCGAGCCCGTCGACCTCGCCCTGCTCGCGCCCGAGGTGCTCACCGGCTCACCGACGGTGACCGCGGCGCGGGAGCGGGTCGCGGCGGCGCGCGTCGTCGTCGTGGCGACGCCGGTCTACAAGGCGTCCTACACCGGACTGCTCAAGGCGTTCCTCGACGGGTACGGCCCGGACGCGCTCGCGGGCGTCGTCGTCGTGCCCGTCGTGGTCTCGGCGAGCCCGGCGCACGCCCTGGCGGGCGAGGTCCACCTGCGACCCGTGCTCGTCGAGCTCGGCGCGTCGGTGCCGACCCGCACCGTCGCGGTCACGGAGGCCCAGCTCCCCGACCTCGACGACCTTCTGCACACCTGGGCGGACCGCTGGGCCGACGTCGTGGCGCGCTCCGCCCCGGCCCGGGTCACCACCTGACGGAACGCCCGCCGTCGGTGCCGTCCCGCGGTGCGCTCCCCGACGTGCCTCCCCGAGCCTCCCCTTGGTGCCTCTTCCCACGATGCCTCCGACCGACCTGGGCACGTCGGCCCCTGGAGCGGCATGTCCTCCCGAGCGTGTTGCCGAGCGTAGGCGTTGTCGACGCTCCGTATCGTGCTCGGGAGCCGGTCACGTGCGGCCGTCCTTCTGGCGCGTCGTGCGCCGGGGCGCGTCCCGTGCCGGAACGGTGGGCCCGCTCGAGCGTGTTGCGGAGCGTCGATCTTGTCGACGCTCCGCGACACCCTCGGGGGAAGGTCTCGCCCGAGGGCCTCGGGGGCGCGTCGGCGGCCGGGCGAGTCGTGCGCCAGTCCGGGCATGCCCTCACGGGCGTGTTGCGGTACGTCGATCTTGTCTACGCACAGCAACGCGCTCGGGGGAAGATCGCTCGCGGACTCGCGGACTCGCGGACTCGCGGACTCGCGGACTCGCGGACTCGCGGGCGTCGCGACGTGCAGCGCGCGGCCCGTCACCCGCTGCCTTCCCCGCTCGCTGCTCTCGCCGCCGACCGCCGGAGGCCCGTCGGCCCGTGTGCTCTGACCTCGGCCCCTGAACCCGCCGCCCGCCGGTGAGATCTGGTCGTTGCGCTGAGATCTGGTTGTGCGCGGCCAGATCCCACCGTGGACACCAGATCCCACAGCGGACACCAGGCCTCACAGCGGACACCAGGCCTCACAGCGGGCACCAGACCTCACAGCGGGCAGATCTCACCCGGGCCCGAGCGGCACCGGCGCGATCCTGTGCCGGCCGGGGCCGGGGCAGGGGCCGGCGGCGGGCCCGGCGTCGGGCATCGGCGGCGGTGCGACGTGAGACGGAGCACCTCACCCTCCCGGCGAGGCGACACGCCGGGACAATTCCCCCGAGCTTCCGCGATTCGCCTCTCTCGGCGGGGCGCGGACCGTGGCAGGATGACGCCATGGCGCTCACGGGACAGGTCAAGGAGGAGCTCGCTCGGGTGAGGGTCGCGAAGACGTCGTGCCGCAAGGCAGAGGTCTCCGCGACGCTGCGGTTCTCCGGCGGCCTTCACATCATCTCCGGGCGGGTCGTGATCGAGGCGGAGCTCGACACGGAGTCGGCCGCCACGCGGCTCCGGCACGCGATCCACGACCTGTACGGGCACAGCAGCGAGCTCATCGTGGTGCAGGCGGGCGGGCTGCGGAAGAGCTCGCGGTTCGTCGTGCGCGTCGTGCGCGAGGGGGAGTCCCTCGCCCGGCAGACCGGTCTGCTCGACGCCAGGGGCCGCCCCGTGCGCGGCCTCGCGCCCGAGGTGGTGTCCGCGGGCGTGCAGGAGGCCGAGGCCGTGTGGCGTGGTGCGTTCCTCGCTCACGGCTCGCTCACCGAGCCCGGCCGGTCCATGTCGCTCGAGGTCACCAGCCCGGGCCCGGAGGCGGCGCTGGCGCTCGTCGGCGCGGCCCGCAGGCTCGGGGTCGCCGCCAAGTCGCGCGAAGTGCGGGGCATCGACCGCGTCGTGATCCGCGACGGCGACTCGATCGCGCGCATGCTCGAGCGCATCGGCGCCCCCGAGACGCTCAAGGTCTGGGAGGAGCGGCGGGAGCGCCGCGAGGTGCGTGGCACGGCCAACCGCCTGGCGAACTTCGACGACGCCAACCTGCGCCGGTCGGCGCGGGCCGCCGTGGCGGCGGGGGCGCGCGTGCAGCGTGCGTTCGAGATCCTCGGCGACGAGCTGCCCGACCACCTGCGGCAGGCGGGCGAGCTGCGTCTCGCGCACAAGCAGGCGTCGCTGGAGGAGCTCGGGCGCCTCGCGGACCCGCCCCTGTCCAAGGATGCCGTGGCGGGCCGGATCCGGCGGTTGTTGTCGACCGCCGACAAGCGCGCCCTCGAGCTCGGCATCCCGGACACCGAGGCGGGCCTGCCCGCTGACCTGCTGGATCTCTGAGCCCGGCGCGGGCGTCCCGCGGTGCGGCACGAGGACTTCACCCGGTACTGTGCTGCCCCGCCGCATCCGATTTGTGAGAACGAACAGAACCGGCGGTTTCACACTGTCCGGCTCGGGTCACGGTCAGGTGCGGATCGGGTATAGGCTCGAAATCGTCAGGTGACGACGCCGTGACCATCGTGTTTCCCGTTCGGGTCGTCGCGTGGTCGCGGTGCCCGGAAACCCTGGCGAACGTCACCCGCCGTCGGGCATCGACGGCAGTGGCGACAGAGACAAGGAACCGTGTGCGCCGGGACGGCCGGCGCCCCCTGAGGAGGGCATTGTGACCATCCGCGTCGGCATCAACGGCTTCGGCCGTATCGGCAGGAACTTCTACCGGGCTCTCGTGGAGTCGGGTGCGGACATCGAGGTCGTTGGCGTCAACGACCTGACCGACAACAAGACCCTGGCCCACCTGCTCAAGTACGACACGGTGCTGGGCCGCTTCGGCAAGTCCGTCGACTTCGACGACGACAACATCATCGTCGACGGCAAGAAGATCCGTGCGCTCGCCGAGCGCGACCCCGCGAACCTCCCCTGGGGCGAGCTGGGTGCCGACATCGTCATCGAGTCGACGGGCTTCTTCACGGACGCCACCAAGGCGAAGGCGCACATCGACGCCGGTGCCAAGAAGGTCATCATCTCGGCCCCCGCCAAGAACGAGGACGCCACGTTCGTCATGGGCGTCAACGACTCGCTGTACGACCCGGCGGCGCACCACATCATCTCGAACGCGTCGTGCACGACGAACTGCCTCGCCCCGCTGGCCAAGGCGCTGAACGACTCGATCGGCATCGAGCGTGGCCTCATGACCACGATCCACGCCTACACGGGTGACCAGAACCTGCAGGACGGCCCGCACAAGGACCTGCGTCGCGCCCGCGCGGCCGCGCAGAACATCGTGCCGACCACCACGGGTGCGGCCAAGGCCGTCGCCCTGGTGCTCCCGGAGCTCAAGGGCAAGCTCGACGGCTACGCCCTGCGCGTGCCGGTCATCACCGGCTCGGCCACGGACCTCACGTTCGAGGCCCCGCGCGACGTGACGGTCGAGGAGGTCAACGCCGCGGTCAAGGCCGCGGCCGAGGGCCCGCTCAAGGGGGTGCTCGAGTACGTCGAGGACGACATCGTCTCGTCGGACATCGTCACCAACCCGCACCAGAGCATCTTCGACGCGAAGCTCACCAAGGTGATCGGCAACCAGGTCAAGGTCGTCTCCTGGTACGACAACGAGTGGGGCTACTCGAACAGCCTCGTCTCGCTCACCGTGCTCGTCGGCCAGAAGCTCTGACCTTCTCCGCCCCGGCGTGAACCCCGACGTCCGCGTGCGCATCGGCCTGCCGACGCACGCGGACGTCGTCATGTGACGCAAACCCCGACCGGGCCCTGGCGGCCGGTCCACGACCTGGAGTGCTCATGAAGACCATCGACTCCCTGGGCGACCTGCGCGGCAAGCGCGTCCTGGTCCGCTCCGACTTCAACGTCCCGCTCGAGGGGACGACCATCACGGACGACGGCCGCATCCGCGCCGCGCTGCCCACGCTGAAGCGTCTGACGGACGCCGGCGCGCGCGTCGTCGTGACGGCCCACCTGGGCCGCCCCAAGGGCGCGCCGGACCCGCAGTACTCGCTCGCCCCGGTCGCCGCGCGCCTGGGCGAGCTGCTGGGCCAGGACGTCCCGCTGGCCGAGGACCTCGTCGGCGAGTCCGCGAAGGCCACGGTCGAGGGTCTGGCCGACGGTCAGGTCGCGCTCCTGGAGAACGTCCGCTTCGACGCCCGCGAGACCTCGAAGGTCGACGCGGAGCGTGCCGAGCTCGCGGGCGAGCTCGCGCAGCTGGCCGACGCGTTCGTCTCGGACGGCTTCGGCGTGGTGCACCGCAAGCAGGCGTCGGTGTACGACGTCGCGCAGGTGCTGCCCGCCGCCGCGGGTGACCTCGTCCTCAACGAGGTCGAGTCGCTGTCGAAGGCGACCGGTGACCCGGAGCGCCCCTACGCCGTCGTGCTCGGCGGGTCGAAGGTCTCGGACAAGCTGGGTGTCATCGCGAACCTGCTCACCAAGGCGGACCGCCTGCTCATCGGCGGCGGCATGGTGTTCACGTTCCTCGCGGCCAAGGGCCTGTCGGTGGGCAACAGCCTGCTCGAGTCGGACCAGATCGACACGGTCAAGGGCTACCTCGCCACGGCGGAGGAGAACGGCGTCGAGATCGTGCTGCCGGTCGACGTCGTCGCGGCGGACTCGTTCGCCGCAGACGCGCCGCACCGCGTGGTCGCCGCCGACGCGATCCCCGAGGGCACCATGGGCCTGGACATCGGCCCGGAGTCCGGCAAGCTCTTCGCGGGCAAGCTCGCCGACGCGCGGACGATCGCGTGGAACGGCCCCATGGGCGTGTTCGAGTTCGAGGCGTTCGCCGCCGGCACCACCGCCGTCGCGCAGGGCATCGTCGACGCGACCGCGAACGGCGCGTTCTCCATCGTGGGCGGCGGCGACTCCGCCGCGGCCGTGCGCGCGCTCGGCTTCGACGAGGCGGGCTTCAGCCACATCTCCACGGGCGGCGGCGCGAGCCTCGAGCTGCTCGAGGGCAAGGAGCTGCCCGGCCTGACGGTCCTCGCCGACTGACCCGCACCACCCCGACGAAGGAAGAAGCACACGTGGCAACCACCCGCACGCCCCTGATGGCGGGCAACTGGAAGATGAACCTGGACCACCAGCAGGCGATCAGCACGGTCCAGAAGCTCGCCTGGTCCCTCAAGGACGCCAAGCACGACTACTCCGCGGTCGAGGTGGCGGTGCTCCCGCCGTTCACCGACCTGCGCTCGGTGCAGACGCTCGTGGACGGGGACAAGCTGGAGCTCGTCTACGGCGCGCAGGACCTCTCGCGGCACGAGTCGGGCGCCTACACCGGCGAGATCTCCGGCGCGATGCTGGCCAAGCTCGGCTGCACCTACGTGGCGGTCGGCCACTCGGAGCGCCGGGAGTACCACGCCGAGACGGACGATGTCGTCAACGCCAAGGTGCGCGCCGCGTTCGCGCACGGCCTGACGCCGATCCTGTGCGTCGGCGAGGGCCTGGAGATCCGCAAGGCGGGCGACCAGGTGTCGTACACGCTGCGCCAGGTCGAGGCAGCGCTGGCCGACGTCCCGGCCGAGCAGGCCGCACAGATCGTCATCGCCTACGAGCCCGTCTGGGCCATCGGCACCGGTGAGGTGGCGACCCCGGAGGACGCGCAGGAGGTGTGCGGCGCGATCCGCCGCGTGCTGGGCGAGGTGTACGACCAGACCGTCGCCGAGGGCGTCCGCGTGCTGTACGGCGGCTCCGTGAAGTCGGGCAACGTCGCGCAGATCATGGCGCAGCCCGACGTCGACGGCGCTCTCGTGGGCGGCGCGAGCCTCGACCCCGAGGAGTTCGCGAAGATCGCGCGCTACCAGTCGCACGTCACGGCCTGACCAGCGGTCCGACACGCACCGGGTGCCCGGGCCGACACGGCCTGTGCACCCGGTTCGCGTCCCCGCCTGAGGTACCCTCGCAGGTGCGTGGCGTGCCCCCTCGACGGCAGGTGCAGGACATCTGAACAGGGGGTTAGCACTGTGAGGTACGTCTCGCTTACTCTTGACCGGAATCCGCCGCCGGGTGACGCCCGGCACACCTACAACCGAGGACGTGAACCCGTGGACGTGCTCCGCATCATCCTGGAAGTCCTGCTGGTCCTCACCAGCGCCTTCCTCACCATGCTCATCCTGCTCCACAAGGGCAAGGGTGGCGGGCTGTCCGACATGTTCGGTGGCGGTATCTCGATGGGCGCCGGCTCGTCCGGCGTGGCCGAGCGGAACCTCAACCGCATCACCATCGCCTTCGCCCTCGTGTGGGCCGTGGTGATCGTCCTGCTCGGACTCATCCAGAAGGTCAGCTGACCGGTCGCCAAGCGCCTAGCAGCTGACGGCCGCACACAGAGGGGACGACAGACGTGGCATCAGGCGGTCATGCGATCAGGGGGAGCCGGGTAGGCGCCGGACCCCTCGGTGAGACGGAGCGGGGCGAGACGGCCCCGCGGGTCCGGGTTTCTTACTGGTGTGCCAACGGGCACGAGACGGCGCCGAGCTTCTCGGTGGGCGAGGACGTGGAGGCTCCCACGCAGTGGGACTGCCCGCGCTGCGGCTTCCCCGCGGGGATGGATCCCGCCAACCCGCCCGCACCGGTACGGAACGAGCCCTACAAGACGCACCTCGCCTACGTGAAGGAGCGCCGGTCCGACGAGGACGGCGCGGCCCTGCTGGAGGAGGCGCTGGAGGCCCTGCGCATCCGCCGGGGCGGACGGGTGGCCGGCTGACCGGCGCCGGTGCCGTCCGGACACGCAGCACCGCAGCACACGCATCAGGACACGAACGGAGCGCCTGCTCACCACCCGCTGTGCGGGGGCGAGCAGGCGCTCCGTCGTCCTGTCCGGAAGCTACGCGGCGGTACCGGCCGCCTCGGCGTCCAGCAGCCACAGGGTCCTTGCCTGCCCGACGGCGCCCGCGGCGGGCACCTCGGCGACCGGGTCGCCGCGCAGGGCTGCGGCCACTCGGTCGGCCTTCTCCGCGCCCGCTGCGACGACCCAGACCTCCCGCGCGGCCCGGAGGGCGTCGAAGGTGAGCGACACGCGCTCCGGCGGGGGCTTGGGGGAGCCGTGGACGCCCGTGGCCGTCCCCGACGCCGTCAGGCCCTCGTGTCCCGGGAAGAGGGACGCGACGTGGCCGTCGGGGCCCATGCCGAGCAGCAGGACGTCGAACGGCGGGACCGACGCACCGTCGCCGACGTGCTCCGCGAGGAGCCGTGCGTATGCCGCAGCGCCCTCCTCCGGCGTGGCGACCGTCGACGGCCCGGGCATCGGGTGCACGTTGGCCTCGGGGAGGCCGTGCCGGGCCACGAGCGCGTCGACCAGCGCCTCACGCGCCTGCGTCTCGTTGCGGTCGGCGTCACCGTCCGGCAGGAACCGCTCGTCGCCCCACCACAGGTGGACGCCCGACCAGTCGATCGCGCGGAGCAGCGGGCTGGTGGCCGCAGCGGCGAGCGTCGCGATGCCCACCGTGCCGCCGGTGAGCACCACGTGCACGGGGGAGCGCACCGACTGCACGTCGAGCACCCGCGTGAGCAGGCGGGCGGCGGCGGCCTGGGCCAGCACCTCCTTGTCGGGGTGCACGACCACCAGCCGCACGCCGGCCTGCTCCCGCGCCGGTTCCGGGGGCATCAGGCCGCCGTCCGCGTCGTGAGGGTGCCGAGGCCCCGGATGAGGGTCTCCTCGAAGATCTCGTCCGGGTCGAGCCGGCGCAGCTCCTCGATGAGGGCCTCGTTGAGGGCCCGGATGGGCAGGGCGATGCGCCGGGCGGGCTTGCCGGGCTGCGTGATCGTCACGGTGCGGCCGTCGGGCCGGTCGAGGACGATCGGCCCGCTCCTGCGCTGGAGCGTGACGCGCGTGATGGCGTCGTCGCTCTCGGTGCGCACGACCTCGGCCGGGCAGTTCAGCCGGGCGCCGAGCCACGCGGCGAGGAGGTCGAGCGACGTGTGCCGCTTCTGCCCCTCGACGGTGACCCCGAGCACCGGCTCGAACGGGGGCTGGTCCACGGCCGCAGCGATGAGCGCGCGCCACAGGGTCACGCGCGCCCACGCGAGGTCGGTGTCCCCGGGGGCGTAGGCGCCCGCGAGGTTCTTGAGCATCCCCGACGGGTCCTTCGCCACGGTGCTGTCGATGATCCGGCGGGTCGCCATGGCGCCCACCGGGTCCTGCGACGGCACGGCGGGCGCCTCACGCGGCCACCAGGCCACGATCGGCGCGTCCGGCAGCAGGAGCGGCATGACGAGCGTGTCGGCGCGCTCCAGGAGCGCGCCGGACGCCCGCAGCACGACCACCTCGGAGGCGCCCGCGTCACCGCCCACGCGGATCTGGGCGTCGACCCGGCCCTCGTCGCTGCCGGAGGCCGGTGCGACGACGATCACGCGGCACGGGTGCTCCCTGCTCGCGTCGTTGGCCGCCTCGACGGACTCCTCGACGTCGCCCTCGTCGGCCAGCACCACGAGGGTGAGCACACGGCCGAGGGCCACGGCACCGCCCTCGTCGCGCAGGCGGACGAGCCGCTTGTTGACGTCGTTGGTCGTGGTGTCCGGCATGTCGATGATCATGGACGCCTCCAGGTCCTGCCGTCGCGCTCCATCATGGCGTCCGCCGACGCGGGGCCCCACGTGCCCGACGCGTACGGCTCGGGCTTGCCCTTGCGGGCCCAGTACGAGGTGATCGGGTCGAGGATCTTCCAGGAGAGCTCGACCTCCTCCCGCGTCGGGAACAGCGGCGGGTCGCCGAGCAGCACGTCGAGGATGAGGCGCTCGTACGCCTCGGGGGAGGACTCGGTGAACGAGTGCCCGTACCCGAAGTCCATCGTCACGTCGCGCACCTGCATCGCGGTGCCCGGCACTTTCGCGCCGAACCGCATGGTCACGCCCTCGTCGGGCTGCACGCGGATGACCAGCGCGTTGTTGCCGAGCTCCGACGTCAGGGACGTCTCGAACGGCAGGTGCGGCGCCTTCTTGAACACGACGGCCACCTCGGTGACGCGCCGGCCCAGCCGCTTGCCGTGCCGCAGGTAGAACGGGACGCCCGCCCAGCGGCGGTTGTCGACGTCCACGCGGATGGCGGCGAACGTCTCCGTGGTGGAGTCCTTCGCGATGCCGTCCTCCTCCAGGAAGCCCGGCACCTGCTCGCCGCCCTGCCACCCGGCCTCGTACTGGCCGCGGGCGGTGTGCTTGCCGAGGTCGCGCGGCAGCCGCACCGACGAGAGCACCTTGATCTTCTCGGCGCGCAGCTCGGCGGCGTCGAAGTTCACGGGCTCCTCCATGGCCACCAGCGCCAGGAGCTGGATCAGGTGGTTCTGGATGACGTCGCGCGCGGCGCCGATCCCGTCGTAGTACCCGGCGCGACCGCCGATGCCGATGTCCTCGGCCATCGTGATCTGCACGTGGTCCACGTAGTTCGAGTTCCAGATGGGCTCGAACATGGTGTTCGCGAAGCGCAGGGCGAGCAGGTTCTGGACCGTCTCCTTGCCCAGGTAGTGGTCGATGCGGAACACCGAGTCCTGGTCGAACACCTTGGAGACGACGGCGTCGAGCTCCTGTGCGCTGGCCAGGTCGTGGCCGAACGGCTTCTCGATGACGACACGGCGCCACGCCTTGACGCCGTCGCCGTCCGCGTCGTCGTCCGGCCGGGACAGTCCGTGCTTGGAGAGCTGCTCGCACACCACCGGGAACGCGGACGGCGGCACCGACAGGTAGAAGGCGTGGTTGCCACCCGTGCCGCGCTCCCGGTCCAGGGTCTCGACCGTCTCCCGGAGGCGCTCGAACGCCTCGTCGTCGTCGAAGGAGCCCTGCACGAACCGGATGCCCTCGGCGAGCTGACGCCACGTGGCCTCGCGGAACGGCGTGCGGGCGTGCTCCTTGACGGCGTCGTGCACCACCTGCGCGAAGTCCTGGTCCTCCCACTCCCGGCGGGCGAAGCCCGTCAGGGCGAAGCCCGGCGGCAGGAGGCCGCGGTTGGCGAGGTCGTAGACGGCCGGCATGAGCTTCTTGCGGGCCAGGTCGCCCGTCACGCCGAAGATCACCAGACCGCTCGGCCCGGCGATGCGGGGCAGGCGCAGGTCGAGAGGGTCACGCAGCGGGTTGACGCCCTGCGCGATCTTGGCAGGCTTCACCGCTCACCGGCCTTCGCCTCGTCGAGCCCCGTCTTCGTGGTGGTCAGGAGCTCGTCCCAGCTCACCTCGAACTTGGACACGCCCTCCTGCTCGAGCTGGGCCGTCACCTCGTTCATCGACACACCCACGGCCTCGAGGGCCTGGATCGTCGCCGTGGCCTCCTCGGCCGTGCCGGTGACGGTGTCCGCCAGCACGATGCCGTGGTCGGCGAACGCGTCGAGCGTCTTCTCCGGCATGGTGTTCACCACGCCGGCGACGACGAGCTCGTCGACGTACATTGTGTCGCGGTAGGACGGGTCCTTGACGCCCGTCGAGGCCCACAGCGGCCGCTGCGGCTTGGCGCCCGCGGCCTCGAGGGCCTTCCAGCGCTCGCCGGAGAAGACCTCCGAGTAGGCGGCGTAGGCGAGTCGCGCGTTCGCGATGGCGGCCTGGCCGCGCAGCGCGAGCGCCTCGTCGGTGCCGATCGCGGTCAGGCGCTTGTCGACCTCCGCGTCCACGCGGGACACGAAGAACGACGCCACGGACCCGATCGCCGAGAGGTCGTGGCCCGCCTCCTTCGCCTGCTCGAGGCCGGCCAGGAAGGCGTCCATCACGGCGCGGTAGCGCTCGATGGAGAAGATCAGCGTGACGTTGACGCTGATGCCCTTCGCGAGGGTCGACGTGATGGCGGGCAGACCCTCGACCGTCGCGGGGATCTTGATCATCACGTTCGGCCGGTCGATCGTCTCCCACAGCCGGACGGCCATGGTCGCGGTCGCTGCGGTGTCCTTGGCCAGCCGGGGGTCCACCTCGATGGACACCCGGCCGTCCACCCCGGACGTGGCGTCGTAGACAGGGCGCAGGACGTCGGCGGCGTCACGGACGTCGTCGGTGGTGATGCGCTCGACCGCGGCCTCCACGTCCGACCCGGCCAGCTCGCGCAGGCTGCCGTCGTAGGCGTCCCCCTGGGCGAGCGCCGCCGCGAAGATCGTCGGGTTGGTCGTGACCCCCACGACGTTCTTCGTGGCGACCAGCTCGGCGAGGTTGCCGGTGCGCAGACGCTGGCGGGACAGGTCGTCCAGCCAGATCGCGACACCCGCCTCGGACAGCCGTTGGGTGGGGCTGACGTTCTCGCCGGCGGTGCCGGTGCTGTCGGTCATGGTGCTTCCTCTCTCGTGCCCGTACGACCGCTGCGGCTCAGGACGCCGCGGCGATCGACTCCTTGGCGGCCTGGGCGACAGCCTCGGCCGTGATGCCGTACTCGGCGTAGAGGGTCTTGTAGTCGGCGGAGGCCCCGAAGTGCTCGAGCGACACGATGCGGCCAGCGTCGCCGACCACCTCGCGCCAGCCCTGCGCGACGCCCGCCTCGACCGAGACGCGTGCCCGGACGCCCGAGGGGATCACGGACTCGCGGTAGGCCTCGTCCTGCTTGTCGAACCACTCGCGCGACGGCATCGAGACCACGCGGGCCTGCACGCCGTCGGCGGCCAGCAGCTCGCGCGCCTCGACGGCGAGCTGGACCTCGGACCCGGTGCCGATGAGCACCACGTCCGGCGTGCCCTCCGTGTCGAGCAGCACGTAGCCGCCCTTGAGGGTGCCCTCCGCCCCGGCGAACCCGTCGGTGCCGCGCGGGTAGGTCGGCACGTTCTGGCGCGTGAGCACCAGGCCGGCCGGGTTCTTCGTGTTCTCCAGGACGCCGCGCCACGCCCAGGCGGTCTCGTTCGCGTCGGCGGGACGCACGACGTCGAGGTTCGGGATGGCCCGCAGCGCCGCGAGGTGCTCGACCGGCTGGTGCGTCGGGCCGTCCTCGCCGAGGCCGATCGAGTCGTGCGTCCACACGAACGTCGTCGGGATGCCCATGAGCGCCGCCAGGCGGACCGACGCGCGCATGTAGTCGGCGAACTGGAGGAACGTGCCGCCGTACGGCCGGGTCAGGCCGTGCAGCACGATGCCGTTGAGGATCGCGCCCATCGCGTGCTCGCGGATGCCGAAGTGCAGGGTGCGCCCGTAGGGGTCGCCCGGGAACTTCTTGGTCGCGTGCTCGGCGGGCACGAACGACGGGGCGCCGTCCATGGTCGTGTTGTTCGAGCCGGCCAGGTCGGCCGAGCCGCCCCACAGCTCGGGCAGCACGTCCGCGAGGGCGGAGAGCACCTTGCCGGACGCCGCACGGGTCGCGACGCCCTTCTCGCTCGCCTCGAACTCGGGCAGCGCGTCGGTCCAGCCCTCGGGCAGCTCGTGCGACCGGAGGCGCTCCAGGAGCGCGGCCTGCTGCGGGTTGGCGTCCTTCCACGCGGTGAAGGCGGCCTCCCAGGCCTTGCGCTGGTCGGCCTGGCGCTCGGCGACGGACCGCGTGTACGCGAGCACGTCGTCGTCGATCGCGAACGACTTCTCCGGGTCGAGGCCGAGGGTCTCCTTGAGGCCCTTGATCTCGTCGGCGCCCATGGCCGAGCCGTGGATGCCGCCCGTGTTCTGCTTGGTGGGCGACGGCCAGCCGATGATGGTGCGCAGCGCGATGATCGACGGCTTGCCGGTCTCGGCCTTGGCGGCGTCGATGGCAGCGGCGAGCGCGTCGGTGTCCTCCGCGTAGCCGCCGTCGCCGGCGGTCCAGTCCACGCGCTGGGTGTGCCAGCCGTAGGCCTCGTAGCGCTTCAGCACGTCCTCGGTGAAGGCGATGTTCGTGTCGTCCTCGATCGAGATCTTGTTGTCGTCCCAGATCACGACCAGGTTGCCGAGCTGCTGGTGGCCGGCGAGCGACGACGCCTCGGACGTGACGCCCTCCTGCAGGTCGCCGTCGGAGGCGATGACGTACACGTGGTGGTCGAACGGCGACTCGCCCGGGGCGGCCGTCGGGTCGAGCAGGCCGCGCTCGCGGCGGGCGGCGAACGCCATGCCGACGGCGGAGGCGAGGCCCTGGCCCAGCGGGCCGGTCGTGATCTCGACGCCCGCGGTGTGGCCGTACTCCGGGTGGCCGGGGGTCTTGGAGCCCCAGGTGCGCAGCGCGGCGATGTCGTCCATCTCGAGGCCGTAGCCCGCGAGGAACAGCTGCAGGTAGATCGTCAGGGACGAGTGGCCTGCGCTCAGCACGAACCGGTCACGGCCGACCCAGTCGGGGTCGGCGGGGTCGTGCCGCATGGTCTTCTGGAAGAGGAGGTACGCGGCCGGCGCGAGGGAGATCGCGGTGCCGGGGTGTCCGTTCCCCACCTTCTCGACGGCGTCGGCGGCCAGAGCCTTGATGCTCTTGACGGCCCGCTCGTCGAGCTCCGACCACTCCAGGGGCTTCAGCACGGGGTCGAAAGCGTTCACGAGTCCTCTTTCTCTCCGCCGGCGGCCTCCGGCCGGGCCGGAGAGACGCGCGGCGTGCGTGCGGCGGCGGCGGTGTGCCTGCCACCCGTTGTCGTTCGATTACGTTCGGTTGCGTCAACAACCCTATACGCGTGGGTCTTCCCTTGCGCGGGGCTGTCCAGGCCCTGAGAGTCCTATCCTGGCCAGGACAAATCTCACACCGGGGTCCGGGAATGCGGTGCGCGGGCACCCTCGGACGATGCGTACCATGGGCACGCACCCCACCTGCCCGCAGACCCTCTCGAACGGAACCACGACGCGCCGTGAGCACGAGCCAGACGACGAACGGTCACACCGCGCGTCCCCAGACGTCCACCGCCGGACAGCCCGCAGCAGGTTTCGAGCCGCCGCGGCCGGGTGGCTGGTTCCTGCGCCGTGCGGGCGCCTACGTCGCGCTCACCAAGCCTCGCGTCATCGAGCTGCTGCTGGTCACGACGGTGCCGACGATGATCCTGGCCGCCGACGGGCTGCCGAGCTTCTGGCTGATCGTCGCGACCCTCATCGGTGGCGCAGGGGCCGCCGGGAGCGCCAACGCGTTCAACATGTGGTGGGACCGGGACATCGACCAGGTCATGAACCGGACGAAGAAGCGACCGCTGGCCACGGGTGAGATCACCCCGCGGGCGGGTCTCGTCTTCGCCTCGATCCTCGGCCTGCTCTCGCTCGCGTGGTTCGCGCTCGTCATCAACTGGGCGGCGATGTGGCTCACGCTCGCCGCCATCGCGATCTACGTCGTCGGCTACACGATGATCCTCAAGCGCCGTACGCCGCAGAACATCGTGTGGGGCGGCATCGCGGGCTGCATGCCGGTGTTCATCGGGTGGGCGTCGGTGACCGGCGGGCTGAGCTGGGCCGCGCTCGCGCTGTTCGGCATCATCTTCTTCTGGACGCCGCCGCACTACTGGCCGCTGTCCATCAAGTTCAAGAGGGACTACGCCGCGGCACAGGTGCCGATGCTGCCGGTGGTCAGCGACGACCGGCGCGTGGCGGCGGAGATGGTCGGCTACACGCTCGCGATGATCGCGTGCTCCCTGCTGCTCACGCCGCTGGCCGGCATGTCCTGGGTGTACACCGTCGTCGCGGCGGGCCTCGGCGCCTGGTTCCTCTGGTCGACGATCGCGATGCTCCGCCGGGCGCAGGGCCGCGCGCGCGGCAAGCTCGGCGCCATGAAGGTGTTCCACGGGTCGATCACCTACCTGTCGCTGCTGTTCCTCGCGGTCGCGGTCGACGTCTTCCTCCCGCTCTGACCCCGCCGCCGGGCCAGCCCCCGGCATAGCCACGGTCATGATTCGGCCTGGCCGCGCGGCGCCGCCTAGGCTGGGCGCGTGACCGAGATCTCGACCGACCGAAGCGCCGACCAGCCCGGCAGCTATTCCGCGGGCCTCCCTGCCGCGTCCACCGTCACCCCCGAGACCGACCTGGCCGCGCGCCGGGCCGCGCGGGAGAAGTCGCGGGTTGCGCCCGACTACGCGCGCGCATGGCTCCTGCTCTCCGCGATGCGGACCGAGCTGTTCGACAAGGCGCAGCTCTCGCGCGCCGACCAAGTGATCCTCGACTGCGAGGACGCCATCGACGACTCCCTCAAGGACGAGGCGCGCGAGAACGTCATCCGGTGGATCAAGTCCGGCGGCAGCGCGTGGGTGCGCATCAACGACCGCACCGCGCCCGCCTGGGCCGACGACGTCGCGTACCTGCGGGGCCTCGACGGGCTCAACGGCGTCATGCTCGCCAAGACCGAGAGCGCCGACGACGTGATCGACACCGCGCAGCGTCTCGGGGGAGACGTGCCGGTCATCCCGCTGGTGGAGTCGGCGCTCGGCATCGAGGAGGCCGTGCGGATCGCCAAGGCGCGCGGCGCGTTCCGGCTCGCGTTCGGCTCGGGCGACTACCGCCGCGACACGGGCGCGGCGAACGAGCCCATGGCCATGGCCTACCCCCGCACCCGGCTCGTGCTCGCCAGCCGCATCGGCGGCCTGCCCGGCCCTGTCGACGGCCCGACGGTCGGCTCGTCGCACGCGCTCCTGCGCGAGCAGTCGGCGGACGCCGTGAACCTCGGCATGACCGGCAAGCTGTGCCTGGACTTCGACCAGTCGAGCGTCATCAACGAGTCGTTCGCGCCGAGCCCGTCCGACGTGGCGTGGGCGGTCGACTTCTTCGCGGAGTTCGAGGCGGCGGGCTCCGTCATCCGCGACGGCAGCGACAAGCCGCGCCTCGCACGCGCCCAGGTGATCCGGTCGCGTGCCGAGCTGTTCGGCATCAACCCGGCCTGAGCCGGCAGCCGCCTGCGCGCCGCCCGGCGTGGCCTGCCGACGCGGCGGGCCACGCTCGGCATGATGGGGCGGTGCCCACCGCCACCGCCCCGTCGTCGTCGCCCCGCCAGGCCGCAGGCGCGGCGCTGGACGGTGCCCTGCGGGACTACCTCGCCCACCTGAGCGTCGAGCGCGGCCTCTCGGCCAACACCGTCGCCGCCTACCGCCGCGACCTCGCGCGGTACGCGGCGTTCGTCGACGCCGCGGGTCGCAGCCGCCTCGACGCCGTCACCGAGGCGGACGTCACGGCCTTCGTCGAGGCGGTGCGGCAGGGGACCGACGGCGGGCGACCGCTCTCGCCGTCGTCCACCGCGCGAGCGCTGGCGGCCGTGCGCGGCTGGCACCGGTTCGCGCAGGCCGAGGGCCTGACGCCCGACGACCCGTCCGCCGAGGTGCGCGCGCCCACCCAGCTGCGCCGCCTGCCGCACGCCCTGTCGGTCGACGACGTCACCGCCCTGCTCGACGCCGCGGGCACCGGGGACGGGCCGCTGCCGCTGCGTGACCGCGCGCTGCTCGAGCTGCTCTACGCCACGGGCGCCCGCATCTCGGAGATCGTCGGCCTCGACGTCGACGGGGTCGCGGACGCCGCCGTCGTGCGGCTGCTCGGCAAGGGCTCCAAGGAGCGGGTGGTGCCGGTCGGCTCGTTCGCGCGCGACGCGCTGCAGGCCTACCTCGTGCGCGCCCGCCCCGCGCTGGCCGCGGCGGGCCGGGGCACGCCCGCGCTGTTCCTCAACACCCGCGGCGCCCGCATGTCCCGGCAGACCGCGTGGGCCGCGCTGCAGTCCGCCGCCGCGCGTGCCGGCCTGACCGAGCACGTCTCGCCGCACACGCTGCGGCACTCGTTCGCCACGCACCTGCTCGCAGGAGGCGCGGACGTGCGCGTGGTCCAGGAGCTGCTCGGCCACGCGTCGGTGACCACCACGCAGATCTACACGATGGTGACGCCCGATGCGCTGCGCGAGGTCTACGCGGCGGCGCACCCCCGTGCGCGCTGAGCCGCCGGGCCGGCTGTGCGGCCGAAGGGCGCCACGCCGGGCCGTCGACCCGGGCCGTGCCCACACTCTGGTATAGCGTGGCGGGCGTGAGCGAGGCAGCCAGCGAGGAGGGAGCGAGCGCGATGACCGACACGCTTCTCGGCAAGACCGTCGTCGGTGACGCCGACTCCCGGACCGTGCGCGACGTGGTCGGGCGGGTCATGCCCGACCTCCCGGAACCGGCGCCCCTGACGAGCCACGGCCCGGCCCGCATCATCGCGATGTGCAACCAGAAGGGCGGCGTCGGCAAGACGACCACCACCATCAACCTCGGTGCGTGCCTCGCGGAGTACGGGCGCAAGGTGCTGCTGGTCGACTTCGACCCGCAGGGGGCCGCGTCCGTCGGCATCGGCGTCAACCCGCACGAGCTCGACCTCACCGTCTACAACCTGCTCATGGAGCGGGGGGTGGAGATCGGCGACGTCGTGCTGCCGTCGGGCATCGAGAACCTCGACGTGCTGCCCGCCAACATCGACCTGTCCGCCGCGGAGGTGCAGCTGGTCGGCGAGGTCGCCCGGGAGTCCGTGCTGGCCCGCGCGCTGCGCCCCGTGATGGACGACTACGACGTGATCCTCATCGACTGCCAGCCGAGCCTCGGTCTGCTGACGGTCAACGCCCTGACCGCGGCGCACGGCGTGCTCATCCCGCTGGAGTGCGAGTTCTTCGCGCTGCGCGGGGTCGCGCTGCTGGTGGAGACCATCGAGAAGGTGCGTGACCGGCTCAACCCGGCCCTCGAGATCGACGGTATCCTCCCCACCATGTACGACTCGCGCACCCTCCACTCCCGGGAGGTCGTGGCCCGGGTGCACGAGGCGTTCGGCGACACCCTGCTGCACTCGGTCATCGGCCGCACCGTGAAGTTCCCCGACGCCACGGTCGCGGCCGAGCCGATCACGGCGTACGCGCCGGGGCACCCGGGGGCCGCCGCGTACCGTCAGCTCGCCCGGGAGCTCGTGGCCCGTGGCGACGCTGCCTGAGGCGCCGCCGGAGGCGGAGGCGCCCGGCGCCCCGGCAGGGGACGCCGTGGCGGTCGCCGCCGAGGCCGACGCCCCCGACGAGCGCCGCACGTCCCGCACCTTCCAGGTCCGCCTGCACAACTTCGAGGGCCCGTTCGACCTGCTGCTCTCGCTCATCGCGAAGCACAAGATGGACGTCACCGAGGTGGCGCTGGCCGTCGTGACCGACGAGTTCGTGGCGCACATCCGTGAGGCCGAGCGCGCGTCGCGCGAGGCGGCGGAGCGCGGCGAGGCGCACGAGTCGTGGGACCTGGGCGTGGCGAGCGAGTTCCTCGTCATCGCCGCGACGCTGCTCGACCTCAAGGCGGCGCGCCTGCTGCCCGGTGTGATCGACGAGGACACCGAGGACCTCGAGCTGCTCGAGGCCAGGGACCTGCTGTTCGCACGCCTGCTGCAGTACCGCGCGTACAAGGAGATCTCGAAGTTCGTCGCGGAACGGCTCGCGGCGGGCGGGCGGCGTGTGCCGCGCCTCGCGCCGCTCGAGCCGCACCTCGCCGAGATGCTGCCCGAGCTGGTCTGGAACACGACGCCGGAGCGCCTGGCAGACCTCGCCGCGAAGGTGCTGGCGCCCAAGCCGCCGCCCGTGGTCGGGCTGTCGCACCTGCACGGCTCGGCGGTCAGCGTGCGCGACGAGGCGGGGGTGCTCGTGCGCCGGCTGCGCACCGAGCGGTCCGTGACGTTCCGCTCGCTGACGTCGGGCACGGAGCGGCTCGTGACCGTCGCGCGGTTCCTCGCGCTGCTCGAGCTGTTCCGCGATGCGCTGGTCGCGTTCGAGCAGGTCACGCCGCTGGGCGAGCTCACGGTGCGGTGGACGGCCGGGCCGGACGACGGCGAGAGGTACCTCGGCCCGGGCGCGGGGCCGAGCGAGTTCGACGAGGAGGCCGGGCCGCAGGACGCCGGGTCGCAGCAGGGCACGACGCCCGAGCAGGCGGGGACGGAGGCGAGGACATGACGGTCGAGGAGCAGGCACCGCAGGCCGTGGAGGACGGCGCCCCCGCGGGGGCGGGCGCCCAGGGGCCGGCCGCCGAGCAGCCGCTCGTCGACGTGCACACGCTGCCCGGCGGCGCGCACGCGGCGGTCGAGGCCGTGCTCATGGTCGCGGACGCGCCCATCCCCGCCGAGCGCATCGCCGCGGCGCTCGACCTGACGCGGGACGAGACGGACGACATCCTCCACGAGCTCGCCGACGAGTACGCCGGCCACCTCGGCGGGCGGCCGCGCGGGTTCGAGCTGCGGCGCACGGCCGAGGGCTGGCGCATCTACTCGTCGACGGCGCACGCCGACCCGGTCGGGCGGTTCGTGCTCGACGGCCAGTCGGCCAAGCTCAGCCAGGCGGCGCTGGAGACCCTCGCCGTGATCGCGTATCGTCAGCCGGTCACCCGCGGCCAGGTCAGCGCCGTGCGTGGCGTGAACGTGGACGGCGTGGTGCGGACGCTCCTGACCCGCGGGCTGATCGCCGAGATCGGCCAGGACCCCAGCTCGGGTGCCGTCCTGTTCGGAACCACGGGATACTTCCTGGAGCGGATGGACCTCTCGTCGCTCGACGAGCTGCCGCCGCTCGCGCCTCACCTGCCCGACCTCGACACGATCGAGGAACTCGACGGGCTGGACTCGACACCGAGAGACTGAACATGAGCAACGAACGCCGCGGCGGGAGCCGCCGCGACCAGCAGCACGGCAATCAGCACGGCAAGCAGCAGGGCGGCAAGCAGGGCAGGCCGCAGGGCGGCAGGCAGGGCGGCAGGCCGGGTCGCCCGGCGGGCGCCCGCGGGGGAGCGGCCCGCACCCCGGCGAACGACCGCAGGCGGCCCGCGCGCCCGGCACAGCCTGCGGTGGACGTGCACGTCGAGGGCGGCGTGCGGCTGCAGAAGGTGCTCGCGCAGGCGGGGCTCGGCTCTCGACGCGCGTGCGAGGAGCTCATCGCGACGGGGCACGTCGAGGTCGACGGCCAGATCGTCACGGAGCTGGGGGTGCGGGTCGACCCGGCGACCGCCGTCGTGCACGTGGACGGGCTGCGCATCCAGCTCGACCAGGAGAAGGTGACGCTCGCGCTGAACAAGCCGCTCGGCGTCGTCTCCACCATGGACGACCCGAAGGGCCGGCCGACCGTCGCCGACCTCGTGCGCAACCGGGACGAGCGGCTGTTCCACGTGGGCCGTCTCGACGCGGACAGCGAGGGCCTGCTCCTGCTGACCAACGACGGCGAGCTCGCCAACCGGCTCTCGCACCCCCGCTACGGCATCGCCAAGACGTACCTCGTGACGGTCGAGGGCGAGGTGTTCCCGCGCATCTGCAAGCAGCTCGTGCGCGGTGTCGAGCTCGAGGACGGCGTCGCCAAGATGGACTCGGTGCACGTGGTGCAGCAGATCGACGACCTCGCGATGCTCGAGGTCGTGCTGCACGAGGGCCGCAACCGCATCGTGCGGCGCATGTTCGACGCCGTCGGGCACCCGGTCACGCGCCTGGTGCGGACCCGGATCGGCCCGATCCCGCTCGGTGACCTCAAGCCCGGTCGGACCCGCGTGCTCGGCCGCACCGAGCTCGGCACGCTGATGAGCGCCGTCGACCTGTAACCTCTCCACGCCCACCGATCCACACCCCCTGCAGTACGGAAGCGAGCGAACCTGTGACCACCCCTGTAGTGATCGCCATCGACGGGCCGTCGGGCTCCGGCAAGTCCAGCGTCTCCAAGGCGGTGGCCGCGCGGCTCGGGCTGGCGTACCTCGACACGGGCGCCATGTACCGGGCGGCCACGGTGTGGGTCATGGAGACCGCTGACCTCGAGGACCCGACGTCGGTCGCCACGGCCGTGCGTGCGATGCCGCTGGTCATGGGCGTGGACCCGGCGGCGCCCGGCGTCGAGCTGGACGGGCGGGACGTCGCCACGACGATCCGCGGCACCGACGTGACGACGAACGTCTCGAAGGTCGCCTCGAACCTCGAGGTGCGTGCCGAGCTCAAGCGGCGGCAGCGGGAGATCATCGACCAGGAGTCGAGCCCGACCGACGCCGTGCGCTCCGGCGGCCGCGGGATCGTCGCCGAAGGGCGCGACATCACCACGGTCGTGGCGCCCGACGCCGACGTCCGCGTGCTGCTCACCGCGTCGGAGGAGGCGCGGCTGCGCCGCAGGTCGCTGGAGGTGCACGGCGCCGCCGACGCCTCCGCGGTCGACGCCACGCGCGACCAGGTGCTGCGGCGCGACCGGGACGACGCGAAGGTGACGTCGTTCCACACGGCCGCCGACGGCGTCGTCACGGTCGACTCCAGCGACCTGGACCTCGAGCAGACCGTCGAGGCCGTGCTCGCCGTCGTCGCGCGGCAGACCGGGCGCGAGGTCGCGCCCTCGGCGTGACCGGGGCCCGGAACTACTCGCGCGCGGCGGTACGGGCGCCTGCGGCGGCCGCCGCCACGAGCACGACCGCGCAGGCCGCGACGATCCCGGCGAGCGGCAGCCACGGGACCGTCAGCGGCGCCTGGGGGACCTCGCGCACGACCGCCTGACGGACGAACCACCCGACGAACCCCGCCACCGCGCCGCCCAGGAGCAGGGCCGCGACACCTGTGAAGGACGTCTCCCACACGGCCGCCCTGCGCACCTGCGCGGGTGTGGCGCCCAGCAGGCGCGCGGTGGCGAGCTGCCGGCGGCGCTGACCGGACCCGATGAGGACCGCGTTCGCCGCGCCGATCGCGGCGTAGACGCCGGCCGGCCCGAGCATGACCCACAGCACGGCCGCGTTCGTCTCCCGGGTCTCTGCCACCACACCGGCGACCCACGCGTCGGCCGTCGCCACGTCGGCCCCCGTCCGGCGCAGCGCGGCGGCGACCGTGCGGTCGTCGGTCCCGGCGTCGGGCACCACGAACACGGTGCCGACGGGGCGGGCGGCCCCCGCGACGCCCGGCAGGTCGTCCGGGACCAGGAGGTCGGCCCACAGGTCCGGGGCGTCCGGCACGACGGCGGCGATCGTTACTTTCGTGCTCGCGTCACCGACGTGCAGGGTCCGCACGTCGCCGACCCGGCCGCCGATGTCGGTGACGTAGGACTCGGTCACCGCCATCGCGGCACCGTGCAGGTCCTCGAGCGACCCGTGCACAGCGCGCAGACCGCGCGTCTGGGCCGCGGCCGCGACGTCGAGGACCTCCGCGTCGTCCCTGCCTGCGCGTCCGAGACGGAGGGGCACGGTGCGGCGGACGTCCGCCGTGGCCACGCCCGGCACGGCCGCGACGGCGCCGGCGTCGCCCGTCACCTCGGCCACGAGCGGGGCGCGCAGGGCGGACCGGTCCGCGCCCTCGGTCCAGTCCGCGGTCGCGCTCACGGCCAGGAGCAGCGAGCCTGCCAGAGCCGTGATCGCGACGACGGGCGCCGCCACGGCGGCCGTCATGCGCAGCGACGAGCGGGCGTGGTCCCGGGCGAGCCGCGCCGCGGGGTCGAGGTCCGCGACGGCCCGCCCGACCACGCCCGCGAGCGCCGGGTAGACGAGCCGGCCCACCCCGTTGAGACCGACGACAGCGACGATCGGCAGGAGCATCCCCGCGAGCAGGGCGAGGAGCAGGTCCATCTCGGAGGTGAGGGCGGCGGTGCCGAGCAGTGTCGCGCCCGCCGCGGCGGTGGCGAGCCCTTCCAGCACGCCGGGCCGGCGTCGTTCGAGCACCGCTTCCCGCAGCGCCTCGGCGGGCTGGGTGCGCCCGGCGCGCCACGCGCCGACCAGCGCGACCCAGGCGCCCAGCGGTGCGGCGACCGCCCAGGCGGTGCCCGGGCCCGGCGCCGTCAGCGTGACCGGGGTCAGGCCGGTCAGGTGCAGCAGCGTGAAGGTCGGCGGTGTGACCAGGGTGGCGACGACGACGCCGAGCGTGGTGCCCGCGACGGCCACCACGGCCGCCTCGCCGAGCAGGAGCAGCCGCACCTGCCAGGGGGTGGCGCCGATCAGGCGGAGCAGGCCCAGCTCGCGGCGGCGCGTCGCCACGACGAAGCCGAAGGTGCTCGCCACGACGAACAGGGCCATGAACAGCGAGACGCTCGCCATGAACCCGAAGAGCGAGCCGAGGCCGTCAACCTGCTCGCGGACCTCGGCCGAGAGCTCGGCCCGGCCGGAGGTCGCGTCGAGCGACCCCAGGAGGTTCACGGAGAGTCCGATGAGGCCGGTGCCGCCCGCCAGGGCAACCGCCGCGCCGGCGTACGCGCGCCACGAGTCGCGGGCGGTCCTGATGCTGTGGGTGAGCATCACTGCTCCAGCTCCGTCATCCGTGCCGCGATCTGGAGCGCGTCACCGCTGCGCATCTGGCCCACGACGAGGCCGTCCGCGAGGAACAGCACGGTGTCGGCGTACGACGCGGCGAGCGGGTCGTGGGTGACCATGACGACGGTCTGGCCGGAGTCCGCGACCGCCCGCAGGAGGGCAAGGACGTCCCGGCCCGAGGTCCGGTCGAGCGCTCCGGTGGGTTCGTCGGCGAAGAGCACGGCGGGGCGGGTGTGCAGGGCACGGGCGACCGCGACGCGCTGCTGCTGGCCGCCGGACATCTCGGGTGGGCGGCGGCGGGCGAGGTCCCGCAGCCCGACGTGGTCGAGGGCGTCGAGCACGGCGGTGCGGTCGACGCGTCGGCCGGCGAGCCGGGCGGGCAGGGCGACGTTGTCGTACGCGGTCAGGGCGTCCAGCAGGTTGTACTGCTGGAACACGAAGCCCATGGTGGTGCGGCGCAGCCTGGTCAGCCGGGTCCTGTCCAGCCCTGCGAGGGGCGTGCCCGCGATGACGACGCCGCCCCTGGTGGGCCGGTCGAGGCCTGCGGCGACCTGCAGGAGCGTGGACTTGCCGGACCCGCCGCACGCACGCCTCACGGAGGCGGTGACCGCGCTGCGGCGCTCGCGGGTCGATCTGGTGGACGCGTTCGAGACGGAGCGGCGGCGCATCGAGCGCGACCTGCACGACGGTGCCCAGCAGCGTCTCGTGGCGCTCACGATGACGCTGGGGCGGGCGGAGCTGGAGATCCCGGAAGGCGTGGGCCTCGACCTCGTGCGCGAGGCGTACGGGCAGGCGGAGGCGGCGCTGGAGGAGCTGCGCAGCACGGTGCGGGGAATCCATCCACGGGTGCTGGTCGACCACGGGGTCGAGGCGGCGGTGCACGAGGTGGCGGACGCGGTCGAGGTGCCGGTCACGGTGGACGTCCGCCTGCCGGAGCGGCTGCCGGCCCCGGTCGAGGCGGCCGCCTACTTCGTCGTGAGCGAGGCGCTGACGAACGTGGTGCGGCACGCGAACGCCCGTTCCGTCCGGGTGCACGCGCGCCTCGCGGACGGATCGCTCGTCCTCGTGGTGCAGGACGACGGTGTCGGCGGCGCGACCGTACGGCCCGGCGGCGGGCTGGCGGGCCTGGCCCTGCGGGTCGAGGCGCTCGACGGCGAGCTGACGGTGACGAGCCCGGACGGCGGGCCGACGGAGGTGAGGGCGACGTGTCCCGTGGTGTGAGGGCTGTGCTGAGGAGGCTGCTGTGAGGATCGTGCTGGCCGAGGACGCCGCCCTGCTGCGAGAAGGTCTGCTGGCGATCCTCGAGCGCGCGGGTCACGAGGTGGTCGCCGCGGTCGAGGACGCGCAGGCGCTGCTCGCGTTCACCGCGCGCACCGCGCCGGACGTCGTCATCACGGACATCCGGATGCCGCCGACGCACACCGACGAAGGGCTGCGCGTCGCCGCCGAGCTGCGCCGTCGCCACCCGGACCTGGCCGTGCTGGTGCTGTCCGCGTACGTCGCCGACGCCTACGTGGCCGAGCTGCTCGACTCCGCGCCGGGCGGCGGCATCGGCTACCTGCTCAAGGACCGGGTGGGCCACGTGCGCGAGTTCCTGGACAGCCTGGACCGTCTCGCCGCGGGGGAGATGGTGGTGGACCCGCAGGTGGTGCGTCAGCTGCTCGGTCGGCGGCACGACGACGGCCCGCTGGCGTCGCTCACCGCGCGGGAGCGGGAGGTCCTCGCGCTCATGGCGGAGGGCCGGACCAACGGGTCGATCGCCGCCGAGCTGGTCGTGTCCGAGGCCGCGGTGCGCAAGCACGTCGGGAACATCTTCGCCAAGCTGCCGCTGGACCCGGCGTCGGACCGGCGTGTCTCGGCCGTGCTCGCCTACCTGCGCGACGGGTGACGTCGTGCCAGGTCTGCGGCGCGACGCAGGTCATAGCCGCGCGGTTCGGCCGGGGCGGGCCGCGCCTGCGACAATGGGGGCATGACCCACGACCCCTCCGCATCGGAGGCTGCTGCGCGCCCCGCCGCGGCCCGAGAAGATGCCGCACCCGAGGTCGAGCCCGCGCTCGACGCCGTGGACCTCGACGAGGCCCTGAACGAGACCGAGGACGACGTCGCGCGCGAGCGTGCCCTGCGCGCCGGGCTGGAGGACTTCGAGCTCGACGAGTCCGACCAGGAGCTCCTCGAGGGCGAGTGGTCCGACGAGGAGGCCGAGGCCGAGCCGGTGCTGCCGGTGCTCGCGATCATCGGCCGGCCCAACGTCGGCAAGTCGACCCTCGTCAACCGCATCCTGGGCCGACGCGAGGCCGTCGTGGAGGACAAGCCGGGCGTCACGCGCGACCGGGTGTCCTACCCGGCCGAGTGGGCGGGCCGCCGGTTCCTGCTCGTGGACACGGGCGGCTGGGAGGTCGACGTCGCGGGCATCGAGTCGAAGGTCGCCGAGCAGGCGGAGGTCGCGATCTCGCTCGCGGACGCCGTGGTCTTCGTGGTCGACGCCGCGGTCGGCGCCACCGCGACCGACGAGCGTGTCGTCGAGCTGCTGCGCCGCTCCGGCAAGCCCGTCGTGCTCGCCGCCAACAAGGTCGACGGCGCCTCCGGCGAGGCCGACGCGGCTTACCTGTGGAGCCTCGGGCTGGGTGAGCCGTACCCGGTCTCGGCGCTGCACGGCCGCGGCACGGGCGACCTGCTCGACGCCGCCGTCAAGGCGCTGCCCGAGGAGTCGGCGCACGGTGTGCAGCGGCCGTCCGGTCCGCGCCGCGTCGCGCTCGTCGGCCGTCCGAACGTCGGCAAGTCGTCGCTGCTCAACAAGATCGCCGGCAGCGAGCGCGTCGTCGTCGACGACGTCGCGGGCACCACGCGCGACCCTGTCGACGAGCTCATCGAGCTGCGCGGCGTGCCGTACTGGTTCGTGGACACCGCGGGCATCCGGCGGCGCGTGCACCAGACGCGCGGCGCCGACTTCTACGCGTCGCTGCGCACCGCCGCCGCCATCGAGAAGGCGGAGGTCGGCGTCGTGCTCGTCGACGCCTCCAACCCGCTGACCGAGCAGGACATCCGCGTGATCCAGCAGGTCGTGGACGCGGGCCGCGCGCTCGTCATCGCGTACAACAAGTGGGACCTCATGGACGAGGACCGCCGCCCCTACCTCGAGCGCGAGATCGAGAAGGAGCTCGTGCAGATCCAGTGGGCGCCGCGCGTCAACCTGTCCGCGCGGACCGGCTGGCACGCCGAGCGCCTCGTGCCCGCGATCGAGCGGTCGCTGGCGTCGTGGGACCGGCGTGTGCCGACCGGCAAGCTCAACGGCTTCCTCGGCGAGCTCGTCGCGGCCCACCCGCACCCGCTGCGTGGCGGCAAGCAGCCGCGCATCCTGTTCGCGACGCAGGCCTCGACCCGCCCGCCGCGGTTCGTCATCTTCGCCACCGGGTTCCTCGAGGCCGGGTACCGGCGGTTCATCGAGCGCCGGCTGCGCGAGACGTTCGGGTTCGAGGGCACGCCCATCGAGATCTCCGTGCGGGTCCGGGAGAAGCGGCGGCGCTGAGCGCCGGGTCGTCGACCGGGTCCGGACCGTCGCCGGACCGTGACCCGGTCGATGCCCGCCGGGCGGGCTGATCGCGGTACCTTCGGTTCGTGATCCCGGCCAGCATCCCGAGCCCCGACCCGGTGTGGTCCCAGTTCTCCCTGGGCCCGCTCACCATCCACACCTACGCCCTGTGCCTGCTGGCCGGCATCGCCGCCGCCGCGTACGTCACCGACCGGCGCCTGCGCGCCCGCGGTGCGGCACCGGGGCTCGCGCTCGACGTGACGATGTGGGCCGTGCCGATCGGCATCGTCGGCGCCCGCATCTACCACGTGCTCACGCACCTGGGCGACTTCACCGGCCCGGGCGTCGACCCGTGGGCCTGGGTGCGGATCTGGGAGGGCGGCAACGCCCTGTTCGGCTCGCTGCTCGGCGGAGCTCTCGGCGTCTGGATCGGGTGCCGTCAGTCGGGGCTGCGGTTCTGGTCGTTCGCCGACGCACTCGCCCCCGGCCTGCTCCTCGCCCAGGCGATCGGTCGCCTCGGCAACTATGTCAACCAGGAGCTCTTCGGCCTGCCGACGACGCTGCCCTGGGGGCTCGAGATCCGCCCCGATGCCCCGATGTTCCCCGCGGGCACCCCCGCGGGCACGCTGTTCCACCCGCTGTTCCTGTACGAGATGGTGTGGAACCTCGTCGGCGTCGCGCTGCTGCTCACGATCGAACGCCGGGTGACCCGCCGCAACGACGCGCTCGCGACGCCCGGCCCGGGCCTGCGCTGGGGGCGCCTGTTCGGCCTCTACCTCGTCTGGTACGGGCTGGGCCGCAGCTGGCTCGAGTCGATCCGCATCGACCCGACCAGCGACGCCCCCCTCGGCGTGCCGGCCAACATCTGGACGTCGGGGATCGCGATCCTGCTCGGCATCGCGATCGTCGTGCTGCAGGGTCGCAGGCACCCCGAACCCGAGGCGTCGGTGTACGTGCCGGGCCGCGAGCCCGCGGAGGAGGACGCCGCCGCCGGAGATGCGGGGCGTCCCGACGGTGCGGGAGCAGAGGCGACCGCCGATGCGGGCACCGAGCGTCCCGACGGTGCCGGCTCGGACTCGGCCGACGGCGCGGACGCGGAGCCGACCGACGGCACCGACCCGGAGCGGACCGACGACGCGAACCCGACCGACGTCGACTCGGCCGACTCGGCCACCAGCCGGTAGCCCCGCCCACTGCAGACTTCGTCGCACCGCCGCCGTCCCGTCGGTCGAGTGCAGAGTTTGTGCGCGCCGACACCGCCGTCCGCCCGTACAAACTCTGCACGCTGCACGCTGCACGCTGCACGCCGCACGCCGCACGCGCTGCGCGGTGCCCGCCGCCCGCGGCCGTCCCCCGGTGGAGTGCAGAGTTTGTGCTCGGGGCCATCGCGATCCGGCGCACAAACTCTGCACTCGGCGGACGGACGCGGCGCGAACGGACGCGGCGCGGACGGACGCAGGGCGGGCGGGCGGCAGGGCGACTGCCGAGCCGCCCTGCCGCCGTCGATCGTCTTCCACCCCGACGCTGATCGTTTTTCGGCGCCGTCAAAGACGATCGACGTCGGGTTCGAAAGTGATCGGTCGACGACCGAACCCGGCCCGGTGAGGCGCGGATCACAGTCGCCGATACCGTTTTTCCTGCTCATTCGAGCGGGTGACGTGCAGTTTTGACCCATTCGTAACGCTTGTGGTGTTGACCACGTTCGCAAGGTTGGGCACCGTTCTCTGTCGGCACGTGTGCCGGGCCGCTCCATCGCCGGTGTGCCGCACCCCCAGGCAAGTTCGAAGGAGAACCCAGTGCGTCGAAAGATCCCGCTCATCCTGTCCGCTGCGCTCGCGTCGGTACTTCTCGTGGCGTGCGCGAGCGCCTCGGGCGCCTCGCCGGAGGGCTCGGCGTCCGCGACCGGCGGCCGGCAGGCGGTCACCGTCGGTGTCATCCCTATCGTGGACGTCGCGCCGATCTACCTCGGCGTGCAGGAGGGGATCTTCGCCGAGCACGGCCTCGACGTCACGCTCGAGCTCGCGCAGGGCGGCGCCGCGATCGTGCCCGCCGTGGTGAGCGGCGAGTACCAGTTCGGGTTCAGCAACGTGACGTCGCTGCTCCTGGCCTCGGCCGCGGGCGAGCCGCTCAAGGCGGTCGCACCGGGCAACTTCACGACGGGGCAGGACGGCGTGGACTTCAGCGCCGTCGTGGCGCCGGCCGGCTCCGAGATCGGCACGGCGGCCGACCTCGCCGGCCGCACGGTCGCGGTGAACTCGCTCAACAACATCGGCGACACGACGGTGCGCAACGTCGTGCACGAGTCCGGCGGCGACCCGGCGGACGTCCAGTTCGTCGAGATGCCCTTCCCGGAGATGCTGCCAGCCCTCACCGCGGGCGACATCGACGCCGCCTGGGTGGTCGAGCCCTTCCTGACCACGGCCGTGCAGCAGGGCGCGCAGGTCATCAGCTCCAACTTCGCCCAGACGGACCACGACCTGCTGGTCGCGGCCTACTTCACGTCCGACCAGACCCTCGAGTCCGACCCGGAGACCGTCGCGGCGTTCACGGCCGCGATCAAGGAGTCGCTCACCTACGCGCAGGACCACCCGGACGAGACCCGGGCGGTCCTGGACACCTACACCGAGATCGACCCCGTCGTGAAGTCGGTGATGGTGATGCCGCGGTTCGCCGCCGACATCGAGCCCACCTACCTCCAGGTGCTGGCCGACCTCGGCCTCGAGTACGGCCTGTTCGACGAGCCGGTCGACGTGAACAAGCTCCTCGTGCCGGAGCCCGCGCAGTAGCGCACGGTCACACCGCCCGCGTCCCGGCGCGCGGGCGGTGCAGCCCTGTGACCTGCGGCTTCGGCCTCTCCGACGGACGGGGGCGGTGACCGGATCGTGACCGGGCGGGGTGTTGACCTCGCCCGGTGATCCTGGGAGTGTTCTCTGTGAGCACGGGCGTTCGGTAGGCGTACACCTGTCCGGTGGCGCGCCGACTCTCATCGCATCCATCCGTTTCGAAGGAGAACCACAGTGCGTCGCACGTTCCCTCTCGCGGTGGTGGCCTCGGCCGCAGCCCTCGTCCTGACCGCCTGTGGCGGTACCGCCGACGCCGGAGGCGAGGGGGACGCCCCGGCCGACGGCGAGCTCACCCCCGTCACGGTCGGGGTCATCCCGATCGTCGACGTCGCCCCGATCTACCTCGGGGTCCAGGAGGGCTTCTTCGAGGACCAGGGCCTCGACGTCACCCTGGAGCTCGCGCAGGGCGGCGCTGCGGTCGTCCCGGCCGTCGTGAGCGGCGAGTACCAGTTCGGCTTCAGCAACGTCACCTCGCTGCTGGCCGCGTCGTCGCAGGGTCTGCCGCTGAAGGCGGTCGCGGCGGGCAACTTCACCACCGGCACGCCGGGCGAGGACTTCGGTGCCGTCGTCGTGCCGGAGGGCTCCGACATCAAGGACGCCGCCGACCTCGCCGACCACACCGTCGCCGTCAACACGCTCAACAACATCGGCGACACCACGATCCGCAAGGTCGTCGGCGACGCGGGCGGGGAGGCCGGCGACGTCGAGTTCGTCGAGATGGGCTTCCCCGACATGCCTGCCGCGCTCGCGAGCGAGCAGGTCGACGCCGCCTGGGTCGTCGAGCCGCACCTGACCACCGCGCTGCAGCAGGGTGCAGAGGTCGTCGCGTCCAACTTCGCCGAGACGGACGCCGACCTCATGGTCGCGGCGTACTTCACGTCCGAGCAGACCATCGCGGAGGACCCGGAGACCGTCGAGGCGTTCACCGCCGCGATGGAGGAGTCGCTCACCTACGCCGAGGAGCACCCGGACGAGACGCGCGCCGTCCTGGACACCTACACCGAGATCGACCCCGAGGTGAAGGAGGCCATGGTCATGCCCCGGTTCTCCGCCGAGCTGACCGACGCCTCGTTCCAGCTCCTGGCCGACCTCGGTGAGAAGGACGGCCTGTTCGACGAGCCCGTCGACGTGAGCAAGCTCCTGCCGTGACCCGCACGCACCGGCCCGCCGGTCGCCGCACCCCCGCCCGGGTCCTCGGCCTGGCGGGGGTGGCGGCGCTCCTGGTCGTGCTCGAGCTCGCGCCGCGGCTCGGTCTGGTCGACGACCGGTTCCTGCCTCCGACCTCCCGGATCGCGGTGGCGCTCGCCGAGCGCCTCGGCACGCCGGAGTTCTGGGTCGCGCTGGGCCAGACGCTCACCACCTGGGGCACCGGCCTGACGATCTCTCTCGTCGCGGGCGTCGTGCTCGGCGTCGTCATCGGGTCGGTCCCGGTCCTGCGTGCCGTGACCGCCTCGACCATCGAGTTCCTGCGGCCGGTGCCGTCCGTCGCGCTCATCCCCGTTGCCGTGCTGCTGTACGGCACGGGGATGGCAGGCACGCTCATCCTCGTCGTGTACGCGAGCTTCTGGCAGGTGCTCGTGCAGGTCCTGGCCGGCGTGCGCGACGTCGACCCCGTCGCCGCCGACACCGCACGCTCCTACCGCTTCTCGGCGCTGACCCGGATCCGCACCGTCGTGTGGCCGACCACCCTGCCGTACGCGATGACCGGCCTGCGGCTGGCCGCGAGCGTCGCGCTCATCCTCACCGTCACCGGTGAGCTCCTCGTCGGCACGCCCGGCATCGGCAAGGCGCTCGGCATCGCGCAGTCGTCCGGCGCCGTGGACTCGATGTACGCGTACGTCGTCGTCGCCGGGCTGCTCGGCGTCGTCGTCAACGTGCTCGCCCGGGCCCTGGAGCACCGCGTGCTGTTCTGGCACCCGTCCGTGCGCGGGGAGGTGGCGGCATGAGCGCGCTGCGCCGGGTCGCCCGGCCGGTGCTGCTGACCCTCGGCCTGCCCGTGGTGATCCTCACCGTGTGGTGGGTCGCGAGCGCCGGGAGCACCTCGTTCTACAGCCCGCCGCTGGCCGAGATCGTCGGCACGTCGCGCGAGACGTGGTTCTCGTCGCCGCTCGCGGAGAGCCGGCTCGCCGTCGACGTCGTACCTTCGGTGCTGCGCCTGCTGGCCGGGTACGCGATCGCGCTGGTCGGTGGTGTCGCGCTCGGCGTCGCCGTCGGCTCGTCGCGGGCGCTGCGGGCCTTCCTCGAGCCCGTGCTGGAGTTCTTCCGCGCGATCCCGCCGCCGGTGCTCGTGCCGGTCCTCATGCTGTTCCTCGGCATCGGCGACACGATGAAGGTCTCCGTCATCGCCATCGGGTGCGTGTGGCCCGTGCTGCTCAACACGGTCGAGGGCGTGCGCGGCCTCGACCCCGTGCTGCGCGACACCGCCCGCGCCTACCGGCTGGGCCGCGTGGCCACGCTGCGCCACCTCGTGCTGCGCGGCGCGAGCCCGCAGATCGTCACGGGCGCTCGGCAGGCCCTGTCGATCGGGATCATCCTCATGGTCATCAGCGAGATGTTCGCGGCCAAGGACGGTCTGGGCTTCTCGATCGTCCAGTTCCAGCGCAGCTTCGCGATCCCGGAGATGTGGAGCGGGGTCCTCCTGCTCGGCGTCGTGGGCGTGCTGCTGTCCCTCGTCTTCCGCGTCGTGACGGACGCGGTCCTGCGCTGGTACCTCGGGTACCGGCAGTCCCAGCACGGAGGTGCCTGACATGACCAGCCCCGCGGACGTGGCCCCGGACCACGACGTCGTCGACCACCCCGGCGGCGCCAGCCTCGAGGTGCGCCACCTGCGCAAGGTGTACGCCGGTCGCGGCGAGCCCGTCGAGGCGGTCGCCGACCTCACGTTCGAGGTCCGCCCCGGCGAGCTCGTCTGCGTCGTCGGCCCCTCGGGCGCGGGCAAGACGACGCTGCTGCGCTGCCTGGCCGGCCTCCTGCCCGCCACCTCGGGCGAGCTCGCGCTCGGCGGCTCGCCCATCACGGGCCCGCCGCCCGGCATGGCCGTGGTGCTGCAGGAGTACGGGCGCTCGCTGTTCCCGTGGATGAGCGTGGCGCAGAACGTCGAGCTGCCCCTCAAGGAGAAGGGCGTCGCGAAGGCGCGCCGGGCCGAGCTCGTGGCCGAGACCCTCGCGGCGGTCGGCCTGGCGGACGTCGCGGCGTCCTACCCGTGGCAGCTGTCCGGTGGCATGCAGCAGCGCGTCGCGATCGCGCGCGCCGTCGCCTACGAGCCGCAGGTGCTGCTCATGGACGAGCCGTTCGCGGCGGTCGACGCGCAGACCCGGTTCGAGCTCGAGGACCTGGTGCGCACGCTGTGGAAGCGGCTCGGCATCACCGTCGTGTTCGTCACGCACGACATCGACGAGGCGATCTACCTCGGAGAGCGCGTGCTGGTGCTGTCGGCGCGGCCCACGGTCGTGCTGGAGGACGTCGAGGTCGGCCTCGGCGCCGACCGCGACCAGCTCGAGACCCGCGGGGACGCGGAGTTCGCGCGCCTGCGCACGCACGTCTACGAGCTCGTCCAGCAGGCCAAGCAGGGCGTCCGTAGCCTGGCGGACGCGCACCTGACGCATCCGGCGGACGCACCGCCGCCGTCCGGGGCGTGAACCGTGCTGCGAGCCGAAGGGGGCGAGATGGTGAGGGACGAGGCAGGGGGCGACGACGCCGCGCGGTCGCCGGAGTTCGTGCAGTCGCTCGAGCGCGGGCTGGCGGTGATCCGGGCGTTCGACCAGGAGCACCGGTCGCTCACGCTGAGCGACGTCGCGCGCGAGACCGGGCTGAGCCGGGCGTCGGCGCGCCGGTTCCTGCACACGCTCGTCGAGCTCGGGTACGTCGCCACCGACGGGCGTGAGTTCTCGCTGCGCCCGGCGATCCTCGACCTCGGCTACGCCTACCTGTCGAGCCTGACGCTGCCGGAGATCGCCCTGCCGCACCTGCAGGAGCTGTCCCAGCGGGTGGGGGAGTCGTCGTCGGTCGCGGTGCTCGACGGCGCCGACATCGTCTACGTGGCGCGGGTCGCCACGCACCGGATCATGAACGCGGCGATCCAGGTGGGCACGCGGTTCCCCGCGTACGCGACGTCGATGGGCCGTGCGGTGCTCGCGCACGCCGAGCCCGCCGTCGTGGACACCTACCTCGAGGGCACCACCCTGGCGGCGCTGACGCCGTGGACGGTGACCGAGCCCGACCGGCTGCGCGCCGTGCTGGAAGAGGTCCGCGGGCAGGGCTGGGCGCTCGTGGACCAGGAGCTGGAGGAGGGGCTGCGCTCGGTGGCGGCCCCGCTGCGGGACGGCGCGGGCCGCGTGGTGGCGGCCGTGAACGTCTCGGCGCCCGTCCGGCGGGGCTCGATCCCCGAGATCCTCGAGCACCTGCTGCCGCCGCTGCTGGAGGCCGCGCGGTCCATCGAGTCCGACGTGGCCCGGATGAGAGGAACGATCTGATGGCTGTGCCGACGCAGGACGCCTATGTGCTCGACGCCGTCCGGACGCCGTTCGGCCGCTACGGCGGGGCGTTGTCCCACGTGCGGCCCGACGACCTGGCCGCCTTCGTGGTGGGTGAGACGGTGCGGCGCGCGCCCGACCTGGACCCCGCCCTCGTGGACGACGTGATCCTGGGGACCGCGAACGGCGCAGGCGAGGACAACCGCGACGTGGCCCGCATGGCGGTGCTGCTCGCCGACCTGCCGGTCACCGTGCCCGGCGCGACCGTGAACCGCCTGTGCGGCTCGTCGCTGGAGGCCGCGGTGCAGGCGGCGCGCGCGATCGAGGCGGGCGACGCCGACGTCGTCGTCGCCGGGGGTGTCGAGTCGATGAGCCGGGCACCGTACGTGCTGCCCAAGTCCGAGCGGCCGTTCCCCGCGGGCGACCTCACCCTCTCCTCGACCACGCTGGGCTGGCGCATGGTCAACCCGCGGATGCGCGAGGAGTGGACCGTCTCGCTCGGCGAGGCGACCGAGCGGCTGCGTGAGCGGCACGGCATCACCCGCGAGCGCCAGGACGAGTACGCCCTGCGCAGCCACACGCTGGCGCACGAGGCGTGGGAGGCCGGGCACTACGACGACCTCGTGACGCCCTACCCGGCCACGGGCAGGTACTCCGCGCTGACCCGCGACGAGCCGATCCGCCCGGGCACCTCGCTGGAGCGGCTCGCCGCGCTGGCCCCGGCGTTCCGCCCGGCGGGCGACGGGCCCGGGGCGGGCACCGTGACGGCGGGCAGCTCCTCGCCGCTGACCGACGGCGCCTCGGCGGCGCTCATCGGCTCCGAGCGCGCCGTCGCGCTCACGGGGCTGGAGCCGCTGGCCCGGATCGCGGGTCGCGCGACCGTCGCGAACGAGCCGCAGTACTTCGGGTACGCGCCGGTGGAGGCCGTCGAGCGCGCCCTCGACCGGTCGGGCATCGGCTGGGGTGACGTCGCCGCCGTCGAGATCAACGAGGCGTTCGCGGCGCAGACGCTCGCGTGCACCGACGCGTGGGGTGCGGACCCCGAGATCGTCAACGCGTGGGGCGGTGCGATCGCGCTCGGGCACCCGCTCGGCGCGTCGGGCACGCGCGTGCTGGGCACGCTCGCGCGCCGTCTGGCCGCGCAGGGCGCCCGCTGGGGTGTCGCCGCGATCTGCATCGGCGTGGGGCAGGGGATGGCCGTGGTCCTGGAGAACGTGACCGGGAACGTGTCGGGCGGGAGCCCGGCATGAGCGCGACCGTCCTCGCCCCCGACGCGCTCGCCGCGCTGGGGGACGTCGCCGACGGCTCGACCGTGATGATCGGCGGGTTCGGCCCCGCGGGTCAGCCGACCGAGCTCGTCGAGGCGCTGCTCGCGCAGGGCGCCACGGGGCTGACCGTGGTGAGCAACAACGCGGGCAACGGCGACGACCCGCTCGCGCGGCTCATCCGTGACGGGCGCGTGGCGAAGATGGTGTGCTCGTTCCCGCGCCAGGTCGACTCGTGGCACTTCGACGCCGCCTACCGGTCGGGTGCGGTCGAGCTCGAGCTCGTGCCGCAGGGCAACCTCGCCGAGCGCATCCGGGCCGCCGGTGCCGGGATCGGCGCGTTCTACACGCCGACCGGCTACGGCACGCCGCTGGCCGAGGGCAAGGAGACGCGTCGCATCGACGGCGTGGACCACGTGCTCGAGCACCCGATCCACGCGGACCTGGCCCTCGTGCGCGCGGACCGCGCCGACCGTGCGGGCAACCTCGTCTACCGCAAGACGGCACGCAACTTCGGCCCCGTGATGGCGACGGCGGCGCGCCGCACCGTCGTGCAGGTGCGCGAGGTGGTGCCGGCGGGCGCCCTCGACCCCGAGGCCGTCGTGACGCCGGGGATCTACGTCGACGCCGTCGTCGTGACGGGCGCACGCGGCAGGGGAGAGGTGAGCGCATGACCCACCTGGAGAACGCCCCGCGCACCGACACGCCCCTGACCAAGGCCGAGATCGCCGCCCGCGTCGCCGCGGACGTCGCGCCCGGCTCGTACGTCAACCTCGGCATCGGGCTGCCCACGCTCGTGGCCGACCACCTCGACCCGGGCAGCGGCGTCACCCTGCACACCGAGAACGGCATGCTCGGCATGGGACCGGCTCCGACGCCCGACGCCGTCGACCCCGACCTGGTCAACGCGGGCAAGACGCCGGTCACCGAGCTGCCCGGCGCCGCGTACTTCCACCAGGCCGACTCGTTCGCCATGATGCGCGGCGGCCACATCGACGTGTGCGTTCTCGGCGCCTTCCAGGTCTCGGTGACCGGCGACCTCGCCAACTGGTCGACGGGCGAGCCGGGCGCCGTGCCCGCCGTCGGGGGTGCGATGGACCTCGCCGTCGGCGCCCGGCGCACCGTCGTGACGATGACCCTGCTCACCAAGGACGGCGCGCCCAAGCTCGTGGAGCGCTGCACGCTGCCCCTGACCGGCGTCGGCTGTGTCTCGCGCGTCTACACGGACCTCGCGGTGCTCGACGTCGGTCCGGACGGCGCGCGCGTCGTCGAGACGTTCGGCACCACGCACGACGAGCTGGAGACCCTGCTCGGCCTGACCCTCGGAAGGATCTCGTGACCGACCCGACCGCCGTACCACCCCTGCCCGAGCGCACCCCCGTCGCCGTCGTGGGCGGCGGGCCGGCCGGGCTGCTGCTGTCCCACCTGCTGCACACGTCGGGGATCGAGCACGTGGTGCTCGAGGCCCGTACCCGCGAGGAGATCGAGAACACCCACCGCGCGGGCATCCTCGAGGCGTCGTCGGTGCAGGTGCTCGTCGACAACGGCCTGGACCGCGTGCTGCGCGAGGGCGACCGGCACGACGGCATCGTGCTGCGCTTCGACGGCGCCGACCACCGTGTCGACCTCACCGGCCTGACCGGGCGCAGCGTGTGGCTCTACCCGCAGACCGCCGTCTTCACCGACCTCGCCACCCGTCGTTCGACCGACGGCGGCGACGTGCGCTGGGGTGCCACGGTCACCCGCGTGCTCGACCCGGACGGCGACCGCCCCGGCGTGCTGTGGACCGACGCCGACGGGGCCGGGCACGAGCTGCGCTGCGACGTGCTGGTGGGGGCCGACGGCTCGCGCTCGACCCTGCGGCACACGCTGCCCGAGGCGCAGCGCCGCACGTACGCGCACGAGTACCCGTACGCGTGGTTCGGGGTCATCGTCGAGGCGCCGCGCAGCGCCCCCGAGCTGGTGTACACCACCTCCGAGCACGGGTTCGCGCTGATCAGCCAGCGCACCGACACCCACCAGCGGATGTACTTCCAGTGCGACCCCGACGAGGACCCGGAGGGATGGAGCGAGGACCGGATCTGGGCCGAGCTGCAGCGGCGCGTCGCCGGGCCCGACGGCTTCCGCCTCGTCGAGGGGCCCGTGCGCGAACGGTCCGTGCTGCGCTTCCGGTCCTCGGTCGTCGAGCCCGTGCGGCACGGGCGCATGCTGCTCGCCGGCGACGCCGCCCACACCGTGCCGCCGACCGGCGCCAAGGGGCTCAACCTGGCGCTCGCGGACGTGGTGGTGCTGCACGACGTGCTCGAGACGTGGTTCGCGACGCGCGACGACGCGGTGCTCGACGCGTACGGGCAGCGCGTGGCGGAGCGCGTGTGGCGGGCGCAGCACTTCTCGGCGTGGATGAGCGCGATGCTGCACTCCCACCCGGGTGAGACGGGGTTCGCGGCGCGGCGGCGCCTGGCCGAGCTGCGCACCCTCGTGGCGTCGGAGGCGGGGCGGAGGTTCCTCGCCGAGGGGTACACGGGCTGGGGGCCGGTGCTGGGTGCAGGGTCCACGAGCGGGACGTCGGCAGCGATGCCGGGAGGGGAAGGACGATGACGGTGCACGACACCGGGCACGACACCGGGCAGGAAGACACGGCGGGCGAGGTCTCCGGGACGGGGCCCGCCACGGTGCTGGACGCCGCCGCCGAGTCCCAGGCGCAGCTCAGCGCCGAGATCGCGGCGGGGCACGCCGCGTACGCGGCCGGCCGGGAGCGGGGCGAGCCGGAGGAGCACGGGCCGCGCAGGAACTGGCTGCCGTACCGCAGCTCGCTGCTGCGCCACCCGACCAAGGACCTGCACCACGCCGACCCGGAGACCATCGAGCTGTACGCGCCGGTGTTCGGCGAGCGCGACATCAGCCCGCTCGAGGCGGACCTGACGGTGCAGCGCGGCGGGGAGCCGATCGGGGAGCGGATCGTGGTGCGCGGGCGCGTCGTCGACGGGGAGGGGCGGCCCGTGCGGCGCCAGCTCGTCGAGGTGTGGCAGGCCAACGCGGCAGGCCGCTACGTGCACAAGCGCGACCAGCACCCGGCGCCGATCGACCCGAACTTCACGGGCATCGGCCGCATGCTCACCGACGACGACGGCTGGTACCGGTTCCAGACCATCAAGCCGGGCCCGTACCCGTGGAAGAACCACTTCAACGCGTGGCGGCCCGCGCACATCCACTTCTCGCTGTTCGGCCGCGAGATCACGCAGCGCATCGTCACGCAGATGTACTTCCCGGGAGACCCGCTGTTCGCGCTGGACCCGATCTACCAGTCGATCCAGGACCCACGCGCCCGCGAGCGCCTGGTGGCGACGTACGACCACGACCTGTCGGAGCACGAGTGGGCCACGGGGTACCGGTGGGACATCGTGCTGACGGGGTCGCACCGCACGTGGACGGAGCCGGAGGACGGCGATGAGTGAGCTGCTGCCCCCCAGCCCCGGTCAGACGGTGGGCCCGTTCTTCGGGTACGCCCTGCCGTACGAGCGCGGCAACGAGCTGGTGGAGCCGGGCACGCCGGGTGCGGTGCGCCTGCACGGCACGGTACGCGACGGCGCGGGCAACCCGGTGCCGGACGCCCTGCTGGAGATCTGGCAGGCCGACCCGGCGGGCCGGGTGCCCGCCCGCAGCGGCTCGCTGCTGCGGGACGGTACGTTCACCGGCTGGGGCCGTGCGGAGACCGACCGGGAGGGCGGTTTCTGGTTCCGCACGCTGCTGCCGGGCGCGACGGAGGCCGGCCGGGCGCCGTTCTTCCACGTGACGGTGTTCGCCCGCGGGCTGCAGGACCGGCTGTTCACGCGTGCCTACCTGCCGGCGTCGGACGAGGCGGGGCGGGCCGCGCTCGACGCCGACCCGCTGCTCGCCTCGCTGGACCCGCACCGGCGCGCGACGCTGGTCACCGGGCGCGAGCCGGACGGCTCGCTGCGCTGGGACGTCTCGTTGCAGGGGGAAGGGGAGACCGTGTTCCTCACCTATGACGCGGGGCCGCACGCGGGAAGGGACGGCGTCGGTGCGTGACGTCGGGCTGCTGTTCCCGGGCGCGTCCGGCGACGACCCGGTCGACGACGTCGCGGTGCTGCGCGCGCTGCTGCGGACGGAGGTCGCATGGGTGCGCGCGCAGGCGACGGCGGGGCTGGTGCCGGGTCCGGTCGCGGACGAGGTTGCGGCGGCGGCCGACGGGCTGGGTACCGACGCCGGACCCCTGACCGAGCGCGTCGCCGCGGAGGCCGCGGCGGGCGGCAACCCGGTGATCCCGCTGCTGGCCGCGCTGCGGGCGGCCGCCCCGGAGCACGCCGCCGTGGTGCACGCGGGGCTGACCAGCCAGGACGTGCTCGACACGGCGCTCGTGCTGGTGCTGCGTGATGCCGCGGCGTCGGCGACCGCCGACCTCGGGCGGGCGTGCGCGGCCGCCGCGCGTCTCGCCCGAGCCCACCGGGACGTCCCGGCGCTGGGCCGCACGCTCGCCCAGGCGGCCGTGCCGACGACGCTCGGCGCGCGGTGCGCCGGTTGGCTGTCCGGCCTGCACGCCGCGCGCACCTTCCTGGCCGACGTCGGCGCCGTCCTGCCCCTGGCGTACGGCGGGGCGGCGGGCGAGCTGTCCGGTGCCGCGCGGCTGACCGGTGACCCGTTCGCGCTCGTGGACGCCTGGGGTGCCGAGCTCGGCCTGGCCGTGCCGCCCGGCCCGTGGCACACCGTCCGCACCCCGGTGACACGCGCGTCCGCGACGTTCGCCGAGGCGTGCGCGGCGTTGGGGCACGTCGCGGCGGACGTGCTGCAGGGCACCCGCCCCG
>DATGOB010000045.1:0-9948 GCA_036010205.1 Promicromonospora sp. | reverse complement strand
CGCGCTGCTCGACACGCCCGACACCTGGACCAGCGCCGCGCAGCGGTCCGCGTTGATCAACGCGGCGAGCGGACTGCGGCCCCCGCACACCGGCGCCGACAACCCCGCGTTCTACGACGACAGCGCCCTGTCCGGCGCCCTGGCCGTCGCCGTCGCCACGAGCACCCCCGACGACGCCGCCGCACTCGCCCGCGCGCTCGCCGTCGTCACCCACGACGGCACGGGGGTGCACGCGGCCGCCGCGTACGCCCGGGTCCTCGCCCACCTGCTCGACGGCGCGCCCCTGCGTCCCGCCCTGGAGTCCGGCGCCGCCGAGGTCGTCGCCGACGGCTGGCTCGCCGACGGCCTGCGCGACGCCTTCCGCCTCGTCGACGCGGCGACCTCGCCGTTCGCGGCGCTGCCCGCCCTCGTCGCCCGGTTCGCGCCGCGCACCTACAGCCACCCCGGCACCGTCGCGGAGACGCTGCCGCTGGCGCTCGCCGTCACCGCGCTCACGGCCGCCGACCACGAGGCGGCGCTGCCCCTCGCGCTCTCGGTGACGCGGCACCAGGACAGCCTGCCGGCCCTCGTCGGTGCGCTCTGCGGTGCGGCGGGCAGCGCGCCGGAGGTGGGCGACGTCGACGTCCTGCAGGGCGTGACGGTCCCTGCGGTCGCGGGCCGCTCGCTCGCGGACCTGGCGAGGTCGCTGGACGCGACGCGGTAGGCCCGCGGTGGTGGGCGCGCCGAGGTCGTGCCACGGCGTCGAGGTCGTGACGCGCGCTGCCGGTCGGCACGAGCGGGTGCCGACCAGCAGCTGATGTCACGACCTCGCCGCGGACCTGCCGACCTCGTGCTGCCGACCTCGTGCTGCCGACCTCGCGCTGCCGACGTCCCGGCGTCGCCCCGGCGCCCGGGTCGCGCGCCGTCGTCCGCGGGGGATGGGCTTCGAGGCCGACGTCAGTCGGCTTTGCGGGCCGTCAAAGCCGAGTGACGTCGGCCTCGAGGGCGAGCGGGGCCGGGTCGGCGGCCGGACAGCCGGCAGCTCAGGCGCCGGCCCGCGCGGCCGCGCCGGCCCGCGCCGCGGCGTCGGCCGCCGCGGCGTCGACCTCCGCGAGGAACGGCAGCAGGGCCGCGGCGAGCTCGGCCGGGGCCTCCAGGGCGGCGTGGTGGCCGACGCCGTCGAGCTGCGCGGTGCGGATCGGCCCTGCGGCGACCTGGGCGACGGTGTCGGCGGTGAACGACCCGCCGCCCGCGCCGACCGCGAGCACCGGGACCTCGACGGGGCGCTCCGCGGCGAGCGCGCGCAGCTCCTCGCCCTCGGTGAGCAGCGACCGGTACAGCCCGGCGGCGCCCCGCCACGCGCCGTCCCGGGAGTACGTGCGGGTGAGCTCGGTGAGGTCGTCGTCGGTGACGGCGTCGGGGCTCGCGGTGAGCTGCCGGAACGTGGCCTGGAGGTAGGCGCGCTCGCGCCCGGCCAGCAGCAGCTCGGGGACGCCGGGCGCGGCGAGGGCGCCGATGTGCCAGGACCCGCCGCGCGTGACGTCGGCGAGGGCCTCGAGGCCGAATCCCGGCAGGCCCATCTCGACGGCGGTGAGGCTGAGCACGTCCTCGGGGTGGCCGGCGACCAGCCGCAGGGCGGTGCCGCCGGCGACGTCCTGCGCGACGAGGTGCACCGGTCCCAGCCCCAGGTGCTCGATCAGGCCGTGCAGGTCGGCGGCCGCGACGGCGCTGCCGTGGTCCTCCTCGGCGACGCTCGAGTCGCCGAACCCCCGCAGGTCGACGGCGACGACGCGGTGCGCCCGGGCGAGGCGCGGCAGGAGCCGGTGGAACGCCCACCAGGTCTCGGGGAAGCCGTGCACGAGCAGGACGGGCGAGCCGGTGTCGCCCGCGCGGACGTGGTGCAGGTCGGCGCCGTCGACGCGGGCGACGTGGTGGGTGGGGGTGGTCGGTGCGGTCACGGGGGCTCCTCGGAACAAAAGGTCAACCAGGTTGTCGATCTAGTGTAGTCAACCTGGTTGTCGAAAAGCAACGCCCCGTATCCTGGGCCCATGACTCGTTCGGGCGCCGACCTCGCGCTGCTGCTGCTCGGGGGCTACCGGTCGCTCGTCGGGTCGGTCACGGCCGAGCTCGCCGCCCGCGGGCACGCCGACGTGCGCCCCGTGCACGACTTCGCGATGCGCGCCATCGCCTCCGGTGCGGACACCGCCTCGGAGCTCGGGCGTCGCCTCGAGGTGTCGAAGCAGGCGGCGGCGAAGACGATCGCTGTGCTGCTCGAGCGCGGCTACGTGCGCCGCGGCACCGACCCGGACGACGCGCGCCGCAAGCGCGTCGAGGTCACGCCGCTGGGCTGGGAGGTCATGCACCAGGGGGAGGAGCTGTTCGACGCGCTGCGCGACGAGTGGGCGCGGCGCATCGGCCCCGAGCGGCTCGTGGAGCTCGAGCGGCAGCTCGCCGAGCTGGTCGGCGACGCCGCCGTCCGCCCCGAGGCCGCGGGCGGCGCGGCGCAGGACTGAGCGGGGTCGTCAGCCCGCGGGCGGCGTCGCACCGGCCGGCGCGGGCTCCTCGAACACCAGCAGCGTGTGCGTGTTGAGGATGCCGTCCATGCCCTGGATCTGGTCGAGGATGAGGTGCCGCAGGTCGGCGTTGTCGCGGGCGCGCACGAGCAGGATGAGGTCGAACTCGCCGCCGACCAGCCCGATGTGCTCGATGCCGCGCAGCGACCGGAGCCCTTCGCGGACCGAGCGCCACTGCGCCTGCCGGAGCGTGACGGTCACGTACGCCGAGGTGCCCAGCCCGCACAGCACGGGGTCGATCTCCGCGCGGTAGCCGCGGATCACGCCGGACTGCTCCAGCCGTTGCACGCGCGCGTACGCGTTGGCGCGCGAGATGTGCAGCTTCTCGGCCAGCGCGCGCATGGACATGCGGCCGTCCTCGCGCAGCTCGGCCACGATGCGCTGGTCGACGTCGTCCAGGCCCGGGGCCACTTGTCTCGCCGGCACGCTCCACGCCCCCTCTGTTCTGGACGTCTGGATCGCACAACCCTGCTTTCGCTGGACACTCTCTCGGATCTGTGCGGTTTGTAGAATCCGGATAGTGCCTTGACCAGTATATATACATGACGAGTGACGTAGATCGCATGATGCCGTCGATGGAGCCGGTCATGCTGCTCGGCCCCGACGGTCGGCCCACGACAGCCGGCACCGGGACGCTGCCCCCGCGGGAGGACCTCCTGCGCGGGTACGCGAGCATGGTCGCGGCCCGCAGGTACAACGAGCAGGCCTCCGCGCTGGTGCGGCAGGGCAGGCTGGCTGTCTACCCCTCCTCCTTCGGGCAGGAGGCATGCCAGGTCGCCGCGGCGCAGGTGCTCGCGGACGGCGACTGGCTCTTCCCCACCTACCGGGACACCGCCGCGGTCGTCGCGCGCGGTGTCGACCCGGTCGAGGCCCTCGTGCTCCTCAAGGGGGACTGGCACTCGGGCTACGACCCCTACGAGCGGCACGTCGCACCGCTGGCGACGCCGCTGGCCACCCAGCTCCCGCACGCCGTCGGCGTCGCGCACGCGGCGCGGCTGCGGGGTGAGTCGACGGTCGTGCTCGCGCTGTGCGGCGACGGAGCCACGAGCGAGGGCGACTTCCACGAGGCGCTCAACTTCGCGGCGGTCTTCCGGGCACCCGTGGTGTTCCTCGTGCAGAACAACCGGTACGCGATCTCGGTGCCCCTGTCCCGCCAGACGGCGGCGCCGTCGCTGGCGCACAAGGGCGTGGGGTACGGCGTGCCGGGCGAGCAGGTCGACGGCAACGACCTGGCCGCCCTCCTGACCGTGCTCGGCGACGCCGCCGCCCGGGCGCGCGCGGGCGAGGGCCCGCAGCTCGTCGAGGCGCACACGTACCGCATGCAGGCGCACACCAACGCCGACGACGCGACCCGGTACCGCAGCGACGAGGAGGTGGCCGCGTGGGTCGGCAGGGACCCGCTGGTGCGGCTCGAGACCTACCTGCGGGCCGAGGGCGTGCTCGACGACGAGCGCGCCGCCGCCCTGGCCGCCGAGGCCGAGGAGGTCGCACGCCACACGCGCGAGGGCATCAACCGGGACGTCGAGCCCGACCCGGAGGACCTGTTCCGGCACGTCTACTCCCGGCTCACCCCGCAGCTCGAGGAGCAGCTCGCGCTCGTGCGGGACGAGCTGGCGCGCGACGAGGCAGGGCGCGACGCGCACGAGACCGCCACGACCCGGCAGGAGGCGCTCCGATGACCAGCACCGTCACCCGCCCGGCGGCACCGGCCGCCACCCCGGCCACGGAGACGCTCTCCCTGGCCCGGGCGATCAACCGTGCGCTGCGCGACGCCATGGCCGAGGACCCGTCGGTCCTCGTGCTCGGGGAGGACGTCGGGGCGCTCGGCGGCGTCTTCCGCGTCACCGACGGGCTTACCGCAGAGTTCGGCGAGGACCGGTGCGTCGACACGCCCCTCGCGGAGGCGGGCATCATGGGGTTCGCCGTCGGCCTCGCGACGAACGGCATGCGGCCCGTCGTCGAGATGCAGTTCGACGCCTTCGCCTACCCGGCGTTCGAGCAGGTGGTCAGCCATGTCGCGAAGATGCGGAACCGGACCCGCGGCCGCGTGGGGCTGCCGGTCGTCGTGCGCGTCCCGTACGCGGGCGGCATCGGCGGCGTCGAGCACCACAGCGACTCCTCGGAGTCGTACTACGCACACACGCCCGGCCTGCACGTGGTCGCGCCGTCGAACCCGGCGGACGCCTACGCGCTGCTGCGTGAGGCGATCGCCTCACCCGACCCCGTGATCTGCCTCGAGCCGAAGTAGCTCTACTGGTCGACGGGCGAGGTCGCTCCCGGGGCCGTCGACGGACCGGGCATCGGCACCGCCGTCGTCCGCCGCGCGGGCACCGACGCCACGCTCGTCGCCTACGGCCCGTCGGTGCCGGTGGCGCTCGAGGCCGCCGAGGTCGCCGCGCGCGACGGGCGCAGCCTCCAGGTCGTCGACCTGCGCTCGCTCGTCCCGTACGACGACGCCACGGTGTGCGCCGCCGTCGAGTCGACGGGGCGCGCCGTCGTCGTCGCCGAGGCGAGCGGGTTCGCCGGGTTCGCGGCCGAGGTGGCCGCGCGCGTGGGCGAGCGCTGCTTCCACTCGCTGGCCGCGCCCGTGCGGCGCGTCACCGGGCTGGACGTCCCGTACCCGCCGCCGAAGCTCGAGCACCTTCACCTGCCGTCGGTCGACCGGGTGCTGGACGCCGTGGACGACCTGCAGTGGGAGGACGCATGAGCACGCTCACCGGACAGACGTTCCTGCTGCCCGATCTCGGCGAGGGGCTGACCGAGGCGTCGGTGGTGCAGTGGCTCGTGGCGGAGGGCGACGTCGTGGCGGTGGACCAGCCGGTCGCCGAGGTCGAGACCGCCAAGTCGGTCGTCGAGGTGCCCAGCCCGTACGCCGGACGCGTGGGCGAGCTGCACGCGGCGGAGGGCGAGACGATCGAGGTCGGCAGGCCGCTCGTCACCGTCGTCCCGGAGGAGGGCGCGCCGGACGGCGGGACCGCCGACGCCGCCCGCCGGGAGGCGGAGACGTACCGCGAGGAGGAGCTGGCCGGGTCGGGCAACGTCCTGGTCGGCTACGGCACGTCGGGCGCCCCGGGCACGGGTCGACGGCGGCGCCCCCGCCGCCCCGGGCCGCCGGCGGACGACCGGCCCGTCAAGGTGATCTCGCCCATCGTGCGCCGGCTCGCGCGCGAGGCGGGGCTGGACCTGCGGTCGGTCCGGCCCACGGGCGCGGGCGGCGTCGTGACCCGGTCGGACGTGCTGGCGGCGGTCGCCGCGGTGCGCTCGGGCGCGGGCGTCGCCGCCGGCGCTCCGGCGGGGACGCGCGACCTGGCGCCGGCGTCGGGCGGCCCGGTCCCGGACGCCTCCGCCGCCCGGCGGATCCCGCTCACCGGCTTCCAGCGCGCGGCGTCCGCGGTGCTGACCCGCAGCCGCCGCGAGATCCCGGAGGCGACGGTCTGGGTCGACGTCGACGCCACGGCGCTCTGGGAGCTGCGCGAGGCCGCGCGGCTGCCCGGCGACGACGGTCCCGGGCTGATGGCGTACGTGGCCCGGTTCGTGGTCGAGGCGCTGCGCCGCTACCCGGTGCTCAACGCGCGGCTCGACGTGGAGCGCGACGAGATCGTCGTGCCGGACGGGGTGAACCTCGGGCTGGCCGTGCAGGGCGAGCACGGCCTCGTGGCGCCTGCGGTGCTCGGCGCCGACGGCATGACGACGGCCCAGCTCGACGCGGCGGTCCGCGACGTCGTCGGGCGGGCACGCGCGGGCCGGTCGACGCCGGAGGAGCTGGCGGCCGGCACGTTCACGCTGAACAACTACGGCGGGCTCGGGGTCGACGGCAGCGCGCCGATCATCAATCACCCCCAGGTGGCGATGCTCGGCGTCGGGCGGATCATCGACCGGCCGTGGGTCGTGGACGGCGCGATCGTGCCGCGCAAGGTCACCCAGCTGTCGTTCGTGTTCGACCACCGGGTCTGCGACGGCGTCACGGCCGCGGCGTTCCTGCGCACCGTCGCGGACGCGATCGAGCACCCGCTGCCCGCCGTCCTCCGGCTCTGAGTGAGGGCCCTCCGGTGACCCGGCGGGCCCCCGTCAGCGCCCGGCCGGGCGCAGCCCGTCGAAGAGGACGCTCGACAGGGTGGCGGCCAGGGCGTCGGCCGACAGGGGCCCGTCGGGGCGGTACCAGTCGACGAGCGAGTTCACCGTGCCGAACAGCAGGCGGCTGATGACCTCCGGCTCGACGTCGGCCCGCAGGTCGCCCTCGGCGGCGGCCTGCCGCACCAGGGCGGCGAGCCGGTCGTCGATGTGCCGCCGGCGGCGCAGCGCCGAGCGTTCCAGGTCGCTGTTGCCGCGCACGCGCAGCAGGAGGGTGACGGCGGGCAGGTGGTCGGCGAGGATGCGGACGGCCGCCTCGACGGTGGCGCGCAGCCGCACGGCGCTGGGCTCGCCGTCGGTGGCCGTCGCCGCCGCCTCGACCGCGGCGCCGAGCTCGGAGAGCGCCTCGTCGAGCGCGGCGGCGAGCAGCGCCTCCTTGCTCGCGAAGTGGTGGTACACGGCGGACTTGGTGACACCGAGCTCCGCCGCCAGGTCGCTGACCGACGTCGCGTCGTAGCCGCGGCGGATGAACAGGTCGATCGCCGTGCGCAGCACGGCCGCCCGGTCGTGCCCCGGGCGGCCGCGCGGGCGGCGGGCGGGTGCGTCGGTGGTCACGCCGGCGTGGCCTCCGTCATGGGCTCCGTCTTGGCCACGAGGGTGAGCACGTCGTACGCCGCGACCTGCTCGTCGTCCTGGTTTCTCACGTCGGCCTCCCAGCGCACCTCGCCGTAGTCGGCCGAGGTCCGCGGGGTGATCTGCTTGACCGTGAGGTGGACCCGGATGGTGTCGCCGACCTTGACCGGGGTGAGGAACCGCAGGTTGTCGACGCCGAAGTTGGCCAGCACGGGCCCGGGCGCCGGGTCGACGAACAGGCCGGCCGCGAGGGACACCACGAGGTAGCCGTGGGCGACGATGCCGCCGAAGAACGGGTTGGCGGCGGCGGCCTCCGCGTCGGTGTGGGCGTAGAAGGTGTCGCCCGTGAGCTCGGCGAACTGGGTGATGTCCTCCTGCGTGACCGTGCGGCCCGCGGTCTCGATCGTGTCGCCGACGCGCAGGTCGGCGAGCGACCTGCGGAACGGGTGCACGTCCTCGACCCGGCGACGCGACCCGGTGGTCCACCGCCCCGTGACCGCGGTGAGCATGTCGGGCGAGCCCTGCACGGCGGTGCGCTGCATGTGGTGCAGCACGCCGCGGACGCCGCCGAGCTCCTCGCCACCGCCTGCCCGTCCGGGCCCGCCGTGCACGAGCATCGGCAGCGGGCTGCCGTGCCCGGTCGACTCGGCGGCGTCGTCGCGGTCGAGCACGAGCAGGCGCCCGTGCCAGGGTGCGAGCCCGCGGGCGACGTCGCGCGCCACCTGCGGGTCGTGCGTGACCAGCGACGCGACGAGGCTGCCGCGGCCGCGCGCGGCCAGCTCGACCGCCTCGTCGAGCGACCCGTACGTGAGGACGGTGCTGACCGGGCCGAACGGCTCGACGTCGTGCGGCTCCGCCGCGCCGGGGCGGGCGCGGAGCAGCACGGGGGAGAGGAACGCGCCGCGCTCCGCGTCGGCCCCGACGACCTCGACGTGGGCGGGGTCGCCGTGCACGACGTCGGCCGAGGTGCGCAGCGCCTCGATCGCCTTGCGCACCTCGTCGCGCTGGGCGAGGCTGGCGAGCGCGCCCATGCGGACGTCGCCGTCGGCGGGGTCGCCGACGGTGACGCGGTCGAGGCGCGCGCTGATCGCCGCGACGACGGTGTCGGCCATCGCCTCCGGCACGATGACGCGGCGGATCGCCGTGCACTTCTGGCCGGCCTTGACGGTCATCTCGGTGACGACGCCCTTGACGAACAGGTCCAGCTCGGGGTCGTCGGGCCGCACGTCGGGGCCGAGGATCGAGCAGTTGAGGGAGTCGGCCTCGACGCCGAGCCGCACGCCGCGGTCCAGCACGGACGGGTGCGCGCGCAGGATCCGCCCGGTGTGCGCCGAGCCGGTGAACGCCACGTGGTCCTGCTCGCCGAGCTCGTCCAGCAGCGTGCCCGCGCTGCCGCACAGGAGCTGCAGGCTGCCCTCGGGCAGGATGCCGGAGTCCGCGATCCGCCGCACGACCGCCTCGGTGAGGTACGCCGTCTGGGACGCGGGCTTGACGATCGTGGGCAGCCCGGCGAGGAAGGCGGGCGCGAGCTTCTCGAGCATGCCCCACACGGGGAAGTTGAAGGCGTTGATCTGCACCGCGACCCCGGGCCGCGACGTGTACAGGTGCTGCCCCACGAACGTGCCGCCCTTGCCGAGCGGTTCGAGCGGGCCGTCGAGCGCGACGGTGTCGTCCGGCAGCTCGCGCTTGCCCTTGCTCGCGTAGCTGAACAGGGTGCCGATGCCGCCGTCGATGTCGACGTAGCCGTCGCGCCGCGTCGCGCCCGTGCGCAGCGAGAGCGCGTGGAAGTCCTCCTTGTGGGCGTTCAGGTCCAGCGCGAGCTCCTTGAGCAGGCTCGCGCGCCGGTGGAACGTCAGCGGCCGGAGGGCCGGCCCGCCGACGTCGCGGGCGTACCGGACCATCGCGCCGAGGTCGACGCCCGTGCTCGAGACGCGCGCCACCTCCTCGCCGGTGACGGCGTCCAGCAGGGGCTCGCCGTCGTCCGACCCGGCCTGCCAGCGCCCCGCGACCCAGCTCTCCAGCCTCGCGCTCGCCCGTGTGCTCACTGCGCCTCCCTCTCGAGGTCCCGTCACGTCGTCGTGCCAGGGGCGTTGTGCAACCCGCCGCACGTGTGTCACGCTAATACAGAACGCTCGGTCAGTAAATACGCGGGCGCAGGGCAGAGGCAACGTCGCCGGAGGTGTTCGTGTCGGTCACCGCAGAGCCGCAGAGCGTGCCGGAGAGCGCGCTCGAGGAGCAGTTCGAGGCCACGATCGCGCGCAAGGACCGCATCGAGCCGCGCGACTGGATGCCCGAGGCGTACCGCAGGACGCTCGTGCGCCAGGTCGCTCAGCACGCCCACTCCGAGATCATCGGCATGCAGCCGGAGGGCGCGTGGATCGGCCGCGCCCCGTCGCTGCGGCGCAAGGCGATCCTGCTCGCCAAGGTGCAGGACGAGGCGGGGCACGGGCTGTACCTGTACTCCGCGGCCGAGACCCTCGGCGTCTCGCGCGCCGAGCTCACGGAGCTGCTCGTGACGGGCAGGCAGAAGTACTCCTCGATCTTCAACTACCCGACGCTCTCGTACGCCGACGTCGGCACCATCGGCTGGCTGGTGGACGGTGCGGCGATCTGCAACCAGGTGCCCCTGTGCCGCACCTCGTACGGACCGTACGGGCGCGCCATGATCCGCATCTGCAAGGAGGAGTCCTTC
>DATGOB010000044.1:0-11457 GCA_036010205.1 Promicromonospora sp. | reverse complement strand
GACGACACCTGCCCGCCGGACGAGGACGAGAACGGGGACGGGGATCCCGAGGGAACCTCGACCACCACATCGTCCGGCGTCGCAGCCAAGCAGCCCGACGACGACGAGCTCGCCGTCGTCGACGACGAGGACTGAGCGAGGGACGTGACGACAGAGCCGAATCCGACCCAGCAGCTCCCCGGCGACCCCGAGCGCTTCCTGCGCAAGGGTCGCCTCGAGGGGATGCCGCGCCGGTGGCGCGACAAGCTCGCGGTGACGCGGTACCTGGCGGCCCGGGCGATGCCCGTGCTGCTCGAGCCGCTCACGGAGCGGGAGCTGACCGACCGGCTGAGCGAGCTGGCGCAGGATCCGGCAGGCTTGCGTCGTGCGATGGTGGACCAGGGGCTGGTGCAGCGCACGCGGGACGGTGCCGAGTACTGGCGCACGGAGCGCACCGAGTACGACAGCCCCTGACCATCGGGTGACGACATCCGATCTTGACCATATGTCGAGACAAGGCAGACCCGCGATTTCGGGATGGGGAACGGCATGAGCGAGGAACGAGCGGTGGCTGCCCTGCGCGCGGCCGGCATCCCGTTCGAGATGACGCGCCACGATGCGGTGGGCAGCCTCGCGGAGGCCGCGGCGGCGCGCGGCGTCGAGCCGGGCAGGCTCATCAAGACCCTGGTCGTGCGTCGCGGCGAGGGCGACTATCTCTTCGTCCTCGTGCCCGGCGACCGGCAGATCTCGTGGCCCAAGCTGCGTGCCCTGCTCGGCGTGTCGCGCATCTCCATGCCGAGCAAGGAGGTCGCGTTCGAGGTCACGGGCTACGAGCGGGGAACGATCACGCCCTTCGGCGCGTTGCACAGATGGCCCGTCGTCGCGGACTCCCGGCTCAGCGAGCCGGGGCCCGTGTCGATCGGTGGTGGCGCCCACGGCGTGGGTGCCACCGTCGACGCCGTCGACCTCACGACGGTGCTCGACGCCACGGTCGCGGACGTGACCGACCCGCTCTGAGCCGCCTCGGGCGGGTGGCCGGCCGGGTCCGCGGCTGCCCGGAGGGGCGGAGTTCTCCGCCGCGCAACGTGACCGTAACGCCTGGGGGGTGGACGGAAGCCCAGTGCCGGGTGAACACTCGCCATAGGCAATTCTTGCCCCTTCTCCCCGGAGAAGGGACAGAGCGAACCAAGAAGTGTCCAAGTGAGCGCCCCCCAGCACGTGCCAGCCAGAGTGACCGAAGACCACGAAGCAGAGGCCCGACCACTGCAGGACGGAGCGATTGACCCCATGGACCCTCTCCCGTCAGACGCCGTGCAGGACGTCGAACCCGACCGCGCGGGTTCCGGCATCTCCTGCCGCACCACCTACGAGGGCACGGTGGTGACCCTCTGGGGTGACATCGACGCGCTGCTGCGCGAGAACGCGAGCGCCGCGATGGCGACGCTCGCCGCACGACCGGATCCCGACCCCGTCATCGTCGACGCCCGGGACGTCACGTTCATCGACTCCTCGGGGGTCGCCTTCATCCTCCAGGTGTTCGTCCTGGGCGAGGAGACGGGTTCGCCCGTGCTCCTGCGCGAGCCGTCGGACGTCGTCATGGAGGTGCTCGACATGGTCGGCATCAGCCAGCGGATCCCCGTGGTCCGCAACGCGACGGCAACCGCGTAGCGGACCGCTGCACGAACCGGGCCGGCCGGGGTGGCACCCTGGTCCGGTGAAGAACTGGGCCGCGAACATCACCTACTCCTCCGTGCGCGTCGAACGCCCCCGGACCGTCGCGGAGCTCGCCGGCATCGTCGCCGGCGAGCCCCGCGTCCGGGCGCTCGGCTCCCGCCACTCCTTCAGCGACGTCGCCGACACGACGGGCGTGCACGTGCAGCTCGACCGGCTCGACGACGGCCGCCCGTCCCTCGAGGTCGACCCGGCCACCGGCGTGGCCTCGGTCCGCGCGGGCCTGCGGTACGGCGAGCTCGCCCCGGCCCTGCACGCCGAGGGGCGCGCCCTCGCCGCGATGGCGTCCCTGCCGCACATCTCCGTCGCGGGCGCTGTCGCGACCGGTACCCACGGGTCGGGGGACGGCACGCGGTCGCTCGCGGGCGACGTCGTCGGCGTCGAGCTGGTGACCGCGGCGGGGGAGACGCTGACCCTGCGCCGCGGCGACGCCGACTTCCCCGGAGCGGTGGTGGCGCTCGGCGCCCTCGGCGTGGTGACGCGCGTCGAGCTGGCCACGGCGCCGGCGTTCGACGTGCGGCAGGACGTCTTCACGGGCCTGTCGTGGGACGCGCTCGTCGACAACCTCGACGCCGTCATGGGCAGCGCGTACTCCGTGAGCGTCTTCACGAGCTGGTACGAGCCGGACGTGCGCCTGGTCTGGTGCAAGTCGCGCGTGGAGGACGGCGTGGGCGCGCCGCCGACGCTCCCCGTCGAGCTCGGCGCGTCGCCGGCGACCCGTGCGATGCACCCCCTGCCCGACGTCGCCGCCGTCGCGTGCACGGAGCAGGGCGGGGTGCCGGGGCCGTGGTTCGAGCGGCTGCCGCACTTCCGGCTGGACTTCACGCCGTCGCTGGGCGAGGAGCTGCAGTCCGAGTACCTCCTGCCGCGGGCGGCGGGCCCCGACGCCGTCCGCGCAGTGCGGGCGCTGGGCGACCGGGTCGGCCCGCTCCTGCTGACCTCGGAGATCCGCACCGTGGCGGGTGACGACCAGTGGCTGAGCACCGCGGGGGAGGACAGCCTGGCGCTGCACTTCACGTGGCGGCAGGACTGGCCGGCCGTCCGCGCGGTGCTGCCGGAGCTCGAGGCGGCGCTGCTGCCGCTCGGCGCGCGGCCGCACTGGGGCAAGCTGTTCACGGTCCCGGTGACCGACCTGCCCGGGCTCTACCCGCGGTTCGGTGACTTCGCCGCCCTGGCCGCCCGCCTCGACCCGGAGGGGGCGTTCCGGGGTGGCTATGTGGGGCAGCTCCTGGCGGGATGACGCCACACCGGTGAGACAGGCTCGCCTTTTGGGTGGATTTCCCTCAGGATCAGGACCATGAGCGACGCGCGAAGCACGACCGCGGAGCCCGCGAAGCGTGAGGAGTTCAGCGGGCAGCTGGGCTTCATCCTGTCCGCGGTGGGGTCCGCCGTGGGGCTGGGCAACATCTGGCGCTTCCCGGGCGTGGCCTACGAGAACGGTGGGGGCGCGTTCATCGTGCCTTACCTCGTGGCGCTGCTGACGGCGGGTATCCCGATCCTGCTCCTCGACTACGCGGTCGGGCACCGGTTCCGCGGCTCGGCGCCGCTGGCCCTGCGTCGCGTCAAGCGGTGGCTGGAGGGCCTCGGCTGGTTCCAGGTGGCGATCTGCTTCGCCATCGCCGTGTACTACGCGGTGATCATCGCGTGGGCGCTGAGCTACTTCGTGTACTCGTTCGGCCTGCAGTGGGGCGACGACACGGCCGGGTTCTTCACCGGCACCTACCTCCGGCTCGCCGACGTCGGCGGGGCCGACCCGTGGTTCACGCTCGACTTCGTCCCCGCCGTGCTCATCCCGCTCGTGCTGGTGTGGGTCGCGGTGATCGTCGTCCTGGCGGCCCGCGTGGCCAAGGGCCTGGAGAAGGTCAACGTCGTCTTCATGCCGCTGCTGCTGCTCGCCTTCGGCACGCTCGTGGTGCGGGCGCTGTTCCTGCCGGGCGCGGCCGACGGCCTGGACGCGCTGTTCACGCCGGACTGGGGCGCGATGCTCGACCCGAACGTGTGGATCGCGGCCTACAGCCAGATCTTCTTCTCGCTGTCCATCGCCTTCGGCATCATGATCACGTACTCGTCGTACCGGAAGCGTCGCGCCAACCTGACGTCGCCCGGCTTCGTCGTCGCGTTCGCCAACTCCGGCTTCGAGGTGTTCGCGGGGCTCGGCGTCTTCGCCGCCCTCGGCTTCCTGGCGCACGAGCAGGGGGTGACCGTCGGGGAGCTCGAGGGTCTCTCGGGGCCGATCCTCGCGTTCGTCACCTTCCCGGCCATCGTGTCCCAGATGCCGATCGGCTGGCTGTTCGGCGCCCTGTTCTTCGGCTCGCTGGTGATGGCGGGCTTCACCTCGCTGCTGTCGATCCTCCAGGTGGTGTCGGCGTCGTTCCAGGAGAAGTTCGGCTGGACGCGGCGGCAGGCCTCGGTCCGTATCGGCGTCGTGGCCGGCCTGATCTCGGTGACGGCCTTCTCGACCACGACGGGCCTCGTCGCCCTCGACACCGTGGACCAGTGGGCGAACAACATCGGCATCGTGGCGTCGGCCGTCGTCACCACCGTCGTCATCGGCTGGGTGCTGCGGCGCACCGAGGAGATGCGGTCCCACCTCAACGGCGTGTCCACCATCCAGGTCGGGCGCTGGTGGTCGTTCTGCATCGTGGTGCTCGGCCCCGTCGTGCTCACGGCCATGCTCGTCTCGCGCGTCGTCACCCTGATCACCGAGGGCTACGAGGGGTACGCGCCCTGGTACCTCGGTGTCATGGGCTGGGGCGTCGTCGCCCTCTTCGTCGTCGCGGCGCTGGTGCTGAGCAGGATGCGCTGGCGCGTCGCCCCCGACGACTTCGTCGCCTGGCCCACCTACGGAGGTAAGTCATGAGTGGAGCCGCCGTCGCTCTCCTGGTCGTCGCGCTCGTCGTCGTGTGGGGCGGGCTCGCCGCGAGCATCGTGGCCCTCGTCCGCCGCCCCGAGCGCACCTCCTACCCGCACGGCTGGGAGCACGAGGGCGGTCCGGAGGACCGCCCGGACGAGCCGGTCGAGCACGACACCTGACGGGTCCCTTGACCTGCGCTACGCCGATCGGGCGTCCGCGCAGGTCAGACCTTGGCCGGGGGGTGAAAACCTGAAAACGTTACCGGATGTCACAATGTGATATAGGTCTCGAAACAATGGGTTTACGCCAGAGCATCCTCGCGGTTGGGTGAGACTCGAATCGAGGCGCCTCGTGCGCCGTCGGGTCCTCTGCTCCCCTGATGACAGAGATCTGCCGGGTCGCTGAGGGGCCTCGTGACACGTCAGACGACGTCCCGCACGACGTTCAGCACCCGACCAGGAGACCCCTGATGCGTAGGCTTCCCGCCCTGACCGCCACGGCAGCGCTCGCCGCGGCCACCCTCGTCCTCACCGCGTGCACCGACGCGTCGCAGCAGCCGTCCGGCGGATCGACCGACGGCTCGGACGACTCGAGCGCCGCCGCCTCGTTCGACCCGTCGACCGTGGAGGCCGACGAGGAGATCGCCGCGCTGCTGCCCGAGGAGATCGCCGAGAAGGGCACGCTGGCCGTCGGCTCCAACACGGAGTACGCCCCCGCCGAGTTCATCGACGCCGACGGCACCACGCCGGTCGGCTTCGACATCGACACGATCCACGCGGTCGCCGCGGTGCTGGGCCTCGAGGCGGACGTCCAGTCGGCCGCGTTCGACGGCATCATCCCGGCGATCGGCACCAAGTACGACGTCGGCATCTCGTCGTTCACCATCACGGACGAGCGCACCGAGCAGGCCAACATGATCAGCTACGCCGTCGCCGGCTCGCAGTTCGGCGTCGCGGCGGGCAACCCCGAGGACTTCGACCCCGAGAACCTCTGCGGCACGACGGTCGGCGTGCAGACCTCGACCATCCAGGACGAGGAGCTCGCCGACATCTCGGAGCAGTGCGAGGAGGATGGCGAGGAGCCGGTCGACGTCGTGCGCTACGAGTCGCAGGCGGACGTCACGACCAACCTCGTCGGCGGCAAGCTGCAGGCCATGTACGCCGACTCGCCCGTCACCGCCTACGCGATCGAGCAGACCGACGGCAAGGTCGAGACCATCGGCGAGATCCGCGACGCCGCGCCGTACGGCATCGTCGTGGCGCAGGACGACGACGAGCTCACCGAGGCCGTGCAGGCCGCGGTGCAGAAGCTGATCGACGACGGCACCCTTGACGACATCTTCGCCGCCTGGGGCAGCTCGGAGCCGGTCGTCGACGAGGCGGAGCTGAACCCCGCCGAGTGATCCGCTCGGTGACCCGCCGGGGTGCACGGCGCCCGTGGTCCGCACAGCGCGCGACTGCGGGTACCGTGCACCCATCTTTTCAGCCGACCCTCGAGGAAAGGACTGGGTGACGTGACGACGCAGACGTCGCCGCCGGGCCACGACCCCGTGCCCAACCGCATCCACGCGCGGCCCGTGCCGCGCCCCGGCCGGCTCGTCGCGGCGGCCGTCGTGCTGGTGCTGGCCGCCATGGTGGCCAACGCGCTGGTCACCAACGACAACTTCCGCTGGGACGTCGTGTGGCTGTACCTGCGCGACGTCGTGGTGGTCCGCGGCGTCATGTGGACGCTGATCCTCACGTTCGGCTCGATGGCCATCGCCGTCGTGCTGGCGATCACGCTCGCGATCATGCGCCGCTCCGACAACCCGGTGATGCGGTGGGTGAGCTGGGCGTGGATCTGGTTCTTCCGCGGGACCCCGATCTACACGCAGCTCATCTTCTGGGGCCTCCTCGCCGTGCTGTACCCGCGGCTGTCCCTCGGCATCCCGTTCGGCCCGGAGTTCTTCACGTTCCGCACCGACGACGTGATCACGGCGTTCTGGGCCGCGCTGCTCGGCCTGGCGTTCAACGAGTCGGCGTACCTCGCCGAGATCGTGCGCGCGGGCCTCACGTCCGTCGACCCGGGCCAGGCCGAGGCCGCCAAGGCGCTGGGCATGAAGGACGGCAAGATCATGCGCCGCGTGATCCTGCCGCAGGCCATGCGCGTCATCGTGCCCCCGACGGGCAACGAGACCATCTCCATGCTGAAGACGACCTCCCTCGTGGTGGCCGTGCCGTTCACGCTGGAGCTGCAGTTCGCGACCTCCGCCATGGGCAACCGCCAGTTCCTGCCCATCCCGTTCCTCGTCATCGCGGCGATCTGGTACCTGCTCATCACGTCGATCCTCATGGTCGGCCAGCACTACCTCGAGCGGTACTACGGCCGCGGGTTCGGCACCGCGACCGGGCGCAAGGGCAGGGGCAAGGGCCCGGGCGGCAGGCAGGCGGCGATCGCGGCCTCCGGCACGGTCACGGTCGATCTCGCCAAGGAGGTGACGCCATGAGCGCCACGGACACGACCGCGCAGGACACCATGGTCGCGGTGCGGCAGGTGCACAAGGTCTTCGGGCACGGGCACGACGCCGTGCACGTGCTCAAGGGCGTCGACCTCGACGTCGCACGCGGCTCGGTCACCGTGATCCTCGGCCCGTCCGGGTCGGGCAAGTCGACGCTGCTGCGCTGCGTCAACGAGCTCGAGGAGATCACGGGCGGCTCGGTCGTCGTCGACGGCGAGCTCATGGGCTACCGCGAGGACGCCAAGGGTGTGCTGCACCGGCTGCACCCCAAGGTCGTGGCGCGGCAGCGCTCGCGCATCGGCATGGTGTTCCAGCGCTTCCACCTGTTCCCGCACATGACGGCGCTCGAGAACGTCATGGAGGCACCCGTCCAGGTGAAGGGGCTGCCGAAGCGCGAGGCCCGGCAGCGGGCGCTCGAGCTCATCGAGCGGGTGGGCCTGTCCGACCGGGCCGACCACTACCCGGCGCAGCTCTCCGGCGGTCAGCAGCAGCGCGTGGCGATCGCCCGGGCGCTGGCCATGGACCCGGAGCTCATGCTGTTCGACGAGCCGACGTCGGCCCTCGACCCCGAGCTCGTGGGCGAGGTGCTCGCCGTCATGCGGGACCTCGCGGACTCGGGCATGACGATGATCGTGGTCACGCACGAGATCGGGTTCGCCCGCGAGGTGGCCGACCACGTCGTGTTCATGGACGACGGCGTCATCGTCGAGGCCGGCCCGCCCGAGAAGGTCCTGGACGACCCGCAGCACGAGCGTACGAAGAACTTCCTCTCGCACGTCCTCTGACGCCGGGGCAACCTCCCGCCGCTCGTCTGCGTCTAGGGTGCATGACGCAGACGACGCGGCGCGGGGTGCGCCGCAGACCGGTGTGCTGTGCCGGTCCGGCGCGGTGCGCGGCATGAGCGAGGTGGCGGTGGGGCAGCAGGTGCATCCGAGGAGCGGCGAGATCGCCGTGATCCGCAGCGGTGTCGACCCGGTCGCGGACTTCACGGCGTTCGCCCAGACCAGCACCGCGGCGCTCTACCGGATCGCCTACCTGCTGTGCGGCGACCCGCACCGTGCGCAGGACCTGGTCCAGCTCGCCCTGGAACGCACCTACAAGGCGTGGCGCAAGGTGGGTGACGGCGACCCGTTCGCGTACGCGCGCCGGGTGCTCGCGACCGCGCGCATCGACACGTGGCGCCGCACACGCCGCGAGGTGCTCACCGACGACCCGGCCGCCGTCGGCCACCTCTCCGTGCACCGTTCCGTGCCGGGGTCCGACGCCGGGCTCGCCGACCGCGACCGTCTCGTGCGGGCTCTCATGGCCCTGTCGGTCAAGCAGCGCCGTGTGGTGGTGCTGCGCTACCTGCTGGACCGCTCGGAGGCGGAGACGGCCGCGGAGCTCGGGATCTCGGCGGGCACCGTGAAGTCCACCGCGTCACGCGCCCTCGCGCGCTTGCGCGCGATCGTGGCCGACGGCGAGGGAGGTCGACCGTGAACGTGCACGACATCAACGCGAAGAAGGACGCCGCGATGCTCGCGGACCTGCGCGCCGCCAGCACCACCATCGAGCCGCCGGCTTCGCTCGACCCGACCACCATGGCCGTGCGTGCGGTGCGCACCGTGCGACACCGGCGCCTCGTGACCGCGGTGACGGCGGGGGTCGCGGTGCTCGCGCTCCTGGGTGTCGGCGTCGGTGCGGCCTCGACGATCCTGGGCGAGCGGCAGCCCCCGCCCGGCACCGACCGCACGGCGACCCGCTCGGCGCCGACCGACGGGTCGTCCGCGACCGGGCCGAGCCCTTCGGCGTCGGAGCCCGCCCGCTACCTGCGGACCGGCGACGGCGAGCTGCCCGTCCTGTCCGGCGTCGAGCGCGGCGTCGCGAACGCGGACGGCTCCGCGCCGTACATCCTCGGCGGCCTCTGGTACGAGGTGCCGGCCGGTGGCTGGATCGCGGTGGGTGACGTGTACGCGGGCGGCGTGGCGGGCTGGCTCGCGCCGGACCACCCGCGGGCCGACGGGCTCGGCGAGGACGGCACGATCGACGACATGGACGCGACGATCGAGCTCCGGCACGTCGTCGACGTCGCCGGCTGGACCGTGCCGGCGCGGGACTCGGGCGCGACGACGCTCGACATCGAGGGCGCCGACCTCGTCGTCATCGAGCAGCACGACCCGGAGGACGGGGTGCGCCCCGCGACCATACGCATCCGCGCCGGCGACGAGGGCTGGGTGATCGACACCCGGTTCGCGGCGGACGAGCAGGGCGAGACCACGCTGCGCGACTTCGTCGGCAGCCTGTGGCTCCAGGACGCGGGGGTGCCCGACTGGTTCCAGCCCGAGTTCTCGGCGGCCGCGCTCGACGCGATCGAGCACGGTGTACCCGACGGCTGGATCGAGACCGAGTTCAACGGGCTGAGGTTCGCCGTGCCGCCCGGGTGGACGAGTGAGTCGACCGAGGGCGAGTTCACGCCGGGGGTCGAGTGGACGGGCCCGACGGTCACGCACGTGGACGAGGCCCTCGGGTCGGCCCTGCCCGGGGACCCGCCCGGTGTGCCGCCGGAGGTGCTCGAGGCCGACCCCGAGCCCGTCGAGTGGCACGAGCAGGTCTCCGTGCAGGGCGGCGGGCCGGGCGGGAGCCGGTGGACCCCGAGCACGGACGACCCGCGGTCCCGGATGATCGACGTACCCGGTGCCGACTACGCCGAGGTGCTGCCCGCCGTCCACCGCGCGGGCGGCGAGCCCGACTACTACTGGGCGCAGATCTACCTGCACCAGGAGGACCAGGGCGAGAACCTGTTCCTCGTGGTCGAGCTCGACGGCGGCGAGCAGGGGCTGCGGGACTTCTACTCCTTCCTGGGGACGCTCGACCTCCGCCGCTGACCTGCAGGGACGCATTGCGCGGCCAGGGCGGGGGAACATCCGGGAAATCGGATGGAACCTTCGCCCCTGCCGGGCCGTGTTCCGTTCGTGACAGTCACGAGTCCGCGCCCACTGGCGCCGCAACCACGGGTCCACCGACCCGTGGTGCTGCGCGTCGTGCGCGCCGACTCCAGCTCTGCGGACGACCTGGAGACCGTGACCACCCAGCAGAACACCCCAGACTCCCCATCCACCCCGACCCCCCGTGCCGCGTCCGCGACGGCGGACCCGGAGGCCGAAGCCCGCACCACGCGCCCGCTGCGGGTCGTCCGAGGTGGGGCCGAGGACGCCGATGACGTAGCCTCGCTCCCCGTGCGGACAGACCGGCCTCGTGCCACTCACGCGCGCAGGAACGCGACAGCCTCGAAGAACGACGAGTTCACCGCGTTCATGCGGGAGGCCAAGGATCCCCTCCACCGGATGGCCTTCCTCCTCAGCGGCGACGCCCACCGCGCCGAGGAGCTCACGCAGCAGACCTTCGAGCGGTGCTACCGGCACTGGCACAAGGCCCGCCAGGGCGACCCGCTCGTCTACGCGCGCCGTGTGCTCGCCAACCTGCGCATCGACACCTGGCGCCGGACGCGGCGCGAGATCCTGACCGGCCCGGACGACCTGCCGCAGGACGCCGTCGCCGCGCCGCGCTCGGCGCGCACGCCCACCCGCACGGTGGACGACAGGGACGCCGTCGTCCGCGCCCTCCTGCGCCTCCCGGTGAAGCAGCGCCGCGTCGTCGTGCTGCGCCACCTCCTTGACCTGTCCGAGTCGGAGGTCTCGAGCGAGCTCGGGATCCCCCTCGGCACCGTGAAGTCCACGGCCTCGCGCGGGCTCGCCCACCTGCGCACGATCCTCGACATCGACGCCCCGGGCGGAACGCGATGACCACGAACCACTCCGACGACGACTTCGTCGCGCGCCTGCGCGAGTCAGCACATGCGGCGGTCCCTGCGTCGACCCTGGACCTCGACGGCGTGCTGCGGTCGAGCCGGCGCAAGCACACGGCGCGCCGGACCGGTGTGACGGTGGCCTCCACGCTCGCGCTCGCGACGGCGGGGGCGGGCGTCGCCGGTGCGCTCCCCGGCATCCCGGGGCTGTGGCCCAGCACGCAGGTCGAGGTCTCGCCGAGCGCGGAGCCCCCGATGCTCCTCGAGGACGGCGACCTCGACGTCGAGCGGCCCCTGCCCTCGCCGACCGACCTCCCGTCCGGCGAGCCCGGCGCCCAGGCCGTGTACCTGGTGCCCGGAGTCCAGTCCGTGGTGCGGCCCGCGACCTACCGCGTCGACCGCGACACCGTGGTGCTCGACCTCGGCCTGCCGGCGGGCGACGGCCTGCGGTACCTCGCCGTGGTGACCCTTGCGACGATCGACGGCCGCCACAGCGCGACCGACCTCGAGCTCGTCGCGGGCGGCGACACGGCGCTCCAGAACCTCCGCGAGGGCAACCTCGGCGGCACGCTGCTGTGGCGCGGCGTGACCTCGGACGCGATGGTCCTGCCC
>DATGOB010000043.1:0-19345 GCA_036010205.1 Promicromonospora sp. | reverse complement strand
CGGGCGCGAGCAGCGCTACCTGCGCCTGTTCGAGGAGCACGGGGTGCAAGGCGTCATCGTCGTGCCCGCCACCGACGACATCGAGCACCTCCAGGCGATCCGCCGGCGGGGCACCGGCGTCGTCCTGCTGGACCGCCCGTCACCCGACCCGACCATCTCGTCGGTCGCCGTCGACGACGTGCGCGGGGGCGAGCTCGCCGCCCAGCACCTGCTGGAGCAGGGGCACACCCGGATCACGTTCCTCAACGGCCCGCACACCATCCGCCAGTGCGCCGACCGCCACGAGGGCGTCGTCAAGGCGCTGGCCGCCGCGGGCCTCGACCCCGAGACCGCCCTCACCGAGATCACGGTGACCAGCCTCAACGCCGAGGGCGGCGAGGCCGCGATCCGCGGGCTGCTGGAGTCGGGCGACCAGCCCACCGCCGTCTTCTGCGTCAACGACCTCGTCGCACTGGGCGTGCTGCGCACGCTCCGCACCGAGAACATCGCGGTCCCCGCCGACACCGCGGTGGTCGGGTACGACGACGTCGCCTTCGCCGCGGAGCTGTCCACCCCGCTGACGTCGGTGCGCCAGCCGACCCACGAGCTCGGCCTGCGCGCGGCCGACCTGCTCCTCACGGCCCCGGACACGGCCGACCACGTGATGTTCCGGCCGACGCTGGTGGTGCGGGGGTCGAGCGTCCGGCCCTGACCCGCGGGCCCGCTTCGAGAACGACCTCGGGGACAGATCCGGGCCGGATCCGGTCCCTGAGGTCGTTCTCGAAGCGGACCTCTCGGGGGTCAGCGGCGCGGGATTGGGATCGTCGACCAGTCCGTGTCCGTCGCCAGGTAGAAGCTCGGGTAGGAGGGCTGGTTGTACGTGGTCTGCTGGCGCGCCACCTCGACGCGGTACTGCCGGTCCTGCATGAGCGTGTAGAGCGCGATGTCGCTCGGCTCGGTCGTGGTGTACAGCCGCAGGGCGGTGGAGTCGGCGGTGCGCACCAGCACCTCCTCGCGCCAGTCGCCGAGCACGTCGGCCACGAGCGACGGGTTGCCCTTGGTGCCGTTGTTGGTCAGCGTGCCGTCGAGGGTCTTCACCACGCCGCGCGACCAGTCCCGGATCACCGGGGTGTCCGGCTCCGCGCCGTCGACGATCTGCGTGGTGCCGTCCCCGGCCCAGCGCACCGACTGGTTGGTGCCCATGGTCGTCGTCGACACCTGCTCACCGGTGGCGCTCAGCGTGCCGGAGCCCAGGGTCCCGTCGGGCATCGACGCCCACACCTCGATGCCGGGGACGTCGGGCAGCACGTCGCCGATCATCGACCTGCCCGTGTCGCGGCCGGAGTACTGCCCGAACAGCACGGTGCCGTCCTCGGCCGCCCGCATCGCCGACCCGTACGGCGCCCAGGTCGCGCCCTCGTGCGCGGTCCAGATCTCGAGGCCCGGGCGCGCCGGGTCGATGTCCGTCACGTGCATGGCGTCGCCGTGGCCGAGGCCCGCGAGCGCCCCCGGGTCGGCGGACCCCTCGGGCAGCGTGTCGAACGACGAGTAGAGCAGCGAGCCGTCGTCGTCGAGGGTCGCGGAGCCGTAGACGATCTCCTGGCGGCCGTCGCCGTCGACGTCGGCGGCCGTGAGCGAGTGGAAGCCCTGCGTGGTCATGCTGCCCCACTCGGGCGAGGTGCCCGGCACGCCGTGCGGGGAGTCGTCGAACGGGTTGCTCATCGGCGTCCAGCCGGAGTCGGCGAGCCAGCGCCGGGTGAGGTGGCGGCCGTCCCAGTCGTAGGCCGCGACCGTCGAGCGGGTGTAGTAGCCGCGGGCGAAGATCGCGCTCGGCCGGTCCTCCGACAGGTACGCCACGCCGGACAGGAAGCGGTCCACGCGGTTGCCCGGCTCGATGCGGCTCATGGCGTAGTCGCCCCAGAGCAGACCGTCGTCGGTACGGCCGGGCTCGTAGTCGACGGTCTCCAGCGGGCGTCCGGTGCGCCCGTCGAACACGGTGAGGTACTCGGGGCCGGTGAGCACGAAGCCCTCGAACGCCCGGAGCTGGTTCCGCTCGGAGCGGGACGGCGCGTAGACGTCGACGAAGTGGTCGGCCGCGGCGTGCGCGTCGGCGTCGGACAGCGGGTAGGTCCAGCGCGGCTCGATGCCCCAGGCCTCCTCCAGCGTTGCGGGCCACTCCCCCGACACCACCTCGGGTCGCGCGGACCAGCCGCGGAAGACGCCGGCCAGGTGCTCGAGGTAGTCGTCCGCGGACATCCGGTAGTCGTCGGTGTGTCGTACCCCGGCCGCCCGGTCCGCCGGGGCGATCGGGACCCGGTGCTGCCCGGCGGGCCGCCCGTTGCGGTACGTGGTCACGGTCGTGCCGGGCGCGGTCTTCGTCATGAGCTCGGCGCGGCCGTCGCCGTCGTAGTCGTAGACGGGGAACTGCGTGTAGTGGGCGCCGGCACGGATGTTGACGCCGAGGTCGATGCGCCAGAGCTGGGTGCCGTCGAGCTCGTAGGCGTCGAGGTAGACGTTCCCGGTGTAGCCGACCTGCGAGACGTCCTTGGAGTTGGAGGGGTCCCACTTCACGACGATCTCGTACTCGTCGTCGCCGTCGAGGTCCGCCACGGAGGCGTCGTTGGCGCGGTAGGTGTAGGTCTCGCCGGCGGGCGTCACACCGTCGGCGGGCTCGTTCAGCGGGATGTCGAGGTGCCCGTCGGCCCACACCTCTGCCGACGCCGCCCGGCCCGTGTTCGGTCCGCTCAGCGGCACGACGCGGTACCGCGCGCCCGCGGTGCCCGCTGCGTCGACGTAGTTGGTGGCGCCGCGCACCGTGGCGATGCGGTGCCCGTCACGGTAGACGGCGAAGCCGGGGCCGGTCAGGCCGGTGTCGCTGTGGCCGGTGACCTCGGGGGCGAGCAGGCGCCAGCTGAGGAACACGCCCTCGCTCGTCGAGGCGGCCACGAGGCCGCGGTCGAGCGTCTCGGTCCCCCGGGCGGCCGACGGCGGGTGCCCGGGGACGGCGTGCGTGTCGCGGGCGGGCTCGGCGGACTGCGCGGACGCCGCGACGCCCACCCCGCTCAGGCCCAGGCAGAGCGCTGTCGCCAGGGCGGCACCCACGCGGGTCGTTCTCGGGATCATGGCTGAATTCCTCTCTGAATTCTCGATCTCACGAACCTGTCGGCGAGGTGCTGCGGCGGCAGTCAGTGCCGCCGGGCCTCGACGCCGGCCGCCGCCAGGCTGAGGAGGCCGCCCGTCACCAGCACGAGCGGCAGCAGCATCCACACGAGCACCGCGCACATGCCGAGGGCGGCGAGCAGGAGCGCGGAGCCGACCAGGTCGTCCCCGGCGCGGGCGGCACCGCGGGCGAGGAGCGCCCGGGCGCCGGTGGCGGTGCTGCGCTCCGCGAACGGACCGCGGTCCGTCTCGGCGGAACCGGCGGGCGGTCCCTCGCCGTCCTCCCTGGCCCCGTCCGACCACGCCGCCGCCGCACGGACGAGCACGACGGCGGCGCACGCAGCGGCCGCCCACGTCACCCAGCGCACCACCGACGCACCGGGCAGCACCCCCGACGCCGTCAGCCCGGTGTTGACCAGCACGACCGCACCGGCCGCGAGCGCCAGCCCGCCGAGGAGCCAGGTCTCGCGCACCGCCGCCCGCCAGTCGCGGGCGAAGGAGTGCGCGGACGTGTCGTACCCCGCGACGTACCGCCGCAGGTGCGCGACGCCTGCGGCCAGCGCGGCCGGGAGGGTCACCACGAAGAGGCCGCCGGCGAGCACGAGCAGGCCGGTCAGGAGGGTCTCGCCCAGCAGCGCGAACCGGCCCTCGCCGGGCACGTGCTCGCCGGGGCGGTCCTCCGCCCGCTCGCCCGGCCGCTCGTTCAGCCGCTCGTCCGGCCGCCCGGCGGCACCGCCGCTCGCACCGGCAACCGGACCGGCGTCCGGTTGCCGGGCGGCATCCCGCTCCGCGCCCACCGCGGTCATCCCTTGAGCCCCTGCGTCGCGACGCCGTCCACCAGGTACCGCTGGAACACGACGAAGAACAGCAGCACCGGGACCAGCGCGAGCACGGCCATGGCCATCTGGGCGCCGTAGTCGGACACCGACGTCTGGTCCACGTACAGCCGCAGCGCGATCGGGAGCGGGTAGGTGTCGGGGCGCTTGAGGTAGAGCAGCGGCCCGAGGAAGTCGTTCCACGACCAGATGAAAGCGAAGATCGAGCTGGTGATCACGGCCGGGCGCATGAGCGGCAGCAGCACGCGGCGGAAGATGCCCCAGTGCCCGCAGCCGTCGATGCGCGCGGCCTCGTCGAGCTCGCGGGGCAGCCCGCGCAGGAACTGCACCATGAGGAACACGAAGAACGCCTCGGTGGCCAGGAACTTCGGGGCCAGCAGGGGCAGGAACGTGTTCACCATGCCCATCGAGTTGAACAGGATGTACTGCGGGATGATCACCACGTGGAACGGCAGGAGCATCGTGCCGATCATGATCGCGAAGAACACCCCGCGCCCGGGGAAGCTGATCCGGGCGAAGGCGTAGGCCGAGACGCTCGCGGACAGCACGACGCCGACCACCGAGCCCACCGCGAGGATCAGCGAGTTCAGCACGAACGTCCAGAACGAGACGCCGCCGATGCCGCCGAGCGCCGAGGTGTAGTTCTCGAGCGTCCACGTCTCGGGCCACAGGTTCACGTTGCCGACGATGTCGCCGCTCGGCTTGAACGAGCTCATCACCATCCACACGCCGGGGTACAGGATCACCACGGCGACGACGAGCGCGAGCACGTGGAAGCCGATCGACCGGCCGCGCGGGCGGCGGCGCGCGCGCAGGGAGGCTGAGGTCACGGTCGCTGTCGTCATCGCACGTCTCCCGTGTAGTGGACCCAGGCCCGCGAGGTGCGGAACAGGACGGCCGTGATGACGCCCACGACGATCACCAGCACCCAGGCCATGGCTGACGCGTACCCCATCCGGAACTCCGTGAAGCCCTTGAGGTAGAGGTAGAAGGTGTAGAAGAGCGTCGAGTCGGCGGGGCCGCCCGTACCGCCCGAGATGATGTACGCCGAGCTGAACACCTGGAACGCGCCGATGGTCTCGAGCAGCAGGTTGAAGAAGAGCACCGGCGAGAGCATCGGGATCGTCACGGACACGAACCGCCGGAGCGGGCCCGCGCCGTCGACGGCCGCCGCCTCGTGCAGCTCGGCAGGGATCTGCTTGAGCCCCGCGAGGAAGATGACCATGGGCGCGCCGAACTGCCACACGGCGAGCAGGATCATCATCGGCATCGTCATGTCCGGGTCGCCGACCCAGCCGCCCGCGGGGAACCCGAGGAGCTGCTGGATCCGGTCGGCGACGCCGTCGTCGATGAACATCGCGCGCCACACGATGGCGACCGACACGCTGGCCCCGATGAGCGACGGCGCGTAGAACATGGAGCGGTAGGTCCCCTGCCCGCGGTGCCGCGCGTTGAGCAGGACGGCGACGGCGAGCGCCGCCGCGAGCTTGACCGGCACGCCCACGACGACGTACACCGCCGTGACCTGCGCGGACTTGAGGAACCGCGGGTCGGAGAAGAGGGCGGTGAAGTTGTCGAGACCGACGAACGTCGGCGCCCGGAAAAGGTTGTAGTCGGTGAACGCGAGGTACAGCGACATGAGCATCGGGCCCGCGGTGAGCAGCCCGAAGCCCAGCAGCCACGGCGTGAGGAAGGCGTAGCCCGCCTTCGTGTCGGCCCGGTTGCGCCGCGGCCGCCCGCCCCGCGCGGGGGACGACGTCGCTGTCGCCCCCCGCACGTCGGCAGGCCTCCTGCGCTCTGCGGTGGCCGCGGACACGGTCACGCCCCGCCGAGGTTCGCCTCGGCGCTGGCGAACCACTGCTCGGCGAACTCCTCGGCCGTGATGTTGCCGTAGGCCAGCTCCTCGCCGAGGCGCTTGAACTCGACCTCGACGACGCCGTAGCCCTCGCCGGGCAGCGGGGTGTCGGCGGTGACGCGCTCCGCGACGTGGTCCTCGTAGCCGACGATCTTGTCGTCGATCGAGCCCTCCTCGACCTCCATGGCGTCGCGCTGCTCCGCGACGGCGGGGACGCCCTTCGAGGTGCCGAAGATCTCGCCCACCTCGGGGTCGTTGACGAGGAAGTCGATGAGCGCGGCGGCGGCGTCGGGCTCCTGCGTGGTGGACGACGCCGACAGCAGCATCGACGGCTTCCAGAACTGCGACGAGCCCTCGGCGCCGGTCGGCACGGGCAGCAGGTCGACGTTCTCGGTGCCGGCGTTCGCCGAGTAGCCGGCCGTCATGTTGTCCCACGTCATCTCGGTCGCGGCCTCGTTGACCTGCAGGCCGGTCAGCGGCTCGACCTGCTTGGTGCGCGAGACGGGGTAGAACACGCCGTCGTCGCGCAGCGGCTGGGTGCGCTCGACCCACGCGACGAGGTCCTCCTCGGTGAAGGCGGGCGTGCCGTCGTCGTCGAACGCCGCCTTGCCCTGCTGGAGCAGCCACTGGATGAACAGCCAGAGCGTGCCCGTGTAGTCGGTGCCGCCGTAGACGCGTGGCTCGGCGTCGGCACCGGCCTCGCTGACCTCGCGGACCCAGGCGTCGTACTCGTCCCAGGTCAGCCCCTCCTCGGGCGCGTCGACGCCGAGCTCGTCGAGGATGTCCTGGTGCACGATCATGCCGAGCGTGTTCGTGCTGGTCGGGATGCCGTACTGGCCGTCGTTGACCGCGCCGGAGGCGAGCAGCCCGTCGTCGTACCCGTCGGTGTCGAGGTTGACGCCGAGCTGGTCCGACAGGTCGAGGAGCTGGTTGTTCGACGCGTACTGGTGGATGTAGGCGAGGTCCATCTGCATGACGTCGGGCAGGGTCTGGCCCGCCGCCTCGGTGCTGCGGGCCGTCCAGTAGTCGTCCCAGGCCTGGAACTGGGTCTGGACGTCGATGTTCGGGTACTTCTCCTCGAACAGCGCGACGGCCTCCTCGTACCGGCCCGCGCGGTCGTCGTCGCCCCACCAGACGAGGGACAGCTGGATGTCCCGGTCGGTGGCGACGGGGGCGGCCTCCGCCGAGGCGGTGCTGCCGCCTCCGCACGCCGAGAGCGCGAGGGCGGATGCCGCCGCGAGGGCCGTGACCTGGACGGCGGCCGTCCTGGTCCTGGAAGTGGTGCGTGTGCGGACCACGTGAGCCTCCTTGCTCGTGCTGCTGGGCGCGCCGGCTACTTCGTCGGCGGCTGACTGAATCGATACAATACCGCTCCGGGAAGCGTTGTCCAGGCTTTGTGCCGACGAATTTCTGCGGCCGTCATCGCGCGGGCGCAGCCTCCTTGACCGCCGGCCACGCCGGGCCCGTCCCACGCATCGAGGCGTGGAAGGGGTCCCCCTCGGTGATCTCCCCCGCGCCGACCACGCGACCGGTGAACGCCGAGCGGTAGATCGCGGCGACCAGCTCGAGCGTGCCGCGCGCGTCCGCGAGCGTGACCGGCGGCGCCTCGCCCGCGGCGAGCGCCCGGTACGTGGGCACGAGCTGGGCCAGGTGCCCGGAGGGCAGCGCGCCCGGGTCCTGTCGCCACAGGTGCGCGACGTCGTCCCGGCCCGGCGCGGGCGTGAACGTCCAGTCGGCGTCGGTGTACCCGTACAGGTGCGCCAGCTCGATCGTCGCCGCCTCGGTGTCGAACCGCAGCGCCGAGGTCTGCCGCGGGGACAGCAGGGAGTTCGTCACCGTCGCCATCGCACCGTTCGCGAAGCGCACGACCGCCATCGACACATCCTCGGTGTCGACGTCGCGCGCGAGGCGGCCGGCCATCGCGGTCACCTCGGACCACGGGCCGAGGGCCGCGAGCAGCAGGTCGAACTGGTGGATCCCGTGCCCCATCGTGGGCCCGCCGCCCTCGGTGTCCCACCGTCCGCGCCACGGCACCTCGAAGTACTCCGGCGGCCGGAACCACAGCGTGTCGCACGTCGCGACGAGCGCGCGCCCGAGCGCCCCCTCGTCGAGCAGCCGCCGCAGCTGCCGGATGCCGTGCCCGAACCGGTGCTGCACCACCTGCGTGAACGACGCCGTCGACCGCGCCTCGGCCGCCGCGATGCGGTCGAGCTCGGCGAGGGAGAGCGTCGCAGGCTTCTCGACGACGACGTGCACCCCCGCCTCGAGCGCCGCGACGGCTGCCCCGACGTGCGCGCCGGGCGGCGTGCACACGTGCAGCACGTCCGTCTCGGCGAGCACCGCCTCGAGCGCGGTGCCGGACGCCGCGACGTCGTGCTGCCGGGCGAACTCCGCGGCGCGGGCCGGGTCGAGGTCGACGACGTGGGTCACGGCGGCGTCGACCCCGTGGTCGGGCAGGGCGGCGACCGCCTCGGCGTGGGCCCCGGCGATCGCACCGGCCCCCAGGATCGTGACTCTCATCGCTGCTCCGTCCCCGTCGACGATCGGAATGAACCGTTTCAACACGGTGCTGTCGAGCGTGCCAGAGCCTCCCCGAGTGGGTCAACAGCCCGCCTTCGGCACCTTGTCACCGACGCCCCGCTGAGATCGGTCGGTCGGTACGAGATCGGTCTTCCGGAGGGCCGATCTCGTACCAACCGACCGAACAATCGGCGCTGCGCTCAGCAGAGGACCGAAGTCAGCAGCGCACCAGCACCTCAGCCCAGCCTCAACCCAGCCCTCAGCCCAGCACCTCAGCCCAGCACCTCAGCCCAGCACCGACTCCAGCTCACCCGCCACCAGGTCCACGAACCCCTCCGGCGTGCCCTCCGGCAGCAGGCCCGGCAGCGTGAGCAGCGAGCGCAGGTCCTCCTCGGCACCGGCGAGACCCGCGACGTCGCCCAGACCGTCGCCCCCGCCGGGCACCTCCGCGGCGTCGACCAGCGCGGCGAGCTCGTCGGCCCGCGGGTCGTCGACGCCATCGCCGGCGTGGACCCGGCGTCCGACGAAGGCGGCCCAGGCGGCGAGCCCGAAGGCGACGCCGCGCGGCTCGCGCCCGGCGGCCAGCGCCTCGGTGAGCACGCCGCCCCACCGGAACGGGATCTTCTGCGTGCCGTCCATCGCGACCTGCGTCGTCGTGTGCCCGGTGTGCGGGTTGGCGAAGCGCGCGAGGATCTGCTCGCCGTAGGCGTGCAGGTCGAGGCCGTCGGGCGGGGTGAGGGTCGGCAACGCGTCCTCGAACAGGTACTGCCGGGCCCGCTCGGCGATCACGGGGTCGGTGACGGCCTCGGCGATCGTGGCGTGCCCCGCGATCCAGCCGGAGTAGGCGACCAGCGAGTGGGTGCCGTTGAGCAGCCGGAGCTTGGCCTGCTCGAAGGGGGCGACGTCCTTGGTCAGCGTCGCGCCTGCGGCCTCCCACGCGGGGCGCGGCCCGGCGAACCGGTCCTCGATCACCCACTGCGCGAACGGCTCGCCGACCACGAGCCCCTCGTCCCGCACGCCGAGCAGCCTGCCGACGGCGTCGCGCTGCTCGGGTGTGGTCGCGGGCACGATGCGGTCGACCATCGAGCACGGGAACGTGACCCGGGCGTCGAGGTACTCGCGCAGCGCGTCCCCTGCGGCGCCGGGCAGCGCCACGTCGACCGCCGACCGCACCAGGCCCTCGAGGACACGGCCGTTGTCGACCATGTTGTCGCAGGTCAGCACGGTCAGAGGCGCCCCGGAGGACGCCCGCGCGGCGAGGCCGCGCACGAGCAGGCCGATCGCCGAGACGGCCGGCGCCGTGCCTGCGCCCGCACCCGCGAGCGCCTCGAGGTCCGGCCCGACGACGGACGTGTCGAGCGACCCGTCCGGCCGCCGCGCGTACCCCTTCTCGGTGATGGTCAGCGTCACCACGTGCGTGCTCGGCGCGGCGACGGCCTCGAGCACGCGCGCGGTCTCCTCAGCCGGGTAGGCGACGTCGACCACGGACCCGACCAGCTCGACCGACTGCTCCCGCTCGCCGGCGGTGAGCACCGTGTAGACGCCGCCCTGGGGCCGGAGCTGGTCGCGCACGGTCGCGGAGCGCTGGGTGACGCCGAGGATCCCCCACGTCGTGTCGCCCGTGGCCAGGGCGGCGCGCTCGGTGTAGACGGCCTGGTGCGCCCGGTGGAACGCACCGATGCCGAGGTGGACGACGCCCACGGCCGTCGGCGTGACGGGCGCGTCGACGCCCTCGGGGACGCGGTCCCTGTGCAGGCGGTCCTGCGGGTGGTCCTCAGTCGTCATCGCGTGCCTCCTTCACCTGTGCCACGAGCTGCGTCGGGTTCACGAACCGCAGCGCCACCACGAGCATCGCGAGCATGGTCGCGGTGTAGATCACCGACATGGCCGAGATGAGCTGCCGCGCCTCGCCGCCGCCTGCCGCCGTCATGCCACGGTAGATGGCGACGACGAGCGTGTCCGACCCGGGGCCGGAGACGAGGAACGTCAGCTCGAAGAGCCCGACGGTCCGGACCAGCACCAGGATGCCTGCCGCGAGGATGCCCGGCACCAGCAGGGGCGCAAGCACGCGCGTGAACACCTGCCGGGTCCTGGCCCCGCACATGCGCGCGGCGGACTCGATGGCCGGGTTGATCTGCTCGATGAACGGCGTCATCGTCAGGATGACGAACGGCACCGACGGGACGAGGTTGACCAGCACGACGGCGGTCAGCGTGCGCCCGAGCCCGAACGAGTACATGACGGTGGCGAGCGGGATGCCGTAGGTGATGGGCGGCATGAGCACCGGCAGCAGGAACAGCAGCATGACGACGCGCTTGCCGGGGAACTCGCGGCGCGCCAGCACGTAGGCGGCGGGCACGCCGACCAGCACCGAGACGACCACGACGAGCAGCGCGACCCCGACGGTGACACCGACGACCTCGCCGAGCGAGAACCGGTCCCAGGCCTCGGCGTACCGCTCGGTGGTGAACCCTTCCGGCAGCCACGTGGTGAACCACTGACGGCCGAACGAGTCGACGACCACGGCGACGAGGATGCCGAGCAGGAACACGCCGAAAGCGGTCATGCCCGCCCAGACGAGCCAGGTGGAGGGGCGGGCGGCGAGGCGCCGCTCGCCCGGTGCGACAGTGGCGGCCATCAGCCCTTACCTCCCGTGGTCCCGCGGTACAGGAGCGAGCGCAGGCCGAGGACGGCGACCACGACGACCAGCTCGACCGCCCCCATCATGAGCGCGATGGTGGAGGCCATCGCGTAGTCGTTCTGCTCGCCGAACGCCCGGAACGCCATGAGGGACATGACGCGCGTCGAGCCCATGGCGTCACCGACGAGGCGCGCCGAGGGGAACACGGAGAACGCGAGCACGAAGGTGAGCACGAACGTCGTGGCCAGACCGGGCGCGAGCAGCGGCAGGACGATCCGCCGGAACCGCTGCCACCAGCCCGCGCCGAGCGTCCGCGCGGCCTGCTCGAGCGAGGGGTCGATGCCCGACAGGTAGGACGAGATGAGCAGGAACGCGAACGGGAACCCGGTGATGACCAGCGAGAACATCACACCCAGGTAGTTGTTCACGAGCTGCAGCGGCTCGTCGATCAACCCGGCCTGGAGCAGCGCCCGGTTGAGCCAGCCCTGCCGTCCGGCGAAGATCAGCAGACCCTGCGCGGTGAGCACGGTGCCGAGCGTGATCGGCAGCACGAGCAGCGACGTGAGCAGACGCTTGCCCCGGAACCGGTGCCGCAGGACCATCGCGACCGGGATCGACGCGAGCACGTTGAACAGCGCCGCAGGCAGCGCGAGCCGCATCGTGATCCCGATGGAGTCGAACACGAACGGGTCGCGGAAGAACGCCACGTAGTTGGCGAAGGCGCCGCCGCCCCACTGCTCCTGCATGGCCGCCGTCGGCTGGACGGTGAGCCCGATGCCGTAGGAGAACGGGTAGACGAACAGCGCGACCGCCACCACGAGCCCCGGCACCAGCAGGAGCAGGGTCGGGTCGATGCCCCGCTCCGCGAGCCGGTGCCGCAGGCTCGCGGTGGACCGTTGCGCGTCGCCGGCCCGGCTGGTCACGCCGCCACCTCCTGCGGTACGGGCGCGTCGAGCGACTCGGGGAACACGAGCACCCGCTCGACCGGCGCCGTCAGCCGGACCGCGCCGCCCACGGCGGGCGGCGTCGCCGACCGCGCGTGGAGCATCACGTCGCCCGCCTGCACGCTCACGGCGTGCTCGCGCCCGTGGTACTCGACCACGGCAACAGTCCCTCCGATCTCGCCTGCAGCACCGTCCGGCCCGGGACCGGAGCCCGCGACCGCGAAGTCCTCCGGCCGCACGGCCACGCGCACGCGGTCGCCGGCCCGCAGGCCGCCGACGGCCCGGCCCGTGAGCCGGGCGCCGCCGTCGTCGCCCGTGCCGGGCAGCTCGACGACGGCCTCGCTGCCCGACGCGGAGACGACGGTCGCGGGCAGGATGTTGCGGTAGCCCATGAAGTCGGCGACGTACCAGCTCGTCGGGCTCTCGTAGAGCTCGTCGGGCGTGCCGACCTGCTGCACGCGGCCCTCTCGCATGACGACGAGGCGGTCGGCCAGGGACAGCGCCTCCTCCTGGTCGTGCGTCACGTAGATCGTCGTCAGCCCGAGGGACTGGTGCAGACGGCGGATCTCGGTGCGCATGTCGAGGCGGAGCTTGGCGTCGAGGTTGGACAGCGGCTCGTCCATGAGCACGAGCGACGGCTCGAGCACGACGGCGCGCGCGATCGCCACGCGCTGCTGCTGGCCGCCCGAGAGCTGACCGGGCAGCTTCCTGGCGTGCTCACCCAGCTTCACCAGCTCGATCGCCGCGCGCACCCGCCGGTCGATCTCGGCACGCTGCACGCCCTGCATCTGCAGGCCGAACGCCACGTTCTTCTCGACGGACAGGTGCGGGAACAGCGCGTAGGACTGGAACACCATGCCGAACCCGCGCCGCTCCGGCGGCAGCGTGTCGATGCGCCGGCCGTCCAGCAGGATCTCGCCGTGCGTGAGCGGCAGCAGGCCGGCGAGGCAGTTCAGCGCCGTCGACTTGCCGCAGCCCGACGGGCCCAGCAGGGCGACGAACTCGCCCGCGCGGATGGTCAGGTCGAGGCCGGCGAGGGCGTCCACGCCGCCGAAGCGCCGGCCGACGCCCCGCAGCTCGAGGGACTCGAAGGTGCTCACTCCTCCTCCACCTTGCCGCCGCCGATCTCGCGGTCCCAGATGTCGAAGGCCTGCACCATGGAGTCGGCGTCGAGCGGCACGACGGCGTCCTGCGACTCGATGAGCTCGTCGAACAGCGGGCGGCCGTACTCCTCGATGACCTGCTGCGACTCCTCGGGAGCGAGGCCGAGCGTCGCGCCGTCGACCGCGGGGCCGGGGTAGAAGTAGCCGGCGTCGTACGCCTTGGCGTTCTGCTCGGGAGTGAGCATGTCCTGCAGCAGGAGCAGGATCGCGCTGATCTTGTCGGCGCTCTGCCCCTGGGGGATCGCGGCGTAGTGCGCGTCGGTGACCCACGTGAAGTCGTCGAACGCCGACGCCTCGAGCGTGTTCGGGAGCTGCCCCTCTGCGCGCGGCGCGATCTCCCAGCCGGTCGTGGTCGGGACCATCGCCCACGTGCCGTCGGCCATGTTGGTCACGACCTGGCCGGTGCCCGTCGGGTAGGTGTCGACGTACTGGCCGAGCTCCTTGAGGTACGCCCAGGTCTTGTCCCAGCCGTTCTCAGGGTCGGTCGGGTCCTCGTCGCCCAGCAGGTACGGCAGGCCCATGAGGAACGTGCGGCCGGGACCGGAGTTCGCGGGGCGCGCGTAGCCGAACTTGCCCGGGTTGGCCTCGGCCCACTCCAGCAGCTCGTCGGGCGTGGCGGGCGGCGTGCCGACCACCTCGGGGTCGTACTGCAGCAGCGGCCCGGACGGGTAGTACGTCGTCACGACGCCGTAGCCCTGGGCGAGCTCCTGCATGTTCGCCGCGGGCTCCAGGTAGTTCTCCTGGTTGGTCAGGCGGTCGCCGTAGTCGTCGACGACCGGCAGCCACAGGTCCTGGGCGATGCCGGCCGAGAGGCCGTCGTTGCCCGTGAACACGACGTCGATGGACAGGTTCCCGCTGTCCACCTGCGGCTTGACGATGCCGGTGACGTCGGGCGCTCCGCCGGTCTCCCAGGTCACGGACTCGATGACGTCGGGGTTGTTCTCGACGAACTCCTCGACCATGCCCTCGGTGAGCCGCTGGTTGCCCGCGACGTCGAGGATGTTCAGGGTGACGGGCTCCGACGGCGTCTCCGGCACGTCGGCCGGGTCCGTGACGGCGGCGGCGCCGCCCTCGCCGCCAGGGGGCGCAGGGGGCGTACAGGCCGTGAGCAGGGTGAGCGCCGCGACGCCGACGAGCGCGGCGGCCTTCTTCGAGGTGCGCATGGTGCCTTCCTCTCTCTCGGGCGTCTTCGCCCAGGGGGGTCGTGCCGGGTGGGGCGTCAGGTGCCCGCGCCGGCCGGAGCGGGCCCGGAGGACCCGCGGACGACGAGCTCGACGGGGAGCTGCGCGCTCGCCGGTGCGCTGTCGCGGAGCCGGGCGAGCAGGAGGTCGACGGCGCGCCCGCCCAGGCGGGCGAGCGGCGCGTGGACCGTGGTCAGGGCCGGTGAGAACATGGCGGCCATCCGGACGTCGTCGAAGCCGACGACCGACATCTCGCCGGGCACGTCGACGCCGCGGTCCCGCAGCCGGTCCAGGATCCCGATGGCCATGAGGTCGTTGAAGGCGGTCACGGCCGTGACGCCGCGCGCCAGCGCGTGGTCGGCGGCCTGGACGCCGCCCTGGAAGTAGGGCTGGAAGCTGCCGAGCTCGACGAGCGTCACGCCCCAGCGCTCCGCGGCCGCCTCCAGACCGGCGACGCGCCGCAGACCGGACCACGACGTGGGCGGGCCTGCCGCGATGCCGACGGAGCGGTGCCCGAGCGCGGACAGGTGGCCCAGCACCTGGTCCACACCGGACGCGTCGTCGACCGCGATGTACGGCACCTCGTCGGCGCCGTCCGCGCCGAGCGAGAGCTCGCGGCTCGCGAGCACGGCCGGGACGCCGGCCAGCGCGGCGCGCAGGCTCTCGTCGTCGGACCGGGGCGAGGCCACGACCATGCCGTCGGTGCGGGCGGCGAGCGCCCGGATGAGCTCGGCCTCGACGGCCGGGTCCTCGTCCGAGTCGGCCACGAATACGTCGTAGCCCTCGGAGCGGGCCCTGGCCTGGACACCCTTGGTCACGGACGCGAAGTAGGGGTTCTCCAGGTCGGGCACCACGAGCCCGACGGCGTGCATCCGGCCCCTGCGCAGGCCGCTCGCGGCCCGGTTGGTGCGGTAGCCGAGCTCGTCGGCGGCGCGGGTCACGCGGTCGCGTGTCTCGGCGGCCACGCGCTCCGGCGTGCTCAGGGCACGCGAGACCGTCGAGATCGAGACCCCGGCGGCGCGTGCGACGTCGTGCACCGTGACCATGGCACCTCCTCGTGACCCGTGCGTCGTTGCGAACGTTTGCGCCATAGTGCCCGATGGATGCAAACGTTCGCAAGCACCTCACCCGATGCCCTACGATGACCGCGCAAGCGCTTACCGCCCGGCGACGACGCCTCAGGAGGACACCCGTGACCGACACCTGGACGCTGCATCCCGACCGGGCGCTGCCCGCCGACCCGACGACCCGGCCGATCGCCCGCGAGATCTACGCCGCGGTCCGGGACCTGCCGATCGTGTCGATGCACGGCCACGTCGACGTCGCCGCCTTCGCCGACGACGAGCCGTTCCCCGACCCCGCCCAGCTCCTCGTGGTCCCCGACCACTACCTCACCCGCATGCTCGTCTCGCAGGGCGCGCGGCTGCCGGAGCTCGGGGTCGGGCCGGCAGGCACGCCGGGCCTGGAGACGGACCCGCGCGAGATCTTCCGCCGGTTCTGCGCGGGCTGGAAGCACTTCCGCGGCACGCCCACCCGGTACTGGCTCGAGCACGAGCTCGTCGAGATCTTCGGGGTCACCGTGCGACCGTCGGCCGAGACCGCCGACGAGGTGTACGACCAGGTGGCCGCCGCGATCGCCGACCCGGCGTTCCGGCCGCGCGCGCTGCTCGACCGGTTCCGGATCGAGACCATCGCGACCACCGACCCGGCGTGGAGCCCGCTGGACGAGCACGCCGAGCTGGCAGCCGAGCTCCCCGGCCGCGTGCTGCCCACCTTCCGCCCCGACCCCCTCCTGCACCCGGCCCGCGCGACCTGGCGGGACGACCTGGACCGGCTCGCGGCGGCGTCGGGCATCGCGACCGACACGTACGCGGGGTACCTCGACGCGCTGCGCGAGCGGCGCGCCGCCTTCGTCGCGGCGGGCGGCCTGGCGACGGACCACGGGCACCTCGCCGCGGACACGACCCCGCTGCCCGACGACGTCGCGCAGGCGCTGTTCGACAAGGCGCGCGGCGCGGACGGGGCCGGCCTCAGCACGGAGGAGGAGGCCGCGTTCTCGGCGCACATGCTGTTCCAGATGGCGGCGATGTCGGCGGAGGACGGCCTGGTCATGCAGCTCCACCCCGGTGTGCTGCGCGACCACGACCCGGCCGTCGCCGCGGCGTTCGGCCCGGACAAGGGCTACGACATCCCGGTCGCGGCGGAGTTCGCGCGCGGGCTGCGGCCGGTGCTCGAGGCGTTCGGCCACGCGGAGTCGTTCCGGCTCATCGCGTTCACGATCGACGAGGACGTGTACTCGCGCGAGCTCGCCCCGCTCGCCGGCGTCTACCCGTCGCTGCGGCTCGGCGCGCCGTGGTGGTTCCTCGACGCGCCGGACGCCATGCGCCGGTTCCGCGAGGCCGCGACCGAGACCGCCGGGTTCTCGAACATGTCCGGGTTCGTGGACGACACCCGCGCCTTCTGCTCGATCCCCGCGCGCCACGACCTGGCCCGCCGTGTGGACGCCGGCTACCTCGCGCGGCTCGTGGCGGAGCACCGGCTCGAGCTCGACGAGGCGGTCGAGACCGCCGCCGACCTGGCCTACCACCTGCCGAAGCTGGCCTACACGCGGCCCTGAGCCGCATCCACCCCTCTTCCAACCCGACGTTGCTCGGCTCTGGCGGCCCCGAAAGCCGAGCAACGTCGGGTTCGACGCCGAGCGCCGCGAGGCCCTGGCCACCAGGGCCTCGCTGCGGCAGAGTCGGAACCCCCCGCACATCAGGACATCCATCGCACGACGGACGGGACTCGAGACCCATGACCACAACGCCCCATTCGGCCTGGCTGCCCGACGACGCGTTCGCCGCGGTCGGCCGCCGCCGGGTCGTCGTGGCGGGCGACGGCGCGCTCGCCGGGACCGTCGCCGAGGAGGTGGCCGCCGCCACCGCCCGGTTCGGCGGCTCGTTCTCCCGCCTCGAGGTCGGCGACGGCGTGGCCGACGCCGAGCTCGTGCTCACGCTGACACCGCCCGACGCCGTGCTGCCGCCGGACGGCTCCGCGAACGGACCGGGGTCCGTTCCGGGAGCCGGCACGGACGCCGACCCCGCGGCAGCCGCAGGCACCACGGAGCCCGGCGGCGACGCCGACGAGAGCTTCCGGTTCACGCGCGATGGCGGCGCCGTCGTCGTGCAGGCACCGTGCGACGCCGGGTTGCTGCACGGGCTGTTCCACGTGGTGCGCCTCGGCGAGGCCGCGTTCGACGGCCCCGACGTCGACGAGACCCACGCACCCGCGACCGGCCTGCGCATGCTCGACCACTGGGACAACGTCGCGGCGCACCCCGTGATGGGCCAGGTCGAGCGCGGCTACGCGGGCGGCTCGCTGTTCTACGACGACGGCGCCGTCCGCGCCGACCTCTCCCGGCTCGAGCGGTACGCGCGCCTGCTGGCCGCCGTCGGCATCAACCGGGTGGCGATCAACAACGTCAACGTGCACGCGCGCGAGGCCCTGCTGCTCACCGACGACCTGCCCGAGGTCGCGCGCGTGGCCGCCGTGTTCCGGCGCTGGGGCATCCGCGTGCACCTCTCGGTGTCGTTCGCGTCGCCGATCCTGCTCGGCGGCCTGTCCACGTCCGACCCGCTCGACGCCGACGTCGCCCACTGGTGGGTCCGCGCCGCGGCCCGGGTGTGGACGGCGATCCCCGACTTCGGCGGGTTCGTCGTCAAGGCCGACTCCGAGGGCCAGCCGGGCCCGTTCGCCTACGGCCGCACGCACGCCGACGGCGCCAACATGCTCGCTGCCGCCGTCGCGCCCTACGACGGGCTGATCCACTGGCGGGCCTTCGTCTACGACCACCGGCAGGACTGGCGCGACCGGTCCACCGACCGCGCGCGGGCCGCCTACGACCACTTCCGGCCGCTCGACGGCGCCTTCGCCGACAACGTGATCGTGCAGGTCAAGTACGGCCCGATGGACTTTCAGGTGCGCGAACCGGTGTCCCCGGTGCTGGCGGCGATGCCGCGCACGCGGATCGCCCTCGAGCTGCAGGTGACGCAGGAGTACACGGGCCAGCAGCGCCACGCCGTCTACCTCGGCCCGCAGTGGCGCGAGATCCTCGGCTTCCGGTTCTGGGCGACGCCCGGCGACGACGCGGCCGACGACTCGCCCACCGTCGCCGACCTGGCCACGGGCCACGGCAAGGCGGCGGCGGACCCGGGCACCGGCACGTGGCGCAAGCCGGCCGGCGGGTTCGCGGCCGTCTCGAACGCGGGCGACGACGAGTTCTGGACCGGCCACCCGTTCGCGCAGGCGAACCTCTACGCCTACGGGCGGCTGTGCTGGGACCCGGCGCTCGACCCCGCGGCCCTGCTCGACGAGTGGGCGGCGCTCACGTTCCCCGGCGCGCCCCCCGCCGTCCGCGAGGCGCTGCACGCCGTTCTCGACCGGTCCTGGGAGACGTACGAGCAGTACACGAGCCCGCTCGGCGTCGGCTTCATGGTGCGCCCCGGCCACCACTACGGCCCCGACGTCGACGGCTACGAGTACACGCCGTGGGGCACCTACCACTTCGCGGACCGCGACGGCATCGGCGTCGACCGCACGGTGGCGACGGGCACGGGCTACGCGGGCCAGTACCCGTCACCGTGGCGGGAGGTCTACGAGTCCGTCGAGACGTGCCCCGACGAGCTGCTGCTCTTCTTCCACCACGTGCCCTACACGCACGTGCTGCACAGCGGCCGCACCGTGATCCAGCACGTCTACGACACCCACTTCGCGGGCGTCGAGCGGGTCGAGCGCATGATCGAGGCGTGGTCGGCGGTGTCGCCCCTGGTGGACGAGCGGCTCGCGGAGCGCGTGGCCGAGCGGTTCGCGGAGCAGCTGCGCAGCGCGACCGAGTGGCGCGACCAGGTCAACACCTACTTCCTGCGCAAGTCCGGCATCCCCGACGAGCGGGGCCGCACGATCTACTGACACGGCCGCTGCCGAGTTCGGCACCCTGCGCCGCGCGGGCCCGCGGCATCGGTCCTTTGTCGCGAGATCGGCAGGCCGACGTGCCGATCTCGCGACAAAGGACCGACCACGTCGGAG
>DATGOB010000042.1:0-19145 GCA_036010205.1 Promicromonospora sp. | reverse complement strand
GACGAGGGCCGCTCCCTGCTGCGCCGTCTCGGCTTCCCCTTCAAGGAGAACTGACATGGCGAAGAAGGCCCTGATCAACAAGGCGGCCGCCAAGCCGAAGTTCGCGGTCCGCGCCTACACCCGGTGCCAGAAGTGCGGTCGCCCGCACTCCGTCTACCGCAAGTTCGGCCTGTGCCGCATCTGCGTGCGGGAGATGGCCCACCGTGGCGAGCTTCCCGGCGTCACCAAGAGCAGCTGGTAACACAACTACGCCGTAGGTCCGGGCGGCCGACAGGCCGTCCGGATACCCCGGTGAGGAAGGGCTAGAGCCCGATATGACTATGACCGACCCGATCGCAGACATGCTGACCCGTCTGCGGAACGCGAACTCGGCGCACCACGACACGGTCTCCATGCCGTCGTCGAAGCTGAAGACGCACATCGCTGAGATCCTGCAGGCGGAGGGCTACATCGCCGGCTGGTCCGTCGAGGACGCCCAGGTGGGCAAGACCCTGACGATCCAGCTCAAGTACGGCCAGAACCGCGAGCGCGCCCTGGCGGGCGTGCGCCGCGTGTCGAAGCCCGGCCTGCGCGTCTACCGCAAGTCCACCGAGCTGCCCAAGGTTCTCGGCGGCCTGGGCGTGGCGATCCTGTCCACGTCCTCCGGCCTCCTGACCGACCGGCAGGCACAGGCCAAGGGCGTGGGCGGCGAAGTCCTCGCCTACGTCTGGTAATCCGGAAAGGAGAAGAAGCCAATGTCTCGAATCGGCAAGCTCCCCGTTCCGGTCCCGGCCGGCGTGGACGTCACCATCAGCGGCGCACTCGTGACCGTGAAGGGCCCCAAGGGCTCTCTCGAGCACACCGTGCCCGCCCCCATCAACGTCGCCCAGGAGGACGCCCAGCTCGTGGTGTCCCGTCCGGACGACGAGCGCAACTCGCGTGCGCTGCACGGCCTGACCCGCACCCTGCTCGCCAACATGATCACGGGTGTGACCGAGGGCTACGAGAAGAAGCTCGAGATCGTCGGTACCGGTTACCGCGTCGTGGCGAAGGGTTCGAGCCTCGAGTTCGCGCTCGGGTTCAGCCACCCCGTGGTCGTCGAGGCGCCGTCCGGCGTCACCTTCGCCGTCGAGAGCCCCACCAAGTTCTCGGTGTCGGGCATCGACAAGCAGCAGGTCGGCGAGGTCGCGGCGAACATCCGCAAGATCCGCAAGCCCGAGCCGTACAAGGGCAAGGGCGTGCGTTACGCCGGCGAGAACGTCCGCCGCAAGGTCGGAAAGGCTGGTAAGTGATGGCTATCAAGATCCTGGGCAAGGGCAAGGCCGTCGCTCGTCAGCGTCGTCACCTGCGCCTGCGCAAGAAGATCACCGGCACCGCCGTCCGTCCGCGTCTGGTTGTCACTCGTTCCTCGCGCCACATGGTGGCGCAGATCGTGGACGACACCGTGGGCAAGACCGTCGCCTCCGCGTCGACCCTCGAGGCCGACCTGCGTGCGTTCGACGGCGACAAGACGGCCAAGGCCCGCAAGGTCGGCGAGCTCGTCGCCGAGCGTGCCAAGGCTGTCGGCGTCGACACCGTCGTGTTCGACCGCGGCGGCAACAAGTACCACGGTCGTGTCGCTGCAGTGGCCGACGGCGCCCGCGAGGGTGGTCTGGCCCTGTGATGACCTACGCACGGAAGAAGAGGACTCTCTGATGGCTGCAGGGCAGCGCAGCGGCGCCCCCCAGGGTGCCGCCACCGAGAACAAGGACCGCAACGACCGCCGTGGTGGCGGCCGTCGTGACGACCGCCGCGGCGGGCGCGAGGAGAAGAGCGCCTTCCTCGAGAAGGTCGTGACCATCAACCGCGTCGCCAAGGTCGTCAAGGGTGGCCGCCGCTTCAGCTTCACCGCGCTCGTCGTGGTGGGCGACGGTGACGGCACCGTCGGCGTCGGCTACGGCAAGGCCAAGGAGGTGCCCGCGGCGATCGCCAAGGGTGTCGAGGAGGCGAAGAAGAACTTCTTCCGCGTCCCCCGCATCCAGGGCACCATCCCGCACCCCATCCAGGGTGAGGCCGCCGCCGGTGTCGTGTTCCTGCGTCCGGCGTCGCCGGGTACCGGTGTGATCGCCGGTGGTCCGGTGCGCGCCGTGCTGGAGTGCGCGGGCATCCACGACGTGCTGAGCAAGTCGCTCGGCTCGTCGAACGCGATCAACATCGTGCACGCCACGGTCGCGGCCCTGCAGGGCCTCGAGGAGCCGGCCGCTGTGGCCGCTCGCCGTGGGCTCCCGCTGGAGGACGTGGCCCCGGCCGCGCTCCTGCGCGCCCAGGCCGCCGGTCGTGCCGAGTCGGCAGCGAAGGCTGGTGCGTGATGGCTCGTCTGAAGGTGACCCAGACCAAGTCCGCCATCGGCGGCAAGCAGAACCAGCGTGACACGCTGCGGACGCTCGGCCTCAAGCGGATCGGCGACACCGCCGTGAAGGAGGACCGCGCGGAGATCCGTGGCATGGTCAAGACGGTGGCGCACCTCGTCACCGTCGAGGAGGTCGAGTGATCATGGCGGAGAACAAGCCGCTGAAGGTCCACCACCTCCGTCCGGCCCCCGGTGCCAAGACCGCGAAGACCCGTGTGGGTCGCGGTGAGGCCTCGAAGGGTAAGACGGCGGGTCGTGGAACCAAGGGTACGAAGGCTCGTTACCAGGTTCCCGCCGGCTTCGAGGGTGGGCAGATGCCTCTGCACATGCGCCTCCCGAAGCTCCGCGGGTTCAAGAACCCCTTCCGTACCGAGTACCAGGTCGTGAACCTGGACAAGCTGTCCGCGCTGTTCCCCGAGGGTGGCACCGTCACCGTCGAGGACCTGGTCGCGAAGGGTGCGGTCCGCAAGGGCCAGCCCGTGAAGGTGCTCGGCAACGGTGAGATCGACGTCAAGCTCGAGATCGCCGTGGACCGCGTCTCGGCGTCCGCCAAGGAGAAGATCCTGGCGGCCGGCGGCACGGTCTCGGAGGCCTGAGAGAGCTGACAGGGCCGGCGGCGCGTGAGCGCGGCCGGCCCTGTGTGCTCTCTTGAGTATTTCCCGGAGCGAACGTGGTCCCCCGGAGCACGTGAGCAACGTAGAATCCGACACGGTCTGGCTGCACCGTTGTGGTCTGGCCCACGTCGACACATCTCGCCGGTGCCTTGCCGGCGACACGAGATCCCGCAACGGCGGGCCAGGAGGATAGGGTGCTCAGCGCTTTCGGCCGGGCTTTCCGGACGCCAGACCTGCGGCGCAAGCTGCTGTTCACGATCGCCATCATGGCGATCTTCCGGCTCGGGTCGTTCATCCCGACCCCCGGCGTGGACTACACGAACGTGCAGCAATGCATCGCCGCCGCAGGTGACAACACCCTGCTCGGCCTGATCAACGTCTTCAGCGGCGGCGCGCTGCTGCAGCTGTCGGTCTTCGCGCTCGGGATCATGCCGTACATCACGGCCAGCATCATCGTGCAGCTGCTCCGCGTGGTGATCCCGCGCTTCGAGGCGCTGCACAAGGAGGGTCAGTCCGGCCAGGCCAAGCTGACCCAGTACACGCGCTACCTCACGATCGGCCTCGCGATCCTGCAGTCGACGACCGTCATCACGACGGCGCGCCAGGGCCTGCTCTTCCAGGGCTGCGACCTCGACGTCATCGCCAGCGACAGCGTGCTCACGTCCCTGCTCATGGTCATCACGATGACGGCCGGTACCGGCCTGGTCATGTGGCTCGGCGAGCTCATCACCGAGCGCGGCGTCGGCAACGGCATGTCGCTGCTCATCTTCACGTCCATCGCCGCGAGCTTCCCGACGTCGCTCTGGTCGATCGCCGGTGGCGCGAACGGCGCCCTGAACTTCACCATCATGGTGCTGGTGATCGTCCTCGTGGTCGGTCTCGTGGTCTTCGTCGAGCAGTCGCAGCGCCGTATCCCGGTGCAGTACGCGAAGCGCATGGTGGGCCGCCGCATGTACGGCGGGACGAGCACCTACATCCCGATCAAGATCAACATGTCCGGCGTGATCCCCGTGATCTTCGCGGCGTCGATCCTCGCCATCCCCGGCCTGATCGCCCAGTTCGGCGACCAGCAGGCGGAGTGGGTCATCTGGATCTCGAACAACCTGGTCCAGCAGTCGTCGCCGCTGTACATCGCGATCTACACGCTGATGATCATCTTCTTCTGCTTCTTCTACACGTCGATCACGTTCAACCCGGACGAGGTCGCGGACAACATGAAGAAGTACGGCGGCTTCATCCCCGGCATCCGGGCCGGCCGCCCCACGGCGGAGTACCTCGACTTCGTGATCACCCGCATCACCTCCGCCGGTTCCCTGTACCTCGCGCTGATCGCGCTGATCCCGACGCTGGTGCTCGTCTTCCTCGGCGTCACCACCAACCTGCCCTTCGGCGGCAGCTCGATCCTCATCGTGGTCGGCGTCGGGCTGGAGACGGTCAAGCAGATCGACTCGCAGCTGCAGCAGCGCCACTACGAAGGATTCCTCCGTTGAGCCAGACTCCCACCACCACCTCTCGCCGCGAGCTGCACGCTCGTCCGGACCAGGAGGGTCAGGTCACGCGCCTGGTCATCATGGGTCCGCAGGGTGCGGGCAAGGGTACGCAGGCCGCACGACTCGCCGAGGTCTTCGGGATCGTCCCGATCTCGACGGGCGACATCTTCCGCGCGAACATCGCGGGGAAGACGGAGCTCGGCCAGACCGCGCAGGAGTACACGAACAAGGGTGAGCTCGTCCCGGACGAGGTCACGAACGCGATGGTCCGCGACCGTCTCGGCCAGCCCGACGTCAAGGACGGCTTCATCCTCGACGGGTACCCGCGCAACGCGGCCCAGGTGACGGAGCTGGACGGCATCCTGGCCGACCTCGGCTGGGAGCTGGACGGCGTCATCGAGCTGACGGCGGACCGTGACGAGCTGCTGTCCCGGATCGCCAGGCGCGCCGAGCAGGAGGGCCGCGAGGACGACACCGAGGAGGCCATCGCTCGCCGCCTCGACATCTACGCGGAGCAGACCGCGCCGCTGACGTCGGCGTACGCGGAGCGCAACCTCCTGGTGCGGGTGGACGGCCTCGGCGAGATCGCCGACGTCACCGAGCGCATCGTCGCCTCCCTCGCCACGCAGCTGGGCTGAGGCGTGGTCTTCGGGCGGGAGCGGATCGAGTACAAGACGCCGGAGCAGGTGCGCCTCATGCGGCGCGCCGGCCTGGTGGTCGCCGACACGCTGGCGGCGGTCCGCGCGGCGGCCCGGCCCGGCCTGACGACCGCGGAGCTGGACGCCGTCGCCGCCCGGTCGATCGAGGAGGCGGGCGCGAGCCCGTCGTTCCTCGGCTACCACGGTTTCCCCGGGGTGATCTGCACCTCGGTGAACGAGGAGGTCATCCACGGCATCCCGGGGGACAGGGTGCTCGCGGCCGGCGACCTCGTCTCGATCGACTGCGGGGCGATCGTCGAGGGCTGGCACGGTGACTCGGCCGTCTCCTTCGTCCTGGGTGCCGACGGTGCACTCGACCACAAGCTCCCGGACGACGAGCTCACTGCCGCGGGGGCCGACCTCGCGGACGTCGCGCTCGTGCGGGCTACCGAGGCCGCCATGTGGGCAGGCATCGCGGCCCTGGCCTCCGCGAAGCGGCTGAACGCCGTGGGCGAGGCCGTCGAGGCCGCCGTCGAGATGGCCGGCGAGTTCGTCGGCACCGAGTACGGCATCGTCGAGGAGTACGTCGGCCACGGTATCGGCAGCGCCATGCACCAGCCGCCGGACGTGCACAACTACAAGACGTCGGGCTCCGGCCCCCGGCTGCGGTCGGGGATGTGCCTGGCGGTCGAGCCGATGATCACGCGCGGCGGGGCCGAGACGCGTGTCCTCGAGGACGACTGGACCGTCGTGACGACCGACGGCTCGCGCGCTGCGCACTGGGAGCACTCGACCGCGATCACGGAGGACGGGATCGTCGTCCTCACGGCGGCCGACGGGGGAGCGGAGCGCCTCGGCGTCTTCGGGGTGCGGCCGGTCGACCTCGGCTGATCTCGCCCGGGGTCTATTGCAACTGGAGTCAGTTGGCTACGATCGGCCGGGTGACCGACGACGCGCACACCAGGACCCGCAGCACGCCGCACCGGACACCCGAGACGCGCGCGCCGTGGCCGGCCCGCGCACTGTCCGCGACGGGGTCGAGGGCGCGGCGCGCCGGGCGCTGGTCCGCCGCGTGGGCGCGTCGCCTGGCGACCAACCCTTTCCTCTGGGTAGGCCTCGTGCTCGGCTTCGGCACGTCGCTCCTGGTGTGGGAGTCGGTGCTGGTGCTGGGCCTCGTGCTCTGGGCGGTCGGCGCCTGGGTCTGGTCCCGCCGGCGCACACCGGTGCTCGTCGCGCTCGGCCTCGGCCTGGTCGTCGGGTGGCTGCCGATGCTGTTCTTCTTCGTCACGAGCCTGCCGCACACGATGATCGGGCCGCCCGGGGTCGAGTACGACCTGTGAACCGGAGTCGACGACGGGGCGGCGTGGCGAGGCTCACCGGCCCGGAGGCCCGGCAGGGCGCCCCTGCGCTTTGAATGCTTGAGGAAGTGCCGTAGTCTGGATCGCTGGGTGTAGTCCGTTCAACGCCTCCAGCTCCACCAGGGCGCTCAGAGCGCCTGCCGGTCCCCGCGTCAGCGGGGCGCAGGCCGGGTTCCCGAGGCAGGCGGCACGCGGACGCACACGACATCCACACCCGATGTGTCGGTCGCGCAGGTCACTGCGACGCCGTGGGCGTGGAAGCAGTCACGACGAGAGTTAGCGGAGGATATGGCAAAGAAGGACGGTGTCATCGAGATCGAGGGCAGCGTGGTCGAGGCTCTGCCGAACGCGATGTTCCGCGTGGAGCTGTCGAACGGCCACAAGGTTCTCGCGCACATCTCGGGCAAGATGCGCCAGCACTACATCCGGATCCTTCCCGAGGACCGTGTGGTCGTGGAGCTCAGCCCGTACGACCTGTCCCGCGGCCGGATCGTCTACCGCTACAAGTAGTCAGTCCCCGATCCGGGGCTATGTCACTGCGGCCTGGCCGGAGGTGACGTCGCCGCACGATCGACCACCCACGACACTGCCGCGTGCGCACCGGGAGACCGGGACGGGCGCGGTGGAGGAAATCCGATGAAGGTCAAGCCGAGCGTCAAGAAGATCTGCGACAAGTGCAAGGTGATCCGCCGGCACGGTCGCGTCATGGTGATCTGCGACAACCTGCGCCACAAGCAGCGCCAGGGCTGATCACCCTCCGGGCACGTGCCCGGGCCGGTGGCTGAGGCCACCACCAGCGCACCACCTCGAACCGCCCCGCCACGTGCGGGTCGGGGAACCCTCGGTCGGAGGCCGGGGCCCGTGAGAACACGGGATGGCGGTGCGGCAGACCTCCGACGAGCAGTACAGGAGCCGGAAGGCACATGGCACGTCTTATCGGCGTCGACCTCCCCCGCGACAAGCGGCTCGAGGTGGCGCTCACGTACATCTTCGGTGTGGGCCGGACCCGCGCGAAGGAAACCCTTGCCGCGACGGGCATCAGCCCCGACCTCCGCGTGAAGGACCTCGGCGACGCCGAGCTCGTCGCGCTCCGCGACTACCTCGAGGGCAACTACAAGCTCGAGGGTGACCTCCGTCGTGAGGTCGCGGCCGACATCCGCCGCAAGGTCGAGATCGGCACCTACCAGGGCCTGCGTCACCGCCGCGGCCTGCCCGTGCGCGGTCAGCGCACCAAGACCAACGCGCGTACCCGCAAGGGCCCCAAGCGCACCGTGGCCGGCAAGAAGAAGGCCCGCTGACAGCAGTCCGTGGAGCGGTCGCTCGCTGAGCCAGACCGCCCCGGTCCGATCAGACCAGGAGATTACAGAACAGATGCCTCCCAAGACTCGTGCCGCCGCCGGCCGCAAGCCGCGCCGCAAGGACAAGAAGAACGTCCCGCTCGGCCAGGCGCACATCAAGTCCACCTTCAACAACACGATCATCTCGATCACCGACCCGTCCGGTGCCGTGGTGTCGTGGGCCTCGGCCGGCCACGTCGGCTTCAAGGGCTCCCGCAAGTCCACCCCGTACGCCGCGCAGATGGCCGCCGAGTCGGCTGCCCGCCGCGCGCAGGAGCACGGCGTCAAGAAGGTCGACGTCTTCGTCAAGGGCCCGGGTTCCGGTCGTGAGACCGCCATCCGCTCCCTCCAGGCGACCGGCCTCGAGGTCGGCTCCATCCAGGACGTGACGCCCCAGGCGCACAACGGCTGCCGTCCGCCGAAGCGTCGCCGCGTCTGACACCTGTTGCGCCCGGGTGCGGGCGCGCCCTCCGGGGCCGCGCCCGCACCCGGCCGCGACGTCCGCTCACCGTCCGCGGTGAGCACCCTTGCCTGGTCGAGACGGACAGAGTTCTCGCCAGGCTGCGAGAGATCGCATGCCGTGATGCGTCATATAGCGGACGCACACTGAAAGGACACCCACAGTGCTCATCGCACAGCGCCCCACGCTGACCGAAGAGGTCATCTCGGAGAGCCGTTCCCGCTTCTCCATCGAGCCGCTCGAGCCGGGCTTCGGCTACACGCTCGGCAACTCGATGCGTCGCACCCTGCTGTCGTCCATCCCGGGCGCGGCCGTCACGTCCATCCGTATCGACGGTGTGCTGCACGAGTTCAGCACCGTCCCGGGCGTGAAGGAAGACGTCACCGAGATCATCCTCAACATCAAGAACCTCGTGGTCTCCTCGGAGAACGACGAGCCCGTCGTGATGTACCTGCGCAAGCAGGGCGCCGGTGCCGTGACCGCCGCGGACATCGTTCCGCCGGCGGGGGTCGAGGTGCACAACCCCGACCTGCACATCGCCACCCTGAACGACAAGGGCAAGCTCGAGATCGAGCTGACCGTCGAGCGGGGCCGTGGGTACGTGTCCGCCGCGCAGAACAAGCAGTTCGACGCGGAGATCGGCCGCATCCCGGTCGACTCGATCTACTCGCCGGTCCTCAAGGTCACGTACAAGGTCGAGGCCACCCGAGTCGAGCAGCGCACCGACTTCGACAAGCTCGTCGTCGACGTCGAGACCAAGCAGGCGATCACGCCTCGCGACGCGCTCGCCTCGGCCGGCAAGACCCTGGTCGAGCTGTTCGGCCTGGCACGTGAGCTGAACGTCGAGGCCGAGGGCATCGAGATCGGCCCGTCGCCGACGGACACCGCGCTCGCCGCGGACCTGGCGCTGCCGATCGAGGAGCTCAACCTCACCATCCGTTCGTACAACTGCCTCAAGCGCGAGGGCATCCACCAGGTGGGCGAGCTCGTGGCCCGCAGCGAGGCGGACCTGCTCGACATCCGCAACTTCGGTGCCAAGTCGATCACCGAGGTCAAGGAGAAGCTGGCCGAGCTCGGCCTGAGCCTCAAGGACTCGCCGCTGGACTTCGACCCGGCCGGCTCGTCCTACTTCGAGGCCGGCGACTCGGCTGCCTACAGCGGCGACGAGCAGTCGTACTGACGTCCCGCGGCCGGCCTCCGGGCCGGCCGCGCGGAACCACTTCCAAGGAGACAAGCAATGCCTACCCCTACCAAGGGCGCGCGGCTCGGCGGTAGCCCGGCTCACGAGCGTCTGATCCTGGCGAACCTGTCGACGTCGCTCTTCGAGCACGGCCGCATCACGACCACCGAGACGAAGGCCAAGCGCCTGCGTCCGCTGGCCGAGCGCCTGATCACGTTCGCGAAGAAGGGCGACCTCTCCGCCCGCCGCCGTGTGCTCACGGTCGTGCGCGACAAGGGCGTGGTGCACACGCTCTTCACCGAGATCGCCCCGGCCATGGCCGAGCGCAACGGTGGCTACACGCGCATCACCAAGATCGGCACCCGCAAGGGCGACAACGCGCCGATGGCGGTCATCGAGCTCATCACCGAGCCCGTGAGCCCGAAGCAGGCTGTCGTCAAGGAGGCCACCAAGGCCACCGAGAAGGCCGCCCCCGCCGAGGACGCCAAGGTCGACGACGCCCCGGTCGAGGAGACCCCCGCCGAGGACGTCACCGACGCCCCGGCCGAGGACGCCGCCGCCGAGGAGACCGCTGAGGAGACCACCGAGGAGAAGAAGGAGGCCTGAGCCTCCCGACCTCTCGCGGGTTTCCCTGCACGACGCCGGGCCGCACCTTCCGTACGGAGGGTGCGGCCCGGCGTCGTCGTGCGTGGGGTGGGTGTCAGGACGGGGGGAGGTCCCAGGCGCGGGCGCCGCCCACCAGGGCGGCGGAGTTGGGCACGATGACGACGTCGTCGCCCAGGCGGGCCAGCGCGGACGGCGTGATGCACCGCGAGTTCCCGCCGCCGATGTAGAGCCGGTCCCAGTGGAACACCGGTCGCAGGCCGTCGACGACGGTGACGACGCGCCGCGACCACAGCCCGTCGCCGAGCCTGCGACGCTCGGGCTCCCCGATGTACTGGTCGTACGTGAGGCTGCGCCGGACCGGGGCGTGCGACCACTCGAGGTGCGGCGCGACGCGGCCGCCGTGGAACATCGCGGTCCCGAGGCCGGTGCCGAGGGTGATCACGAGCTCGAGGCCTGACGCGGCGACCACGCCGGCGCCGTGCACCTCCGCGTCGTTGAGCACGAGCGCCGGCAGGTCGAGGCGGCCGGCGACGGCGGCCTGCATGTCGAAGTTGTGCCAGGCGTCCGCGAGGGTCGGCAGCACCCGAGACCGGGGGCCCGACCGGGTGATGTAGTGCGGCGTGTGCACGACGACGCCGCTGCGGATCATGCCGGGCATGCCGACGGTGACCCGGTCGGCGGGCGGCAGGTCGGCGGCGATCTTCGCGATCGTGTCGACGAGGAGCTCGGGGGGAAGGGGATACGGCGTCGGCACGCGCACCGGCTGTGCGTGCGCGGTGCCCGACGTGTCGAGCACGGCCGCCTTGATCCCGCCGCCGCCGCAGTCCACGGCCAGCGTGAGGATGTCTGCCATGAGGTCACTGTACGGACCTCGGGGCGGGCCCCGGCCGCCGGATCGGGGAGGATGGGCCCGTGAACGACATCGTCAGGGTGCGCCTCGACCTCGCCTACGACGGCACGAAGTTCGCGGGCTGGGCCCGTCAGCCGGACCTGCGCACCGTGCAGGGCACGCTGGAGGCCGGGCTCGCCCAGGTGCTGCGCACGGAGCAGCGGGGGCTGCCCGCCCCGCGGCTGACCGTCGCGGGGAGGACGGACGCCGGCGTGCACGCGCGAGGCCAGGTGGCGCACGTGGACGTCGATCCTCAGGGGTGGGAGGCGCTGCCCGGGCGGTCCGACCGGACGCCCGGCGACGCGCTCGTGACGCGCCTGGCGGGCGTGCTGCCAGCCGACGTCGTGGTGCGCCGCGCGGCGCCGGCGCCCGAGGGCTTCGACGCGCGGTTCTCCGCGCTGCGCCGCCGTTACACCTACCGCATCGCCGACGACCCGGGCCTGCGTGACCCGCTGCGGCGCACGCACGTGCTGTGGAACCGGAAGCCGCTCGACGCCGCGGCGATGGACGCGGCGGTGCGGCCCCTGGTAGGGCTGCGAGACTTCGCCGCCTACTGCAAGCCGCGCCCCGGGGCGACGACGATCCGGGAGCTGCAGCACATCGCGTGGGAGCGCCCGGCGGACGGCCCCGACGCGGGCCTCGTGGTGGCGCACGTGGTCGCCGACGCGTTCTGCCACAACATGGTGCGCGCGCTGGTCGGTGCGTCGATCGCGGTCGGCGAGGGGCGGCGTCCCGTCGGCTGGCCCGCCGAGCTGCTGGCGAGCCGCCGCAGGGACGCCGGCGCCGCCGTCGTGCCGCCGCAGGGGTTGTGCCTGGAGGAGATCATCTTCCCGCCGGACGCCGAGCTCGCGGCGCGCGCCGCGGCCGTGCGGGCCCGGCGGATGGACGAGGAGGTCTGGGACGACCGGCCGGCCGCGCCGGCGCCCGCCCGGCCGGCCGACGGGTCCTAGGGCTCGTCGACCCAGTGGACGGCGGCCTCCTCGGCGCTGGCCCCCGCGCCGTCGATGCCGGCGTCCGTGCCGTACAGGTCGTTCTCACGGGTGCCGTCGGCGCCGGGGTCGGCGTCGTCGTCCGAGACGAGGCGCCCCGCGCGGTCGGTGTCGGGGCGCTCGAGCGGGTCGCCCTGCCAGACGTCCGGCTCCTCCTCGTCGAGGCGCCGGTCCATCGGCTCACGGTTGCGCTCCTCCCACGCGGTCTCGCCCCAGTGGTTCGACCGCGGGCGGTCGGGCGGCGAGTAGCCCTCGTCGAGAGCGTCCTTGGGGCCCCTGTGGTTCAGCGTGTCCTCGTGGGGCAGCTGGTCCGTGTCGCCCTCTGCGACCGTGTCGGGGCCCGGCATCGGCATGGTGGCTGGGGTTTCCTCGGTCATGCCTCTACGGTGGCACCAGTCGGGCCTGCCCGCCACAGTGCGGGCGGCGGCCCGAGGGACGTGGTGAACGTCATGCCGCACGGCGGCATCCTCGTGCCGCTTCGCTTTGACCCCCGGGGAACCCGCTGGGTATCCTTTTGAGTCGTTGTGCTCTGTCACGGTGTTCCTGCGTCGGTAGCGCGCCCACTCGCGAGCCGACGTCCGGCCCGGACGCCAACCTGACTCCCGCGCACAACGACCTGACTCATCGGGCGACGCTTCACGCCCGACGACACCGCAAACGAAAAGGTTACGAACCGTGCGTACGTACACCCCCAAGCCCGGCGACGTCCAGCGCGACTGGTACGTCGTCGACGCGACCGACGTCGTCCTGGGCCGCCTGGCCAGCCAGGTCGCCAATCTGCTGCGCGGGAAGCACAAGCCGACCTTTGCCCCGCACGTCGACGGCGGCGACTTCGTCATCGTCATCAACGCGGAGAAGGTCGCGCTGAGCGGCAACAAGCGTCAGACCAAGATGGCGTACCGCCACTCGGGCTACCCGGGCGGCCTCACGGCCACCCCGTACGGCCAGCTCCTGGACACCAAGCCGGAGCGCGCCATCGAGAAGGCTGTGCGCGGCATGCTCCCCAAGACCTCGCTCGGTCGGACCCAGCTGACCCACCTGAAGGTCTACGCAGGCTCTGAGCACCCGCACGCGGCGCAGCAGGCCAAGCCGTTCGAGATCACCCAGGTTTCGCAGCAGGCCTGAGGCCGCTGCCGGATCGCAACGCGAAGGACGCGAGGACACCACAGTGGCCGAGACCACCGTCGACATCGAGCAGGGCGACGAGACGCCCAGCACCTACACCACCGAGACCACCGCGCCGGCGACGCGCGGTGCGTCGATCACCGCCCCCGCCCAGGCTCTGGGGCGCCGCAAGGAGGCCGTGGCGCGCGTGCGCCTGGTCCCCGGCACCGGCACCTGGAAGATCAACGGCCGCACCCTCGAGGACTACTTCCCGAACAAGGTGCACCAGCAGCTCGTCAGCTCGCCGCTGACGCTGGTCGAGGTCGAGGGCCGGTTCGACGTCATCGCCCGCATCACGGGTGGCGGCACGTCGGGTCAGGCCGGCGCCCTGCGCCTGGGCATCGCCCGCGCGCTGAACGCCATCGACGCCGAGGCGAACCGCCCCGAGCTGAAGAAGGCGGGCTTCCTGCGCCGCGACGACCGCAAGGTCGAGCGCAAGAAGGCCGGCCTCAAGAAGGCCCGCAAGGCTCCGCAGTACAGCAAGCGCTGATCTCAGCGCTCGGCCGGATGGCCCCGCCGGACAGTGTCGACACTGTTCGGCGGGGCCATCCGCTTTTCTGCCAGGCACGGACGCCCGCTACGGTGGGACGGGAACGATCTGAGGAGTACCGGTATGGGCAGGCTGTTCGGCACCGACGGGGTTCGGGGTCTCGCCAACAAGGACATCACGGCGGAGCTGGCGATGGAGCTGGGCGTCGCGGCGGCACGGGTGCTGACCGCGCAGGGTGAGCTGCTGGGCCCGCGGCCACGGGCCGTCGTCGGGCGCGACACGCGCGCCTCGGGCGAGTTCCTCGCCGGTGCGGTCGCGGCGGGCCTCGCCTCGGCCGGCGTGGACGTCGTGATGCTGAACGTGCTGCCGACGCCCGCGCTCGCCTACCTGGTGACCGAGCTCGAGGCCGACCTCGGCGTCATGGTGTCCGCCTCGCACAACCCGATGCCCGACAACGGGATCAAGTTCTTCGCGCGCGGCGGGCTCAAGCTCGACGACGCGGTCGAGGACACGATCCAGGCATCGCTCGGCGAGGAGTGGGAGCGCCCGACGGGCGCCGACGTCGGGCGGATCCGCACGGACGGCCAGGCGGCCGCCGAGCGGTACGTCCGCCACCTCACCGACAGCGTCGGCACGACGCCGGACCACCGGCCGCTCGAAGGCCTGCGCATCGCGCTCGACTGCGCCAACGGCGCCGCCAGCGAGGTCGGCCCCGAGGCCCTGCGCGCGGCGGGCGCCGACGTGGTCGTCATGAACGCGAGCCCTGACGGCCGCAACATCAACGAGAAGTGCGGCTCGACGCACCCGGAGCAGCTGCAGGCGGTCGTCGTCGCCTCGGAGGCCGACTTCGGCGTCGCGTTCGACGGCGACGCCGACCGCTGCCTCGCCGTCGACCACACCGGGGCGATCGTGGACGGCGACCAGATCCTCGGCATCCTCGCCACCGCGCTCAAGCAGGACGGGCGCCTGCCGGGCGACACGCTCGTCGTCACGGTGATGAGCAACCTCGGCCTCCTGCTCGCCATGCGGGAGCGGGGGATCACGACGGTGCAGACGGCGGTCGGCGACCGGTACGTGCTGGAGGAGATGCGCACGCACGGCTACGGCCTGGGCGGCGAGCAGTCCGGCCACATCATCCTGGCGGAGCACGCGACGACGGGTGACGGCGTGCTGTCGGCGCTGCACCTCGCCGCGCGGGTCAAGGCGTCGGGCAAGCGCCTGGCCGACCTCGCCGGTGAGATCGAGCGGCTGCCCCAGACGCTCGTCAACGTGCGCGGAGTCGACAAGTCGCGCGCCGGCACGGACGAGGGCGTTCAGGCCGCGGTCGCGGACGCGACGGCACTCCTCGGCGACACCGGCCGGGTCCTGCTGCGGCAGTCGGGCACCGAGCCGCTCGTGCGGGTCATGGTCGAGGCGCCGTCGCAGGACGAGGCGGACAAGGTGGCGGAGGACCTGGCCGCCGTCGTGCGGGAGCGGCTCGCGCTGGAGGGCGCGCAGGCGTGAACGGCGCGTGAATCTCTCGGGTGCGGGGTCGTTCCAGGGTCACCCCTGATGATTCTCAGGGGGTCCCGGTGCGTAGGCTGGCCGCAGGGCACCACGAGGTGCCGTGACCTGACCCCCGGGTAGCGCCCGGCCGAGACCTCCGAGGTGCCGTGCTCGATCTCATCACCACAGTACTGAGCGCCACCGAGGCATGGATCCTCGCGATGGCGGCCTCGCCGTGGATCTACCCGGCCATGTTCGCCTTCGCGACGATCGACGGCTTCTTCCCGCCGCTGCCCAGCGAGTCCGTCGTCATCACGCTGACGGTCTCGGCGCACTCGACCGGCACCCCGTGGATGTGGCTCGTGCTGCTGACCGCCGCGGCCGGGGCGTGGCTGGGTGACCAGATCGCGTACCAGATCGGCCTCATGATCGGCACGGAGCGCGTGCCCTTCCTCCGCGGCCCGCGCGGCCGCCGTGCCGTGGCGTGGGCGGAGCGCGCCCTGACGCGGCGCGGGGCGTCGTTCATCCTGGCCGCGCGCTACGTGCCGATCGGCCGGGTCGCCGTCAACATGACGGCGGGCGCGCTGCGGTACCCGCGCAAGCGGTTCATGGTGGTCGCGGCGATCGCGGCCGTCATGTGGGCGCTGTACTCGGCGGGCATCGGGCTCGTCGCCGCGCAGTGGCTCGGCCACGAGCCCCTGCTGGCGATCGTCATCGGCGTGGTGCTCGGCGTCGCGATGGGCTTCGTGGTCGACAAGGTCGTCGGGTGGTTCTCGCGCAAGCATCTTGCCGACGAGCCCGCGCCGGACGCGACCGGTCCGGGCCCCGCCGCACCGGACCCCGTTGAGGCGGACGCGGCCACGGTGCCCGCGCCGCGCACCGCCGCCTGAACCGAAGCGGGCACCGGCGTCGCCGGGCGGCGTCAGAGCTTGCGCAGCCGGACCCGCTGCACCGCGTGGTCGGAGCCTTTCGTGAGCACCAGCGTCGCGCGGCCCCGCGTGGGCAGGATGTTCTTCTCGAGGTTCGGCGCGTTGATCGACTCCCAGATCGACAGCGCCTTCGCGGTCGCCTCCTGGTCGGACAGCGACGCGTAGCGCTTGAAGTAGGAGTCCGGCTTGGTGAACGCCGTGCGGCGCAGCTCGAGGAACCGGTCGACGTACCACTGCCGGATGTTCCGCGTCCGGGCGTCGACGTAGATGGAGAAGTCGAAGAAGTCGCTCACCGCGACCGTCGACTCGTCGACGGAGCTCGGCCGCGCGGGCTGCAGCACGTTGAGGCCCTCGACGATCAGCACGTCGGGCTTGCGGACCACGACCTCCTCGCCCGCCACGATGTCGTAGGTCGTGTGCGAGTACACGGGCGCGCGGACCTCGTCCTGCCCGGCCTTGATGCGCGACAGGAAGCGGATGAGCGCCCGCCGGTCGTACGACTCCGGGAACCCCTTGCGCTCCATGAGGCCGCGGCGCTCGAGCTCGGCGTTCGGGTAGAGGAACCCGTCCGTCGTGATGAGCTCCACGCGCGGCGTCTCGGGCCAGCGGGCGAGCATCTCGCGCAGCACGCGCGCCGTCGTCGACTTGCCGACGGCGACCGATCCGGCGACGCCGATGACGTACGGCGTGCGGGGCGGCTCCTCGTGCAGGAACGTCGACGTCGCGGCGTGCAGCCCTCCTGTGGCCTGCACGTAGAGGTTGAGCAGGCGCGACAGGGGGCGGTAGATCGCGTCGACCTCGGCCAGGTCGATCGGGTCGCCGAGCCCGCGCAGGCGCTCGACGTCGTCGTCGGTCAGCGGCAGCGGGGTGGACGCCGACAGGCGGCTCCACGCCGCACGGTCGAGGTCCACGTAGGGCGAGGACGGGGCGAGGGCGAGCAGGTGCTCGCCGAGCTCCGTGCTCGAGAACTGGGAAACCACCTGCAGCATTGTGCCGCACGCCGAGGGTGCCGACGTCACAGGGGCTGTGAGGCCTGTCATGGGGGCGGGTGCCGAACGCTGGATAGACTCGCGCTCATGTGTGGGATCGTCGGTTACACCGGAACAGCAGCTGCGGACGGCGGCCTGACGCCGTCGGGCACGCCCCTCGACGTCGCGCTCGAGGGCCTGCGTCGCCTCGAGTACCGCGGCTACGACTCGGCCGGTGTCGCGCTCGTCGCGCCCGGTCTCGACGGCGTCGCCTGGGCCAAGAAGTCGGGGAAGCTCGCCAACCTCGTCGAGGCGCTGGACCACGACCCGCTGCCCGAGGCCACGGCGGCCATCGGCCACACCCGCTGGGCGACGCACGGCGGCCCCACCGACGCCAACGCCCACCCGCACCTGGCCGACGGCGACCGCCTCGCGCTCATCCACAACGGCATCGTCGAGAACTTCGCGCAGCTCAAGAACGAGCTGCTCGCCGACGGCGTGCAGTTCCGCTCGGAGACCGACACGGAGGTCGCCGCGCACCTCGTGGCCACGGCGTACCGCGAGACCGGCGACCTGACCCGGGCCATGACGGCTGCGGCCCGCCGGCTGGAGGGCACCTTCACGCTGCTGGCCGTGCACGCCGACGCCCCGGACACCGTGGTCGGCGCCCGGCACGACTCCCCGCTCGTGGTAGGCCTCGGCGACGGCGAGAACTTCCTGGGCTCCGACGTCGCCGCGTTCATCGCGCACACCAAGGAGGCCCTGGAGCTCGGGCAGGACCAGGTCGTGACGATCACGCCGACGTCGGTCGCCGTCACCGACTTCGACGGCAACCCCGCCGAGGCCAAGCGCTACACGGTCGACTGGGACGCGGCGGCGGCGGAGAAGGGCGGCTTTGCGTCCTTCATGGACAAGGAGATCCACGACCAGCCGCAGGCCGTCGCCGACACGCTGCTCGGCCGCACGGACGCCTCCGGCGCCCTCGTGCTGGACGACCTGCGCATCGACGAGTCGGTGCTGCGGGCCGTGAACAAGATCATCGTCGTCGCCTGCGGCACCGCCGCCTACTCCGGCCACGTCGCCAAGTACGCGATCGAGCACTGGTGCCGCATCCCGGTCGAGGTCGAGCTGGCGCACGAGTTCCGCTACCGGGACCCGATCGTGGACGAGCGCACCCTCGTCGTGGCCGTGACCCAGTCCGGCGAGACCATGGACACGCTCATGGCGGTGCGCCACGCCCGCGAGCAGGGCGCCAAGGTCGTCTCGATCGTGAACACGCACGGCTCGACCATCCCGCGCGAGTCCGACGCGGTCCTCTACACCCACGCGGGCCCGGAGATCGCCGTCGCCTCGACGAAGGCGTTCCTGGCGCAGATCACCGCCGCGTACGTGCTCGGGCTGTACCTGGCCCAGCTGCGCGGCAACAAGTTCCCGGACGAGATCGGCGCGCTGCTCGACGAGCTGCGAGCCATGCCGCGCAAGATCCAGACCGTCATCGAACGCGGCGAGTACGTGCGCGCGACGGCGCGGTCGATGGAGAAGTCCGACAAGGTGCTGTTCCTCGGCCGCCACGTCGGGTTCCCCGTCGCGCTGGAGGGTGCGCTCAAGCTCAAGGAGCTCGCGTACATCCACGCGGAGGGCTTCGCGGCCGGCGAGCTCAAGCACGGGCCGATCGCGCTCATCGACGAAGGCCAGCCGGTGTTCGTCGTCGTGCCCTCGCCGCGCGGCCGGGACTCGCTGCACTCCAAGGTCGTCTCCAACATCCAGGAGATCCGGGCGCGCGGCGCGCGCACCCTCGTCATCGCGGAGGACGGCGACGACGAGGTACGCAGGTACGCCGACGAGATCTTCTGGATCCCGCAGGCACCCACGCTGATGCAGCCGCTGCTGGCCGTCGTGCCGCTGCAGATCTTCGCGATGGCGCTCGCGACCGCGAAGGGCCTGGACGTCGACCAGCCGCGCAACCTCGCCAAGTCGGTCACGGTGGAGTAGGCCCGCCGCGAGGTGTGGCACGCTCGGCCGGTGGATCTGCAGCAGCTCTCCGACGAGATCGAGGTCATCAGCCGGGTGTACGCGCGTGTGCACGGCGTGGAACGCACGGACGACTGGCTCGTCCTGAAGCTCCAGGAGGAGATCGGCGAGCTCACGCAGGCCTTCCTCACGCTGTCCGGGCGCTCGCG
>DATGOB010000041.1:0-5583 GCA_036010205.1 Promicromonospora sp. | reverse complement strand
TCCCCGCCCACGGGACCGCGTCGGCCGACGTGACGATCGATCCCCGCGCGGACGACCCCGACCTGTTCGCCGGCGTGCTCCGCGCCTCCGGCACCGGGTTCCCCGCCGTGCGCACGGTGCTCGCCTTCCAGGTGGACCCGGACATGTACACGCTGCGCATCGAGGCCGACCGCTTCCGCGGGACGCCCGCGAACAACCCCGACTCCGGCTGGATCCACGGCATCGACGACCCGAACGTGAACCAGTGGTTCCAGTTCACGGACGGTGTCGCCGAGGTGCGGCTCCCGGCAGGCCGGTACGCCGTGCAGGGCCAGCTGTTCGACGCGGTCTCCCCGGACGCCGACTTCCTCGACACGGTCGTGACCTTCGCCCAGGACGCCGACCTGACCACCAGCGGCGCCACGCTGGTGCTGGACGGCGAGCCCGTGCCGGTCCGTGCCGAGACGCCGCAGAAGGCCCGGCCCCGCGCGCTCAGCGCGGACGTGATCCGCATGCTGCCCGGCCGGGAGTGGCCGGTGATGACGAGCGTCTCGGCCAGCACAGGCGACTACATCGGCGGCATGGACCTCGACGCGTACGTGCTGCGCGAGACGACCCCGCTCGCGGGCGACCTCACGGTGACGTCGCGGTTCCTCCTGGACCAGCCGCTGCTCGACGTCTCGACGCACGGCAAGGGCAAGCCGCTCGACGTGTCCCGCGATCTGGCCTACGCGGTGCGCTCGCCCAAGTACGACGGCGCGCTGTCGGCGCGGATCGTGGACGGCGGCACGGGCACGCCCGAGGAGCTCGCCGCCGTGCAGGCGAAGGACGCCGTCGTGCTGATCGAGGACACCGGCGACCCGTCGCTGAACCCGCAGTCGCAGGCCGCCCGTGACGCCGGGGCCGCGGCCCTGGTCGTGTACGGCTCGACGCCGGGGCCGTTCTTCCACCAGGTCGACAACTACACGATCAACACGATGGAGGACCAGGCGCTGCCGACCCTCACGCTGCGGCGCGACATCGCCCAGGCCCTGCTGGACGCGGGGCGGCGCGGTGCCACGCTGCGCGGCACGGGCCGCGTGACCCCGGCCTACCAGTACGTGCTCGGTTACCACGAGGACGGCCGGGCGGTACCCCGGTCGCTCACGTACCGGTCGTCGGCCAAGGATCTCGCCGAGGTCGAGACCGAGCTGCGCTCGACCACGCCGTTCCCCGCAGGGGTCCGCATCGCCGAGCAGGTCACGATCACCAGCGGCACCACGCTGAGCGGCTGGCAGGTGACGTGGCCGGACGGGCCGGTCACCGGCCGCACGGTGTACTACTCGACCGAGCCCGGCGTGCAGTTCCGGCGCGACGCCACCGCGGCACAGGGCCTCAACGCCTGGCCCGCGTGGATGCTCGGGCAGCCGGTCACGTACACGCCCGGCCGGCAGCCGAAGGAGACCTACAACACCGCGGTGTACCACGGTGGTCTCTGGCCCGCCCCGGCGTCGCCGCAGGAGGCGGCGGTCCACCGCGACGGCAGCACCCTCGCGGTCGACCTGCCCTACCGGGTCGACGGCGCGGGCCACGCCCAGGAGTGGGGTCCGGACCAGTCCTCGACGGGCCGGTTCCGGGTCTGGCAGGGTGACGACCTGCTGGTCGACGACGCGTCCGGCACCTTCACGACCCAGGACGTCGGCACCGGCACCGACCGCTTCCGCATCCGGCTGGAGACGCAGCGCGAGGAGCCGTGGTGGCCGCTGGCGACCGACGTGACCACCGAGTGGGGGTTCACCTCCGGCCGCACGACGGCGCCTGAGGTGCTGCCGCTGCTCCAGCTCGACTACGGGGTGCAGGGCCTGGACGTGCACAACACCGCGGACCGGCGCGCCACGCTGGACCTGCGGGTCTCGCACCAGGACGGCGCGGCAGATGCCGCCCCCGTGACGAGCGTCGAGCTGTGGTCCTCGACGGACGGCGGCGCGCACTGGACCCCGGTCCGCGTCGAGCCGGCCGGCGGACCGGGCAAGCCGGGTGGACCGGGCAAGCCGGGTCAGCCCGGAAAGCCCGGGAAGCCGGGCCAGGGCGTCGAGGGCGCGTACACCGCGACGGTCACGGCCCCGCCCGGTGCGACCACGGTGTCGCTGCGCTCCGAGGTCCGGGACGCCGCGGGCGCCACGTTCTCGGAGACGGTGATCGACGCGTACGCGGTCGGCACCGGACGCTGAGCGGTCCGGCCTCGCGTTGCGACCGGCGGCCGGACGCAACGCGAGGTCGGCAGTCCTGCTGTCGGTCGGCACACGCGTGTGCCGACCGACAGCAGGACTGCCGACCTCGCCGGGACCTGTGCCTCAGGCGGCGCCGGTGTCGGACGCCGCGGGCAGCGCGGGCTCCGGTCGCTTGCCCAGCGGGATCGTGGTGAGCAGGCCGACCACCAGCACGGCCACACCGACCCACGCGGCGTGGGACACGCCCTGGGTGAGCGCCGCGCGGGCCGCCTCCGCGACGGCAGCCGTCGCGGGGTTCTCCGAGAGCGGGCCGATCAGGGCGCCCGCCGAGTCCGACACGGCGTCGACGAGCTTGCCGAGGCCGGGGTCCGCCGCGACCTGGTCGGCCGTGCGCGCCTCCGTGCCGGTCCGCAGCGTCGTGAACAGCACGGTGCCGAGGATCGCGATGCCGAGCGAGGAGCCGACCTGGCGCGCCGTCGACTGGGTGGAGGACGCCTGGCCCGACCGGTCGAGCGGCACGTCCACGAGGATGAGCTGCGTGAGCTGCGCCGTCGCGAAGCCGACGCCCATGCCGTAGAAGAACAGGGGCACGCCCGAGGCCCACGCGGACGAGTCGGGCCGGACGAGCAGGGCCAGCGCCGCGAGCGAGACGATCTCGAGCACGATGCCGAGACGCACGAGCTGCACGGCCGACAGGTGCCGGGACAGCGAGCGCACGGCGCCCGTGGCCAGGAACGAGCCGACGGCGAGCGGCAGGAGCGCGAGGCCGGCCCGGAGCGCGTCCATGCCGAGCACGGACTGGAACCACAGCGGCAGGGACAGGATGAGGCCGAACTCGCCGAGCGAGACGGTCAGGGCCGTGACGTTGCCGGTGGCGAAGGAGCGGATGCGGAACAGCGAGACGTCGAGCAGCACGGACCGCCCCGCCGCGACCCGGGCGCGCTCCCGCAGCACGAGCGCGGCCAGCACGAGGACGGCGAGGACGACGACGAGCGGGATGACGCTGAGGCCGCCGAGCGTCACGGGCGCCGCGTCGGTGGGCTGCCACCAGCCGTAGGTGCGGCCCTCGATGAGCGCGAAGACGAGCAGACCGAACCCGAGCACCGACATCGCCGCGCCCACCCAGTCGGTGAAGCGGCCGGTCTCGGCCTGCCGGGACTCGGCGACGCAGAGCAGCACCCCGACAACGACCAGCGCGCCGAACGGCACGTTGATCCAGAAGGCCCAGTGCCAGGAGTACGCGGAGGTGAGCCAGCCGCCCAGGACCGGTCCGACGGCGGCCATCGAGCCGATGGTCGAGCCCCACACCGCGAACGCGATCCCGCGCTCCGTGCCGCGGAACGTGGCGTTGAGCAGGGCGAGCGTGGTCGGCAGGATCATCGAGCCGCCGATGCCCTGCAGCGCACGCGCGGCGACGAGCCAGGTGCCGGTCGGTGCGAAGGCGCACAGGACGCTCGCGCCGACGAAGAGCACGAGCCCCACGACGAGGAGACGGCGACGACCGAGGCGGTCGCTCATCACGCCCCACACCATGAGCAGCGCCGCGAAGACGAGGGTGTAGACCTCCTGGATCCACTGCACCTGGGTGGTGCTCAGATCGAGGGATGCCACGATCTCCGGTGTCGCGACGGCGACGATCGTGGAGTCCATGATGATCAGGGCCACGCCGAGCGAGATCGCGGCGAGCCCCCACCAGCGCAGCCGGTGGAATCGTTCGGGAACCTGTGTCACATCTCCATCGTACGATCTTTCCGACAACCTGTCGGAAAGATCTCGGTCACACGACCCCGGCGTCGATCCGGAAGAGTTTGCGGGCGTTGCCGTCGGTGAAGGCCGCGCGGTCCGCCGGGCCCAGCTCGCCGAGGAACGCGTCGATCTGCGGCCGGGTCGGGTGCTGGAACGGGTAGTCGGTCGAGAACATCAGGCGGTCGGCCGTCGTCACCTCGAGCGCGTGCCGCAGCAGGGCGGGCGAGAGCATGCCCGACGCCGTGACGTGCACGTTCTCCCGGAGCACCTCGGCGACCGGGCGGTCGAGCGAGGCCACGCGCGAGAGGCTGCCCACGCGGTCCTGCCAGAACAGCAGCAGCTCGCCCCAGTGGCCCAGCACGACCTGGAGGTCCGGGTGGCGGTCGAAGGCCCCGCGGGCGACCAGGCGCAGCGTGGCGAGCGCCGCCTCCAGGTGCCACCCCCACGCAAAGGTGGACAGCGCCAGGCCGACGGCGTCGTCGAACCCGCCGTACGCAGCCTCCCGCACCGCGCGGGCGGGGATCTGGGGGTGGATGAACACGGGCTGCCCGAGCGACGCCGCCAGGCCGAGCACCTCGTCGTAGCGCGGGTCGTCGAGCGGTGTGTCGCCGGTCCTGCCGTAGAGCATGACGCCGACCGCGCCGAGCCGCGTCGCGCGCTCCAGCTCGGCGGCGGCCCCCGCCGGGTCGGCCAGCGGGAGGGTGGCCAGCGCCCGGAACCGGTCCGGGTGGCGCGCCACCGCGTCGGCGGCGACATCGTTGAGCTCCCGGCTCATCGCGACCGCGTCGGCCGGGGCGAGCGCGCCCGGCCCGGGTGGTGCGAGCGAGAGCACCTGCAGATCGACCCCCTGCTCGTCCATCGCGGCGAGGCGGACATCCCCCAGGTCCTCGAGACGCTGCAGGTGGTCCCCCCTCTCGTTGAGGGCGAGGCTGTCGTCGCGCAGACCGGTGGGCTGCGCCTTCAGCGCCCCGGTCAGCCCGGCCGACGTCCAGTGCTCCTCGATCGCGATCATGGCGCGCCTCTCGTTCGCTCAACATCTGTTGAGCCGAGCGTAGCACTTCGCTCAACGGTCGTATAGTGAACGTCATGGCTGCCACCACGCGCGATCAGAAGCGCGCCCAGACCGCCGAGCGCATCCTCGCCGCAGCCCGGGAGGAGTTCGCCCTGCACGGATACCGCGGCGCGACGATCCGGGCGATCGCCGACCGTGCCGGGGTGCACGCGTCCCTGGTGATGCAGCACTACGGCTCGAAGGCCGACCTCTTCGCGATCGCGGCGGAGCTGCCCGCCGGCGACGAGGGCGGCGCGGCGGAGCACCTCGCCGCCGTGCTCGACGTGCGGATGCAGGGACTCCCGCCCGAGACCCGCGCCCTCGTCGCCTCCATGCTGACGTCGCCCGAGGCCGAGGCGACCATGCGCGCCTTCCTCCAGGAACGCGTCGAGAACCTGGCGGCCTCGTTCGAGGGCGACGACGCCGAGATCCGCGCCCTGCTCGCCGTGAGCGGCATCCTCGGCCTGACCCTCGCGCGCCACTTCCTGGCCCTGCCGGCCTTCGAGCACGTCTCGCACGACGAGCTGGTGCGGGCAGCGAGCGCGTGGGTATCGGGGGCGGAGTCCGCCTAGCCGCGGGTCGGGCCCCCCGGTGTGC
>DATGOB010000040.1:0-2771 GCA_036010205.1 Promicromonospora sp. | reverse complement strand
GCGGGCGGGGGGTGGGGCGCGGATGAGGATCTCCGTCAGGGACCTGGTGCGGATCGCCGTGGGGGGCGTGACCGCCCGGCTCACCCGCGCCGCGCTGTCCGTGCTGGGCATCGCGATCGGGGTCGCGACGCTCGTCGCCGTCACCGGCATCCCCGCCTCCGGGCAGCAGGCGCTGCTGGAGGAGCTGTCCCGGCTCGGCACCGACCTCCTCGAGGTCACGGCCCGCCCCGCCCAGGGCGACGACGTCGCGACGTTCCCCGCCGAGTCGGTCGCGATGGCCGAACGCGTCGGTCCTGTCACGGGTGCGAGCGCCGTCGCCAACACGCAGGCGTCGGTGCGCCGCTCCGACGTCGCGGGGGAGTCCTCCGGCGTGGGCGTCGCGGTGCTCGCGGCGCACGACGACCTGCTGGACGTCATCGACGGCGAGCTGGCCCACGGCCGCTACCTCGACCCCGCGCTCGACCGCTTCCCCACGGTGGTCCTCGGGTCCGAGGCGGCCCGCTGGCTCGGTCTCACCCGCCTGCCCGACTCCGGCCCCGCGCCCCAGGTGCTGATCGGCGACCGGTGGTTCGCGGTCGTCGGCATCCTCGAGCCCGCCCGGCTCGTGCCCGCGATCGACCAGTCGGCGCTCGTCGGCTGGCCGGCGGCCGAGAGCTACCTCGGCTTCGACGGCCGCCCGAGCGTGCTCTACGTGACGGCGCAGGAGGACGCGATCGAGGACGTCCGCGAGGTGCTGCCCGCCACGGTGCACCCGGAGCTCGCCGGCCTGGTGTCGGTGAGCCGCCCGTCGGACGCGCTGCTCGCCAAGCGGCAGACCGAGACCACGTTCTCCGGCCTGTTCGTCGGCCTGGCCGGGGTCGCGCTGCTCGTGGGCGGCATCGGCGTGGCGAACACGATGATCGTCTCGGTGCTGGAGCGGCGCGGGGAGATCGGCCTGCGCCGGTCGCTCGGCGCCACGCGTGGCCACGTGCGCGCGCAGTTCCTCACCGAGGCCGTGCTGCTGTCCGGCGCGGGCGGGCTGGTCGGCGTCGTGCTCGGCACGGCAGGGACCGTCGGTTACGCGCTGTGGCGCGGCTGGCCCGTCGTGCTGCCGCCCACCGCCGTGGCGCTCGGCCTGGCGGGAGCGGTGGCCGTCGGCGTCGTGGCGGGCCTCTACCCGGCGGTGCGGGCCGCCCGGCTGCCGCCGACCGAGGCCCTGGCCACCGCGTGACCCGCGCGCCCGCGCCGCGCCGTCCTCACGGGCAGCGCGGCACGGGCGCGCTCCAGGTGTGGTTGGACCGGTTCGACACGTAGTAGTCGGACACCCACCGCCCGTCGCTCAGCCGGTTCCACACGCGCGTGGTCCGCACCCGCGTGCCGACCTTCTGGCACATCACGGCCGCGAACGCGCCGCGCGGCAGAGCCTTGCCTGTCGCCGCGTAGGACGTGCCCGGCCCGGTCCGGGCGGTCAGCGACTCGACGGTCACCTGCCCCGGGTAGGTGCAGCGGGGCAGGCCCTTCGAGAAACCCGTGCTCGACGACGTCGAGACGAACCGGTCGCTGACCCACGCGCCGTTCGTGAGCCGGTCCCACACCGACGTCGACCCGACCCGCTGGCCCAGGCCCTGGCACACCACGGCCAGCGTCGCGCCGGGGGCGTAGGTGCGCACGAGGGACGAGGAGCCGAACGGCCCGGTGCGGGCGTTGAGCGCGTCGGAGCTCGTCACCCGGGCAGAGCGCGCCACCGTCGCGACGGGCGCCTTGAGCCGGTCGGAGTCGATGGTGAGGGTCACCCCGCCCCACGTCTCGTCGTGGTCACCCTCGTACTGCTTCGCGCGCTGGCTGGTGGGCCAGAGCCGGTCGGGCGCCGTCGGCCAGCCGGTCAGCGACTGGTTGCCGTCCCACCGGGCCATCCACACGGCGTCCGGCCGCGCGTACGAGGACGAGGTGTAGGTGCCCGAGAGATCCCGCAGCCCCGAGTTCTGGTGCACGTACACGCCGGACACGTAGCCGGCGGCGTGCAGCGTCTTCGTCCAGGCCGACACGTAGCGGCGCACCGCGGCGCGGCACGACGTGTTGTCGCGGTCGTAGTGCTCGACGTCCGCGTACAGGGCGCTGCCCGGCAGCAGGCCGAGGTCCTTCGCCCGCGCGACGGCGTCCTTCCCGTCCGAGACGCCGCGGGCGTTGGCCGTCCCCGCGGTGAACCGGTGCGGCTTGCTGCCGAACATGCACGACGGCTGGTACCCGACGTAGGTCGGCAGCAGACGCCAGCCCGACCGCGTCGCCTCGCGCACCCACGACGCGCTGAGGTTCGGCTGCGCGCACCCGCGGTTGTTGCCGCCGAAGTAGATGTTCACGGCGGTGTACGGCGAGCGGCCCTTCCAGGCGTCGAGCGCGGCGAGCGACGGCGCCGTGCAGGTGTCGAAGGCGAGGCGGTCCTCCCGCGTGACCGACGAGCCGGACGGGTAGACGATCGGTGTCTCGGGCTCAGCGGCGGCGGGACCCGCGAGCCCGGCGACCACGAGCGCGAGAGCGCCGCCCAGGGCGGCCAGGCCGCGCACGACCTGGGTGACGACGGCCATGGCGTACCTCCAGGAGTTCGGCCCCCTGAGAGCAGTATCCGCCGTCCGGCCCGATCCGGCAGCGCGGCCAGGTCACGATTCGGCCGCCGCCCGCGCCCTCCTCCGGAACCTCGGCAGCTCGAACATCCACGTCGCCCCCGCGCTCAGGAGCCAGGTGTGGAGCGTGAGGCACACACTGACGAGCAGGGCCGTGAGGACCACCGGGAGCAG
>DATGOB010000039.1:0-21611 GCA_036010205.1 Promicromonospora sp. | reverse complement strand
ATCGTCCTGTGGCTCGTGAACGGAGGCATCAACGTCACCTCCGACCTCGCCAGGGACGAGTTCGCCTCCGGTACCGCCATCGTGAGCACGCAGACGGTTCTCTGACTGCGCCGGGGCCACCAGGGCCGGGAAATGGGCAGGACGCTGTGGGCACGACACAGGGTTGGTCAGCACAGGGTTGGTCAGGTGGGCGCGTTCGCGCGCCCAGCACGTGGTGAGGAGGGTGTCCGGTGACCGAGACCGCGAAGTTCTACACGAAGGCCCGCCGCATCCCGATGCTGGTGGGCAAGCTGCCCAGCGGCGGACGCATCTGGGGCGGGCCGTACACCATCACCCAGGTGGGCGCCGGCGCCGTGGTGGCGTTCGCGCTGTGGCGCACGGCTCCGCTGTGGGCGCAGCTGGGCGGCTTCATGAACATCGTGGTCGCGGTGGGGCTTGTCGTGGGGACCGTGTGGGCGACGGGCAAGCTGCCGAGCTCGGGCCGCAACCCTCTGTCGTTCGTCATGGACGCGATGAACCTGACCTCCAGCCCCGGCCGCCTCGTGGGCGGTCAGGTGACGCTGCCCAAGCCTCGCCTGCTGACCCACCGGGTCATGGTCGTCGTCCCCGCCGCCACGGGGGCACAGCTCCCGCCGTCGGCGTCCGTCCGGCCCGACGCCGCCGCGCCTGCGCCCGCCGTCGTCGTCCAGCCCGTGCCGACGGAGCTGCTGCCCGAGCTGACCGCACGCGGGCCCGCCGACGCGACCCTCGAGGGCCGCAGGCTCGACGCCCCGACCGGGCGCCCGGCCGCGCCGCCGGGAGGCGGCACCCCGCCGGGAGGGGCGCAGCCCGCGCGCCGCTCGCCCGCCGACTGGGCCGCCGCTGCCGCGGCCGCGGCGGCGGAACGTCGGCGCTCGGAGCTCACGGGCGTGGGCGAGCTCCTCGCCGGCCGCCCGTCGTCCACCGACCGCATCGCACGCACCGACCAGCCGACCCCGCGAGAGGACTGAGCCCCCATGCTGAGCCACATCTCGGCCCTGACCGACGGCCTCATGTGGACCCGCACCGGGACCGTGTGGGCGGTCTGGCGCGTGTCCCCCGTGCCGTACGCGTTCCAGCCGGACGACAAGAAGCACGCCGCGCGGCGGCACCACACGGCGCTCTACCGCGCGCTGCGCGGCGAGTCGCTGCACCTCGGCCTCACCGCTGCCACCGACCCGGCGTCGGTGGTGCTCGCCATGATCGAGGGCGTCGATCTCACGGAGCGGGAGGCGTGGGCCGCCGAGTGCGAGGCGACGCTCGACTTCCTCGAGCAGATCCCGATCGGGCGCCGCGTGCACTGGATCGCGGCCCCGCTGGCCAACCCGGGCGCCAAGGCGTTCCTCGAGCCCCTGCGCGCGAGCTGGACCAGCCTGCAGGACACGCTGATGATGCCGCGGTCGGTGCCGGACCGGCACGCGGTCGGCGAGCGCGCGGCCCAGGCCGAGGCGCTGCGCAAGGAGATGCCGAGCGCGTTCGACCCGCGGCCCGCGACCGTCGCCGAGATGGCGTGGATGTTCGGGCACGCGATGCAGCGGGGCCTGGGGCTCGACACCGCGGTCCCGGTCGACGGCTCGCTCGACGCCGAGATGCACCTGTCGGGCCCGTCGGTGCTGCCGTCGGCCCTCGTGGACCCCGCAGGGCAGACCGACTCCGAGAAGAAGCTCAGCCCGCTGCAGATCCTCAAGCGGCCGTACGTCAAGGTGGTCGACCCGACCACCCCGGAGCTCGCGTCCTACCAGACCACGCTCGTGGTGAGCGACACCCCGTCGGGCGGCATCGTCTACCCCGGCTGCGAGTGGATCGGCCGCGTGGACGAGTCCGGCGTGCCCTGCGACTGGGCGATCCGGATGACCGTCCGGTCGCGCGACGAGGTGACCAACCGCAACCGGCGCGCGGTGCGCACGCTCAACGACCAGTTCGACCAGCGCTCCGAGGAGGAGCGCGCCGGCTCGTCGCTCGACACCACGGCGCGCGCGCTGGGTGAGTACCAGGCCGTGATGGACGCCGACGAGCTCGAGGTCGAGGTCGACGCCACGACGATGTTCACCGTCTCGGGCCACACCCCCGAGCAGGCGCTGGACGACGCTCGGGACCTCACCAAGTACTTCGCGGCCATGCAGTTCTCGCTGCGCACCGACCCGACGATCCAGCCGACGCTGTTCGACGCCACGCTCCCCGGCATGCCGACGCCGCGGGCCGTGCGCGAGTACTCGCAGATCACGACGGCGCGCTCGTTCTCCGCCGCCGTGCCGTTCGCGACCACCGAGCTGGGCGACACGTCGGGAGCCCTGTTCGCGCTGGAGATCTCGAACGGCGCCGCCCGGCCCAACCCGGTGTTCGTCAACCTGGCCGGCGCCACCGACAAGCTGGACGTCGCGCTCGCCATGGGGTTCGTCGGCGAGCTCGGCTCGGGCAAGTCGGTGAGCATGAAGACCGTGGCCATGGACAACGTGGACATGGGCGCGACGCTCATGGCGGTCGACCACACCGAGATGGGCGAGTGGGGCATCGCCGTGTCCGAGATCCCCGGCTCCCAGGTCGTGGAGATCTCCGAGGACGCGACCGTCTCCATGGACCCCCTGCGGATCCTGCCGCCCGCGCAGGCGCCACGCGTCACGCGCGCCTTCCTCACGGTGCTGCTGTCGGTGCAGACCAAGTCCGAGCAGAACGTGCTGCTGTCCAAGGTGCTGCAGACCGAGTACATGTGGCGGCACCAGATCACGTCGCTCGGCTCGCTGGCCCGGCACCTCGAGCAGGACTGCGAGTACCCCGGCGCCCGCATGCTCGCCGACGAGATGCGCATCTTCTCCGAGCTCGACTTCGGACGTGCGCTGTTCGACGACTCGTTGCCGCCGCTCGACCTCACGTCACCGGCGATCGTGCTGCACACCCACAAGATGCAGCTGCCGTCGAAGGCCGACATGGAGCACGGCCACCTGTTCGCGGAGCTCAAGGCCGAGAAGGTGTTCGGCCGCGCCACGTTCGCGCTCATCGCGGCACTGGCCCGCTACCGCTGCTTCCGCGACCGCAGCAGGCTCGATATCTTCGCGGCCGACGAGGCGTCCAAGACGATGTCGTCGCCCGAGGCCGCCGAGGAGATCGGCATGTTCATCCGCGACGGCCGCAAGCACAAGGCCGCGCTCCTGCTCGGCAGCCACGACGCCGAGGAGGACTTCGGCAACGAGGTGGTGCGCGGACTCATCCCGTTCCGGGTGCTGCTGCGCCACCGCGACGCGAACCTCGCGCGCCGCGGCCTGCGCTGGCTGCACGGCCTGCCCGTCGACGCCCCCGTCGACGAGACCCTCGTCAAGCTCGTCACGGAGGGGACGGCGCCCGTGCTCGACGGCTCCGGCGTGCCGGAGGAGCGGCGCGGCGAGTGCCTGATCCGGGACTTCCAGGCCCGGTACGGCCGCGCGAAGGTCATGGCGCCGCTGGTCGAGAAGCGCGCACAGACCGTCAAGACCACGCCCACGAGCTCGTCGGGTGCGGTGATCGGCGCATGAACCGGCTCGCTCCCCTGGCGTTCGCCGACCCGCAGGGCGGGCTGAACCTCCAGGACACGCACGGCGTGGGCTACAACCGGTTCACGCTGCAGTGGGACACGGGCTCGCCGTGGAACCCGCTCAACGTCGACTCCGAGATCTTCTCGACCCTCGCCGGCATGTTCTGGGTCTGGTACCGCGACATGGTCGCCGTCCAGATCTGGGTGCTCGACTGGGTGCTCGGCATGGACTGGCTCGGCTACATCCTCGCCCCGCTGGCCGGGCTGAGCATCATCGTGCAGAGCATGATCGCGCAGATCGGCCTGCTCAACCTCATGCTCATCATCCTGGCGTTCGTCGTCGGCTTCTGGCTGCTCAAGGGGCGGTACGCGGGCGGCTTCATGGAGCTGCTCATCGGTTGCCTCATCGCGGCCCTCGCCACGACCTTCCTCGCCAACCCCATGGCGACGATCGGCGGCGAGCAGGGCGTCATCATGCAGTCCCGCGACGCGGGCATGGACATCGCCACCGGGTTCGCGACCGAGGGCGCCTCGTTCCAGCGCGACTCGCAGGTGATCCGCGACGGCCTCAAGGGGCAGCTCGTGGACACGCTGCTGCGCGCCCCGCACCAGATCATCAATTACGGCTCCGTCATCGACGGCACGGGCTGCGAGGACACCTACACCGACAACGTCGGGCGCGAGGACGCCGTCGAGGCGATCGGCGGGTGCGACGCGGCGTACGAGGAGGCGGCGTCGACCGTCGACGCGGGCACCGTCGTCTCGACGCTCAGCCTGCTCACCACCGGGTTCGTGTTCCTCCTGTTGTCGGTCGTCATCGTCGGCGGCACCATCTTCGCGGTGCTGCTGCTCGGCTGGTCGGCGATCAAGCTGCTGTGGCAGCTCCCGGTCGGCGTCATCTCGAGCGGCACCCGGGCGCAGCTGTTCCGCACGTTCGCGAGCGTCGGGTTCGGCTGCATCCTCGTCGCCATGGCCACGATGTTCCTCGTCGCATGGATGAAGATGCTGCTCGGCTTCTACGACGCGACCAGCGGCCTGCCGTTCCTCGTGCGCCTGTACCTGTTCAACACGCTGGTCATCGCGGGCGCCGTGTTCTACGTGCTCATGGGTGCGAGCGTGCGCGCGGGCCTGCGCAACCTCGCGGACAAGCTCGCCGCGGCGGGCGTGCCCTCCCAGGTCGGCGAGCCCGCCGCGATGCCGTGGGACGGCACCGCCAAGTGGCGCGACCGCTACACCAAGGCCAAGGAGTGGGCGGGTGTCGGTCTCGGCCCCGCACCGGTCAAGCCGCACGAGAGCGTGATCGACACGGACGCCGTCGACGCCAACCCGTCCGCCATGGACGGCACGCCGCCCGGTGGCTCGGTCGCCGGCGCGGCGGCGGGTGGGGCCGCCGTCGGCGCGGCGGGCGCAGCGGCCGCGACAGCGGGCCAGGGGGACGGCACCGGCAGGACCCAGCCCATCCCCGTCGACGGCGGCTCCGGTCCCGACGGCGCCCCCGCACCCGGCAGCGCCTGGACCGCCGCCGCGCGCACGGCCCAGGGCGGCGGCGCGCCGGACGACCCGCGCGGCGCGGGCGACCAGCCCGCCGAGGGCGCCAACGTCGGCGAGAAGTCGTCCAACGAGCCCGCACCCCACCTGCCGCCCACCGCCGGCGAGCGCCTCACCGACCGGCTCAGCAGCGCCGGCCGCGCGGGCACGTCCGTCGCGCTGCAGGCCGGGGCGACCCTCGCGAGCGGCGGCACCTCGGCGGCCGCCGTCGGCGCCTCGCGGGCGCTCGCGGCGGTGCGTCGCACAGGGCAGGCCAAGCAGGTGCTCGACGCCGTGCGCGGCATGGGCCGACGCGGTGAGCGGTCGCAGAGCGCCGCGCGCCTCGCGGCGTCGCTGAGCTCGGCCCGGCAGTCCGGCGCGGCGCAGGGCGGGCCGCAGCCGTCCGCGATCGTGCACAACCCGGGTCGTCGGGAGATGCGGGGGCTGGGCCGCTCATGAGACGTGCAGTCGTCGTGGTGATCGCGGTGGTCGTCCTCGCGATCGGGACCTGGGTCGGCTGGCCCCGCGAGGGCGGGCCGGTCGACCCGACCGCGCAGGACGCCGGTGTGGCCGCACCGGGCGGCCAGGACGACTTCCGCAACCCCGAGGGGACGTCGGACGACCTGCCCGAGCCCGGCGCCCCGGTCACCGGGCCTGTGGACGAACCTGTGGACGGACGGCCGGCCGCCGGCGACCCCGCCGTCGAGGTCACGGCCGAGCCCGAGTTCGACGAGACCGCGCCGAGCGAGCCCGTCCCGGCGACGTGGGACGACGCCGTCCGCTCGGCGGCACGCGAGGCCGCCGTGGCGACCATGACGGCGTTCGCCGCGACCGACCGGTCGGCGGCCGCCTGGTGGGACGCGCTCGAGCCGCTGCTCACGCCGCAGGCCCGGCCCGTCTACCAGGACGTCGACCCCCGCCTCGTGCCCGTCACGGAGGTGACCGGTGAGCCGGAGCTCACCGACGAGACCTCCACGCTGCTCGCCGAGGTCTCCGTGCCGACGGACATCGGTCCGTACACGGTCCTGCTCACCCGGGCCGACGGCGGGGCGCCCTGGCTGGCCGAGCAGATCAGGCCGCCGGAGGGGTCGTGAGCGGGCGGGACGCCGTCGGTCTCGCGACCCGCGCCACCCGGACCGCGGTCCGGTCCCGCGGGCGGCGTCCCGGCCGGCGCGACGACGGCACCCGACGGGCGCTCCTCGTCCTCGCGGTGCTCACGGCCGCCGTCCTCGCGGTGCCTGCGGCCCTGGTCGCGATGGTGGTGCTCGTCGGGGGCGCGGTGAGCGAGAGCCAGTCCCAGGGGAGCTGCAGCCTGTCCGCGTCGGTCGTACCGGCGGGCGGCCAGGCGGACGCCGCGGGCGGGTTCACCGCCGAGCAGCTGCAGAACGCCTCGGTCATCCTTCAGGTCGGCCAGGAGCGCGGGGTGCCCGGGCGTGCGCAGGCGATCGCCGTGATGACCGCGCTGGGCGAGTCCGGCCTGCGCAACCTCACCTACGGCGACGACCGGTTCGGCGTCCGCAACCCTGACGGCACCCTGACCTCCTCGATCGGCATGTTCCAGGAGCAGAAGTGGTACGGCACGGTCGAGGAGCGGCTCGACCCCGTCCAGTCGTCCGGCCGGTTCTACGACCGCCTGCTCGCCGTGACGGGCTGGGAGACGCTCGAGCCGACCATCGCGGCGCACAAGGCGCAGCGCAACGCCGACCCGTACCACTACCAGAAGTACTGGGACCGGGCGCTGCGGGTGATGCAGCTCGTGAGCGGCGCCGACGAGCAGGACCTCGAGGCGCTGTCGCGGTCCGTGCAGGGCGCCGCAGCGGGCGCACCCTGCATGTCGGGGTCGATCAGCCAGGCCGCCGTCGGGGCGGGCGGCTGGGCGAACCCGGCCGTCGGCACCAAGGCGTCGGGCTACGGCCCCCGGAACACCGGCATCGCCGGGGCCTCGACCTATCACCTGGGGCAGGACATCGCCGCGTCGTGCGGCACGCCCGTGTTCGCCGCGGCGGCGGGCCGCGTCGTCATCTCCGGGGCCACGGGCTGGGGCACCGGCAACACGATCCGCGTCGAGCACGGTTCGGGCCTCGACTCGACCTACGGACACCTGCTCACCGGCACCAACCTCGTGCGCGTGGGCGACGTGGTGCGCGCCGGCCAGCAGATCGCGTCGATGGGCGGCGACTCGCGCATCGACCCGGCGGGCGCAGGCACGTCGTCGGGCTGCCACCTCCACTACGAGGTGCGCATGAACGGCCAGGCCGTCGACCCCGAGCCGTTCATGGCCCAGCAGGGTGTGACCCTGGGCGTGGCCGCGCCGGTCACCGAGTCGGTGGCGCCCGAGGACGCGACCGAGCCCGCCGGCCGCGCCGACGCGGCGGGACGCTGACGGCGCGCACCGATGACTTCCGCCCACGGCGGTCGTCAGAGAAAACAGGTCGCGGTCGTCACAGGGAATAACGGACGATGATCCGACGTCGTAGTGACGTAGGTCGCGTGCAAGGACGCTCTCGATCTCGGCCCGCGCAACGTACCGAGAGGGCAGAACACCCCATGAGCACCGACACCATCGACACGTCCGACCACCCGATCGAACCGCCGACAGTCCCGGCCGCCACAGGCGTTCCCGCCCCCGCGGCGGCCGACGCGGCCGTGCCCGGCGAGGCCCGGCCCGGCAAGCTGCCCGCCGGCGCGTTCCGCGCCATCGCGCTCCTCATGGCGAGCGCGTTCACGGTCATCCTCAACGAGACCACCATGTCGGTCGCGCTGCCGCCCATCATGGACGAGCTCGGCGTCACCCCGACGACCGGTCAGTGGCTGACCACGGCGTTCATGCTCACGATGGCCGTCGTCATCCCGGCGACCGGCTACCTGATCAACCGGCTCGGCACGCGCGGTGCCTACCTGCTGGCCATGTCGCTGTTCACCGCGGGCACGGCGCTCGCGATGATCGCACCGGGCTTCGGCGTGCTCGTCACCGGGCGCGTCGTGCAGGCCACCGGCACCGCGATCATGATGCCGCTGCTCATGACGACGATCATGACGATCGTGCCGCCGCACATGCGCGGGCGCGTCATGGGCAACGTCGGCCTCGTCATCGCCGCGGCGCCCGCCCTGGGCCCGACGCTGTCGGGCGCGGTGCTGGAGCCGCTCGGCTGGCGCGGGGTGTTCGGCGTCGTGCTGCCGATCTCGGTGCTCGCGCTGGTCGCGGGCGCGCTGTGGATCCGCGACGTCTCGGAGAAGGACTCGCAGCACCTCGACCCGCTGTCGCTGCTGCTCACCGTGGTCGCTTTCGGCGGGCTCGTCTGGGGCCTGTCGGGTCTGGGCGAGGGCGCGCACGCGGCCGACGGCACGGTGAACCCCGCGCTCCCCCTGGCCGCGGGCGTCGTGTTCCTCGGCCTCTTCGTGTGGCGGCAGGTCGTGCGCCAGCGCACCAACTCCGCGCTGCTGGACCTGCGCACGTTCCTCGAGCGCAACTTCCGCGTCGCGATCGCGATCATGACCGTCGCCATGATCGCCATGTTCGGCACCCTGATCGTCCTGCCGCTCGTGCTGCAGGACGCCATGGGTCTCACGCCGCTGCAGTCGGGCCTCACGGTGCTGCCGGGCGGGCTCGCGATGGGCCTCCTGGGCCCCGTCGTGGGCCGCTGGTACGACCGGGTCGGGCCGCGCCCGCTCCTCGTGCCGGGCACGGTGCTCGTGACGGTCGGCATCGGGATGCTCGCGTTCCTGCACCCCGGCACCTCGGTGCTCTACGTGCTGGCCGCGCACATCCTGCTGAGCCTCGGGCTCTCCGCGGTGTTCACGCCGCTGTTCAGCTCGGCGCTCGGCGTGCTGAGGCCGCACCAGTACTCACACGGCTCCGCCACGATCAACACGGTGCAGCAGGTCGCGGGTGCCGCGGGCACCGCGCTGTTCATCGCGATCATGACGCTCCGCTCGGAGAGCCTCATCGAGGACGGCGCCTCGGCGGCCGACGCGATGACGACGGGCGCGGGCCTCGCCTTCGCGGTCGGTGCGGGGGTCATGGCCGTGACCATCGGCCTGGCCACGTTGATCCGCCGCCCCGAGACGGACGGAGAGTTCCACGGCGGCCACTGAGGCGAGCGTCGCGCGCTGACCCCGGTCGGCCGCGGCAGCGCCCCAGGCCCTCGGCCCCCTGCCCCGAGACGGTCCGTTCGTCGGACTGGTCCCGGGACAGGGGGCCGCTCTCGTTGCCGCCGCACTACCTGCCGAAGAGGCGCGCAAGCAGGCCCTTGGGCTCGCCGTGCCGCTCGCCGCGCGGCGGCGTGAGCCGGGTGACCTCGATCGGCGGCAGGCCGCGCAGCTCGAGCAGGCGGTCGGCCACGGGCAGGACGTCCGCGAGCGCCGGCGGGTGCTCCCTGTCGGGGACGAGGCCGGCGGCCTTGAGGGTGTCGGGGACGGTGCCCGCGTCGAGGCGCTCGGTCCAGGCCGCCGGGTCGAGGGCGAGGAACTCCGGCTGGTCGGGCGGGACGTCGCTAGGGGCGGCGGGCACGGCCCCAGCCGGCCGGGCGGGCGCGGGGACCCGCTCGACCAGCAGGGCCGCGAGGCTCTCGGCGCGGAACCGCGCCCCTGCGTGCTCCTCGTGGTCGAGGAACACGACCTGCCCGAGGTGTCCGGCGGGTCCGGGCGCCAGGTCCACCGCCCAGACGTTGCCCGCGCCGTCGGTGCCCACGGGGAACCACAGGGGCGAGCCGACGGCGGGTTGCACCCGGCCCTCGGGGTCGTGCGGCAGCGGGGTGCCGGCGTCCGCCGACCAGGTGCCGAATCGCTGGGCGGGCAGGAACGCCTCGCGCAGGAAGCTGCCGCTGAGGGGGACGATCTCGAAGCCGCTGAAACGGTCGTCGTCGCCGAGCCGCAGCGCGCCCGAGGCGGCGACGGAGTACAGCGCGCGCACCTCGTCGGGCAGCTGCGTCCCGCCCGGGAGCTGCGAGCGCGCGGCCTCGACCTCGTCGGGCGTCGCGCCCACCGCGTCCGGCAGGTGCTCGCGCACCACGCGCGCGACCGCCTCCGGGTCGGCCGACGGAGCGGGTGCGGCGTCGTCCCGCGGGGCGAGCGTCGCCCGGTGCCCGGCCGGGAGCGCACCGGGCTCGAGGACGATCTCCAGGACGGGCAGCCCCGGTCCCGGGACGACGGCGGGCGGGAGGGTGATCAGCTCGACGGCGTCACCCGTGCCGTCCTCGGTCGCGGTCACGTGGACGAGCTGCTCGGGCTGCTGCGCGGCGACCGCCCGCAGCGCGTCCTCGAGGGCGGCTCGCGGACCGGGACCACCGGTGCGCGCGGCCTCGAGCGCGAGCGTGCGGTGGTGCTCGCGCCGGGCCGCGGCGTCGCCGTCGTCGGTGTAGGTGCCCTGCCAGGCGCCGTCACCCACGGTGCCGACGAACTCGTGCGTCCGCGTGCCCGGCGGTGCGGACCGGCGCAGCGCGTCGACGAACGGGGCCCAGGTCTTCCACGCGGTGGCGGTCATGGCGACATGATGCCGCGTCCAGGCTGGGCGGGCCTGCCCGACGTTCCGTAGACTCCAGGCATGGCCGGGGTGCGGGTCTTCGCAGGTACCGGAGGTCAGCGGTTCGCTCACGCGATGTGCGCCGATCTCGACGTCCCCTTGAGCCCGATCAGGATCCAGCGCTTCGCGAACGACTGCCTGCAGGTCCAGCTCCTGGAGAACTGCCGCGAGCGCGACGTCTACCTCGTCCAGTCGGTGGTCCGCCCGGCGCAGGAGAGCCTCATGGAGCTCCTGCTCATGGTCGACGCCGCCAAGGGTGCGTCCGCCGCGCGCGTCACCGCCGTCATGCCGCACTTCGCGTACGCACGGTCGGACAAGAAGGACGCCCCGCGCATCTCGCTCGGTGGCCGGTTGGTGGCGGACCTCCTGGAGACCGCCGGCGTCGACCGGGTCCTCACGATGACGCTGCACGCGCCGCAGGTGCACGCGTTCTTCCGGGTGCCGACGGACCAGCTCAACGCGCTGCGCGAGCTCGCGGCGCACTTCCTGCCGACCGACCTGTCGAAGGCGACGGTCGTCTCCCCCGACCTGGGCAACGCGAAGAGCGCGTCGGCGTTCGCGAAGATGCTGGGCGTACCGGTCGCGGCAGCCGCAAAGGAGCGGTTCGACGGCGACCGGGTCGAGATCACGTCCCTCATCGGTGACGTCGCGGGCCGCGACGTCATCGTGCTGGACGACGAGATCGCCAACGGCTCGACGGTCCTCGCCGTGCTCGACCTGCTGCGCGAGCACGGCGCCCGCACCGTGCGCATCGCGTGCACCCACGGCATCTTCGCGAACGACGCCGTGCACCGCATCGCCGCCGACCCCGACGTGGTCGAGATCGTCACGACCGACACGGTGCCGACGGCGGGCCTGCTGTCGCACGACAAGCTCACGGTGATCAGCGTGGCCCCGGCGTTCGCGGAGGCGGTGCGCCGCATCCACAGCGGCGAGTCGGTGAGCGCTCTGTTCGACCCGGTGGTCAGCCCGGCGGTCGACCCGGCGTCGGACCCGTCACGCGTCTAGCCGCGCTCGGCCCACCACTTCCGCAGCTCCTCGACGGCGGCCTCCTCGCCCAGCGGACCGCGCTCCATGCGCAGGGCGAGCAGATGCTTGTAGGCGGCGCCGACGTCGCGCGACGGCGGGATCCCGAGGATCTCCATGATCTGCGTGCCGTCCAGGTCGGGGCGGATCGCGTCGATCTCCTCCTGCTGACGCAGCGCCTCGATGCGCTGCTCGAGGTCGGTGTACGCGTCGGACAGGCGCTTGGCCTTGCGCTTGTTCCGTGTGGTGGAGTCGGCGCGGGTGAGCCGGTGCAGGCGTTCGAGGAGCGGCCCGGCGTCCGTGACGTAGCGACGCACGGCGGAGTCGGTCCACGCGCCGTCGCCGTACCCGTGGAAGCGCAGGTGCAGCTCGACGAGCCGCGCGACGTCCTTGACCACCTGCTTCTCGTACTTCAGCGCGCGCAGGCGCTTGGTCGCGAGCTTGGCGCCGACCACCTCGTGGTGGTGGAAGCTCACTCCCCCGCCCTCCTCGAACCGGCGCGTCGCCGGCTTGCCGATGTCGTGCAGCAGGGACGCGAGACGGAGCACCAGGTCGGGTGCGGGTACCGGCCCGTCCGGGCCGGTCTCCTGCGCGATCGCCTGCTCGAGCACGGTGAGCGAGTGCTGGTAGACGTCCTTGTGCCGGTGGTGCTCGTCGATCTCGAGCTGGAGGGCGGGCAGCTCGGGCAGCACGTGCTCGGCGAGGCCGGTGTCGACGAGCACCTCGAGTCCGGCCCGCGGGTTGCCGCTGAGCAGGAGCTTGGTGAGCTCGGCCTGGACACGCTCCGCCGAGACGATCTCGATCCGCCCGGCCATCGCGACCAGCGCGGCCAGCGTGCCTCGTTCCACGTGGAACGAGAGCTGGGCGGCGAACCGGGCGGCGCGCATCATGCGCAGCGGGTCGTCGTCGAACGAGCGCTCGGGCGCGATGGGCGTGCGCAGCACGCCGCTCGCCAGGTCCCGCAGCCCGTCGAACGGGTCGACGAACGTCAGGTCCGGCACGCGCACCGCCATCGCGTTCACCGTGAAGTCGCGGCGCGACAGGTCCCCGTCGAGCGTGTCGCCGAACTCCACGAGCGGCTTGCGTGACGCCGGGTCGTACCGGTCGGTCCGGTACGTCGTGACCTCGACGACGACGTCGCCGCGCCGGGCGCCGATCGTGCCGAACTCCTTGCCGATGTCCCAGTGCGCGTCCCCCCAGCGCGCGAGGATGCGCTGCGTCTGGTCGGGTGTGGCCGACGTCGCGAAGTCCAGGTCGTTGCTCGTGCGACCGAGGAACGCGTCCCGCACCGGGCCGCCGACGAGCGAGAGCTCGTGGCCCGCTGCCCGGAACTGCTCGCCCAGCTCGAGCGCGGCGGGCGCCATCTCGGTCAGCACGCCCAGCGCGCGCCGCAACAGGTCCTGCTCAGGGGTAGACACAGCGCATGATTCTCCCAGACCCGGAGCGGGCCCACCCACCGCGCCCGGGAAGCCCCGCCTGACCTGAGCAACGGCCATCGGTCGGTAGTGTTGGGGCATGTCCACCCCTGTTCCGGCGAGCGACCGTCCCGACGGTCGTCCGGAGGTGCCCACGCCGCCCGGCGGGGCCCCGCTGCGGGTGAATCCTGCCCGGCGTGCCGCCGCACCGGCCCACCTCCCCGTGGTGGACGAGACCTCGGCGGGCGGCCTCGTGCTGCGCCCCGAGCCCGACGGCCCCGACGCGTTCAGCGCGGCCGTGCTGCTGCGCCGCAACCGCACCGGCCGGCTCGAGTGGTGCCTGCCCAAGGGCCACCTCGAGGGACGCGAGACGCCGCAGGAGGCGGCCGTGCGCGAGATCCACGAGGAGACCGGCATCCGCGGGAGCATCCACGCCGAGCTGGGCGTCATCGACTACTGGTTCACCGGTGAGGACCGGCGGGTGCACAAGGTGGTGCACCATTACCTCTTGCGCGCGGAGGGCGGCCGCCTGACCGTGGAGGACGACCCCGACGGCGAAGCCGAGGACGCCCTCTGGGTCAGGCTGGACGAGCTCTCCGAACGCCTGTCGTACCCGAACGAGCAGCGGCTGGCCGCCGTCGCCCTGGACCTGCTCGCGTCGTCGAGCGGGCTCCGGGACGTGCTGCGCGCCGACGCCTTCCCCACGGAGCGCCCCGACCTGCCATGACGCAGCACCCCGACATCCCCAGCAGTCCTGCTCCCCGCCGGGCGGCTCGCCGCGCCCGCACCGCCGGTGCCGCGCTCCTCGCGGTGGCCGCGTTCGTCGGGTCGGCGGTCCTGCCCGCCGCCGCGGCGCCGACGGCCGACCGCACCCCGGTGAGCATGCCGGCGGCCGGTGCCTACCGGACGGTCGCCGCGGACGGCGCGGTCAGCGTGTCCGTCACGGAGATCTCCCACCCGGTCGCGCGTCCGGGCGACGAGGTGACGGTCCGGGCGAGCGTCACCAACGGGACGGACGAGGTGCTCGACGGCGCGCAGGCGCGTCTCTCCGTCGACTACCTCGCGCTCACGTCGCGCGTGCAGATCGCCGCGTGGACCGACTCCGGCCTCGACGACCCCGTCTACGGCGACGGCGACGACGCCGACGTCCCGCGGCTCGAGCCGGGTGAGTCCGCCACGGTCACGTTCACCTACGACCCGGCGGCCGCGGCGCCGCAGGGGTTCGGCGCACGGCGGCTCGCCGTCACCGTCGACGGCTCGGCCGGACGGCTCGCCGTCGCCCGGTCGTTCCTCGTGTACGACGCCGACGCCGCCGAGCGCGTACCGCTCAAGCTCAGCGTGCTGGCCGCCGTGACGAGCCCGCCGACCGACCCGTCCGACCCGACGGGCGCGGCGCTCGAGCTCGCGCAGCAGACCGCCGACGGGCAGCGCCTCGACGGGGTGCTGGACGTCGCCGAGAAGAGCCCGGTGTCGCTCGCCGTCGACCCGAACCTCATGGGCTCCGCCGCGGAGTCCGACGACCCCGAGCTACGGGAGTGGTACGAGCGGATGCTCGCCGCCGCGGGCAGGACGACCACCTTCACGCTGCCCGACCACGACCCGGACCTCGCGGCGCTCGCCCACGGCGGCCGGGTGGCCACCGGCTCGCACAGCTTCCTGCGCGCACCGCGCGCCGGCGGCTGGCGCGTCCCGGACACGTGGCGCACCGACCTGGCGTGGCCCGCCGACGGCGTGGTGCCCGACCTGGAGACCTTCGCGCTGGCGGCGAAGGTCGGCCGGAGCAACGTCGTCGTCGGCGCCGGCGGGCTGGCCTACGACGGGTCCGGCACCGTCACCGGCCGGGCGAACGTGCGGACGCCGTCGGGCACGGCGCGTGCCGTGGTGACGGACGAGACCCTCACGCAGGCGTTCCTCGCGGCCACCGACCTCGCCCCGACGGCCGCGACGACGGCCCAGGTCTCGGAGGGTGGCGGGCCGGGCCCGGACGCCGGGTCGGGCGCGACGGCGACGACGGCGGCCGAGGGCGCGCAGCGTCTGCTCGCCGAGACGGCCGCGATCGTCAGCCAGGCGCCGTTCGACCCGCCGTCCCTGTCGATCGTGGCGCCCCGGACCTGGACCCCCGACGCGGACGCCGCCAACGCGATCCTCGACACGCTCGATCAGGTCGACTGGGTCTCCGCCACCACGCTCGACGCGCTGCTGGCGCAGGACCCGCCCGCCGTCGGGAGGACGCCGCTGCCCGAGCACGCCCCGGCGAAGGCCGAGCTCTCCCCGCAGGCCGTCAGCGAGCTGGAGCGGGCCCGCGACGCGGTCGTGACGTTCTCGTCCGTCGCAGGTGACCAGGACGAGCTCGTCTGGCAGCCGGGCGTGGCCCGGCTGATCGCGCCGCTCGCCGTCACGCGCCGCGCCGACCCCGGCCTGCGCGAGCAGGTCCGCCGCCAGGTGCTCGACGAGTCGAACACCGTGGTGCGGGGATCCCTCACCGTGGTGCCCCGCCAGGACATCAACTTCATCACCGACGCCGGCAACATCCCGGTGCGGGTGCGCAACGGGTTGGACGTCGACGCGACGGTCACCGTCGTGCTGCGCCCCGACCACCCGCGGCTCACCGTCGACGAGCGGGCCACCGAGACCGTCCCGGCAGGCCAGGAGCTCGACGTGCAGGTGCCCGTCCGTGCGATCGGCTCGGGCGACGTCGAGGTCACGGCCCAGGTGCTCACGCCGACGGGTGCACGCATCAACGACGACTCGACGTTCCAGGTGCGCGTGCGGGCGGGCTGGGAGGAGGTCGGCACGTGGATCGCTGCCGGCCTCGTCGCGCTCCTGTTCCTCGCGGGCATCTGGCGCACGGTCCGCCGCGGACGCTCGCCGAACCGTGCCACCCGCGAGGACGTCGAGGAGGCGCTCGGTGGCGCCCCCGCGACAGAGCCCACCGCCGAGACCTCCACCACGGACGCCCCGACGGTGGCGCCGACCACGCCGTGACCGCGCACGGGTGCTCCCGCGCGGTGCGGGGCGGAGTAGTGTTTCGGCCGCCGCACCCGTCGGCCGAGACACCGCAGGGCATACCCCAGACCCCGGGAGCAGTCGCTTGACCCAGGAGAACACCGTGACCGCAGCAGCCGAGCCCGCGCCGGGACCCGACGAGGGCCCGGCGGCGTCGGCGCCCCCGGCACGCAGCCTCGGCCGCAACTCGATCGTCATGGCGGCAGGCACGGCCGCGTCCCGTCTCGGCGGGCTCGTGCGCAACATGATGCTGGTCGCGGCCATCGGGTCGGTCGGCAGCGTCGCCGTCACCTTCGACGTCGCGAACAAGCTGCCGAACGTGATGTTCGCGATCCTCGCGGGCGGCGCACTCAACGCCGTCCTCGTGCCGCAGATCGTCAAGGCGTTCCGCGCGCACAACGCGCAGGAGCGGATCGACAAGCTCCTCACCGTGTCGGCGCTGGGCATCCTCGTGCTCACGACGGTGCTGACCGCCGCGGCGTCGTGGGTCGTGCTGGCGTACACGCACGGCCTCAGCGCCGAGGAGCTCGCGCTGGGCACGATCTTCGCCTACTGGTGTATCCCCCAGCTCTTCTTCTACGGCCTCTACACGCTGCTCGGGCAGGTGCTGAACGCACGTGAGCAGTTCGGCCCGTTCATGTGGGCGCCCGTGGCCAACAACGTCGTCTCCGTCATCGGGTTCGGCGTCTTCCTGCTCGTCTTCGGCGGTGCGCCCGACCTCGGCATCAACGACCTCGACGGGTGGGACACGCCGCGCACCGTGGTGCTCGCCGGGACCGCGACCCTCGGCATCGTCGCGCAGGCGCTCGTGCTGCTCGTGCCGCTGCTGCGCTCCGGCTTCCGCTGGCACCTGCGCCTGGGCCTGCGGGGCATCGGGCTGCGCTCCGCAGGCTCCGTGGCGGTCTGGTCGCTCGCCGCCGTCGTGCTCGAGCAGGCAGGCATCCTCTACCTGACCCGCGTCGCCTCGGCGGCCGGTGCCCTGAGCTCGGACGAGCACGCCATCGCGGGCAACGGCTCGTACACGCAGGCGCTCCTCATCTACCTGCTGCCGCACTCGCTCGTGACCGTGTCGATCGCGACCGCGCTGTTCACCGGCATCAGCAAGGCGGCGCAGGACGGCGACACCGCGCGCGTCCGTGGCGACCTCTCCCTCGGCCTGCGCACCATCGGCGTCTTCACCGTGTTCGCGACGGCAGCGCTCACGGTGCTCGCAGCCCCCGCGACGGCGTTCATCGTGCCGACGGCGGGCCGCGAGGGCACGGCGCTCATCGCACCCGTGCTGGTCGCGCTCTCGTTCGGCCTGGTCCCGCTGGGCGGCATGGCCCTCATGAAGTGGGTCTACTACGCCTACGAGGACGGCCGGTCGGTCTTCTGGATCACGGTGCCCGCGACGACCTCGCTCGTCGTCGGACTCGTGGTCGCGCAGCTGTGGCTGCCGGTCGAGACGTGGGTGATCGCAGCGGGCGCGAGCTACGCGCTGTCGAACTGGATCACCGTGCTGCTCCGCACGCGCGGCCTGCGCACCAAGCTTGACGGCCGGCTCGACGGCGGCCGCATCCTCGCCCTGCACCTCAAGGCCCTCCTCGCCGCGGTCGTGTCCGGCGGTGCCGGCTGGGCCGTCTACCAGCTCGTGGGCGGGTTCGACGCGCTGGTGTTCGGCCGGGGCTGGGTGCTCACCATGGTCAGCGGGCTCTGGGTCTCCGCGCTCTGCGGCGTCGTCATGGTGCTCGTCTACGGGGGCCTGCTCCGCGTGCTGCGCGTCCAGGAGCTCGACGGCCTGCTGCGGCCGCTGCTGGCTCGGGTGCGCCGCCGCTGACGGCGTCGGCGCACCGAGCCGCCGCGGGAGAACTCCCCGGTCGACGGCCGGTTCCGCGTAGCATGTCGACGGTGTGCGGCGCCCCGGGCGCACGTGCCGGTTGTCCCCCGAGCGAGCGAGGAGGTCCGCGTGAGCACCGTCGAGCCAGGCAGCGTGCTGGTCGAGAGGTATCGGCTCGAGCAGCAGGCCACGACCGACCTCGCGGCGGCCACCGCCTGGGTGGCCCGTGACCTCGTCCTGGACCGCGAGGTCCGCGTCACACTCGTGACCGGCCCGTACGCGGGCGATGCCCTCGACTCGGCGCGACGGGCCGCCCTCGTCACCGACCCCCGGCTCGTCCGGGTGCTCGACGCGGGCACGGACCCCGAGGAGCGGCGGTACGTCGTGACGGAGCCGTACACGGGCACGACGCTCACCGAGATCGTCTCGAGCGGCCTGGTGGACGAGCAGCAGGCGCGCGCCGTCGTCGGCGAAGCGGCCTCCGCGCTCGCCGTCGCGCACGCGCGCGGCGTCCACCACACAGCCCTGCGCCCGGAGGCGGTCCGGGTCGACGGCCACCAGGTGCGCGTCACCGGCCTGGGGCTCGACGGTGGCCTGGCCTCCGGCGACACGCTCAACGGCCGACCCGCGCAGCTCGATGCGCAGGGGCTCGTCGCCCTCCTGTACTACGCGATGACGGCCCGCTGGCCGGGCCTCGACCTCGAGGCCGGCTGGATCGCGAAGGACACCCTGATCCCGCTGCCCGCACAGCTCGACGCATCCGGCGCCGTGGCGCCGCTGTCCACACTGGTTCCCCACGTGGACCCCGACCTCGACGGCCTCGTGGCCCGGACGTTCGACGCGTCCGGCGGCTCCGGCGGTCCGGCGAACCCCGACGACGTGACCACGGCCCTGGTGCCGTGGGGAGAGGTTTCCGTAGTGGCATCGCTGCCTGGATTCGTTCAGCCCGAGCCGGAGGGTCCGCGACGCCAGTCCATCGCCGACGCCTTCGGCGGCGAGGGGGCGCCGCCCGCCCGTCGCCCGGTCTCCGGCCGGATCGCACGATCGGACGAGACGGTGGCGGACGTGGGTGCCGTGCCCGCCGGCTACCCCGAGCCGCAGAACGACTACACCTACGAGCCCCAGGCGTACGGCCAGCAGCCCGCGCCCGTTCCTCCGCCGCCCGACGCCACGCAGGCGTACGACCAGCTCGGCCGGCCGGTGGCTCCCGGGCAGCCGGGGTACGACCAGGCCCAGTACGCACCGCCGGGCGCACCGCAGCAGTATCCCCCGCAGTTCGCCCCGGGCGGGTACCCCGCGGAGGGCGGCGGCTACGAGGGCTACTACGAGCAGCAGCCCTCCGGCGGGTTCGCCACCCAGCCCGCCCCGAAGCGCGGCGGCGTGAACCCGACGCCCATCGTGCTCGGCCTCGTGGGCGTCGCCGTGGTCGCGGGACTCATCTGGGCCGTCAACGCCGTGCTCGCGCCCGGCGAGGAGGTCATCGCCGAGGCCTCGCCCACGCCGTCGGTCTCCACGTCGGCCGGTGGCGGCGAGAGCGACGAGGGCGAGGCGACCTCGGAGCCGTCCGCCCCGACGGAGACCGACGCCCGGCCCGTGATCGACTCGGCGGCCCTGCTCGGCACCCTCGACTGGGAGGGGCAGACGCTCGACCACCCCGAGGCCGTCGAGCGTGCGTACGACGCCGACCCGCAGTCGTTCTACTACACGACGACGTACCAGCGCGCCGCGTTCGGCAACTTCAAGGAGTACCTGGGCATGGAGCTCAAGCTCCGGGAGCCCGCCTCGGTGACGAAGATCGAGCTGCTGACGAACACGCCCGGCGGCAAGGTGCAGATCCTGCGCGGCGGCGAGGGCGGCGAGGTGATCGCGGAGGGATCGTTCGACACCACGACCACGTTCGACCTGAGCGAGCCGGTCGTCAGCGACTCGTTCACGCTCTGGATCACCGAGCTTCCGCAGGTCTCCGACGGGTTCCGGCTGGAGCTCAACGAGGTCGTGCTGAGCTGACCGGGTCCGCCGTCGGCGGCGGACCACGGACCGGGACGGCCCCGGGCGGACTCCCCCTGCTCGGGAGAGACTGTCCGGGGCCGTCCGCGCGTCGACGGGCAGGCCCTTCTATCCATCGAAATCTGTCGATATCGTGGCGAGACTCACGTCCGCGACGCCGCTGCGCGCGGCGTCGGCTGGAACACTGGGGAAAGCTCACGTGTTGACGCGTGTGCCCATGGAACTCGAGGAGACCACCTTGACCGATCAGACCACCGCACCGGCCGCCGCGACCACGGAGGCACCTGTGCACGACGTCGTCATCGTGGGGTCCGGCCCCGCGGGGTACACCGCGGCGATCTACGCGGCGCGTGCCGGTTTCGCGCCTGTCGTCGTCGCCGGTTCGGTCACCGCGGGCGGTGCCCTGATGAACACCACCGAGGTGGAGAACTTCCCCGGCTTCCCGTCCGGCATCCAGGGTCCCGACCTCATGGAGGCCATGCGTGAGCAGGCCGAGAAGTTCGGCGCCCAGGTGGTCTGGGACGACGCCGAGCAGGTGGAGCTCACCGGCGACGTCAAGACGATCGTGACCGGCGGCGGCGACACGTACCGCGCCCGCACGGTGATCCTCTCCACCGGCTCCGCGTACCGCGAGCTGGGCCTCCCGGACGAGAAGCGCCTCTCCGGGCGCGGCGTCTCCTGGTGCGCCACGTGCGACGGGTTCTTCTTCCGCGACCAGGAGATCGCGGTGGTCGGCGGCGGCGACTCCGCGATGGAGGAGGCCACCTTCCTCACCCGGTTCGCGTCGAAGGTGACCGTGGTGCACCGCCGGGACGCGCTGCGCGCCTCCAAGATCATGGCGGAGCGCGCCGTCGCGGACCCGAAGATCGAGTTCGCCTGGAACAGCGAGGTCGCGGGGATCAGCGGTGACGACAAGGTCGCCGGCGTGAGCCTGCGCGACACCGTCACCGGCGAGGTGCGCGAGCTCGACGCGACGGGCCTGTTCGTCGCGATCGGCCACGAGCCCCGCACCGACCTGGTCAAGGGCCAGGTCGACCTGGACGAGAACGGCTACATCCTCGTCGAGGGGCGCAGCACGCGCACCAACCTCCCCGGCGTCTTCGCCTGCGGCGACGCCGTGGACCACACCTACCGCCAGGCGATCACCGCGGCGGGCTCGGGTTGCTCGGCCGCACTCGACGCCCAGGCCTACCTCGACTCGCTGAACGACTGATCAAGGAGATTACGGATGAGCACCATCAAGGTCACCGACGACACCTTCAAGGCGGAGGTCCTCGACTCCGACATCCCGGTCTTCGTCGACTTCTGGGCCACCTGGTGCGGTCCGTGCCGCATGGTCGCACCGATCCTCGAGGAGCTGTCCGAGGAGTACGACGGCAAGATCAAGATCGTCAAGGTCGACACGGACGAGAACCGGCAGACCGCCGCGGAGTACGGCATCGTGTCGATCCCGACGCTCAACGTCTACAAGAACGGTGAGGTCGTGAAGTCGATCATCGGCGCCCGCCCCAAGCGCGCGCTCACCCAGGAGATCGACGAGGTCCTGGCCAACTGACCTCCCCCGCCCCGCCGAGGTAGTCACGTGACTACCTCGGCGGGACAGGGCGGGCGGCCGGAGCCTCACGGTTTCGCCACGAACGCCCCTGTGTCCCGCCGCCGTCGCGTGCAAGACTGACGGACGTGAACGAGATGCCAGAGACCGCCGGAAATCGCCTCGACCCGTGGTTCGGATCGTACGCGGCGCGAGCGCACGGGATGCGCGCGTCGGAG
>DATGOB010000038.1:0-11718 GCA_036010205.1 Promicromonospora sp. | reverse complement strand
AGCCGCAAGCTGCCCGCAGGCGCCGTCGATGTCGCTCCCGCGGGTATCACGGATCGTGGTCGGAATGCCGTGACCGCGCAATCGTGCCACAAACTCGTCCTCGACCTCGCGGTCGCTCGCGGTCCAGATCGACCCGGGCGTGGGGTTGAGCGGGATGGGGTTGACGTGGACCCAGCCCTTGCCGCGCGCGTTGAGCTTCTCGCCCAGGAGGTCGGCGCGCCAGGCGTGGTCGTTCATGTCCTTGATGAGCGCGTACTCGATCGACACGCGGCGGCCGGTGACCTCGAAGTACTCGCGAGCGGCGTCGAGCGCCTCGTCGACGCTCCAGCGCGTGTTGATCGGCACCAGCTCGGAGCGCAGGTCGTCGTCGGGCGCGTGCAGCGACAGGGCGAGCGTCACGGGGATGCCCTCCTTGGTCAGCTTCTGCATCGCGGGGACGAGGCCCACCGTCGAGACGGTGATGTTGCGGGCGGACATGCCGAAGCCGTCGGGCTGCGGCGCCACCAGCGCGCGAACGGTCTCGATGACGGCCTTGTAGTTGGCCAGCGGCTCGCCCATGCCCATGAACACGAGGTTGTTGAGCCGTGCCGGCCCGCCAGGGATCTCACCGTCGGCCAGGCTGCGGAACGCGGCGCGGACCTGCTCGAGGATCTCGGCCGTCGACAGGTTGCGCGTGAGCCCGAGCTGGCCGGTGGCGCAGAAGGGGCAGGCCATGCCGCAGCCTGCCTGGCTGGACACGCACAGCGTGGTGCGCTGCGGGTAGCGCATGAGCACCGACTCGACCTTGGCGTCGTCGAACAGGTGCCACAGCGTCTTGACCGTGGTGCCGCCGTCGGCCCTGAGCGTGCGCGTGGGGCGGATCAGCGACGGGAACATGGTCGACGCCAGGTCGTCCCGCGTGCGGGCAGGCAGGTCGGTCATGCGCGCCGCGTCGCTCGTGTAGTGCGTGAAGTAGTGCGTCGCGAGCTGCTTGGCGCGGAACGCCGGCTCGCCCGCCTCGACGACCGACGCGACCCGCTCGGCGGGCGTCAGGTCGGCGAAGTGGCGCGGCGGCTTGCCGCGGCGACGCGGGGCCATCTGCAGCGGGATGGCCGGGGTCTCGTCCGAGGGACGGACGACAGGCTGAGCGAGGGGAGTTTTCATCAGGCGACCACCGAGAGCACGAGATAGACGAAGGGGGCTGTGATGACCAGCGAGTCGAGGCGGTCCAGCACGCCCCCGTGCCCCGGGAGCAATGAGCCCATGTCCTTCAATTCTAGGTCACGCTTGAGGAGCGACTCCGCGAGATCGCCGATCGTCGCCGTGATCGCCGTCATGACGCCGAGCGCGACACCGATCAACGGGCTCGCGCCCAGACCGTACACGGCTCCGACCACGCCCACCGCCGTGGCCAGCACGATCGAGCCGGCGAGCCCCTCCCAGGACTTCTTCGGGCTCACGGTCGGCGCCATGGGGTGCCTGCCGAGCAGGACGCCGGCGATGTAGCCGCCCGTGTCGTTCGCGACGGCCATGAGGATGAAGAGCACCACACGGATCTCGCCGTCGTGCTGCGCGAGCATGAGGACGACGAAGCCCGCGAGGAACGGGAGGTACGCGGCGGCGAAGACCGCGGCGGCCGAGTCGCGGACGGCGGAGAGGCCCGACCCGTCGAGCGCCCGCCACACCACCGTCGCGGCGACCGTGAGGACGAACCCGACGAACAACGCCTCGGGGCCGCCGCGGTAGGCCGAGATGATCATGCCGGCGGCCCCGACGAACAGGGGCACCATCGGCAGGTGCAGCGCACGGCGCACGAACGCCTGGCGCAGCTCCCAGAGACCGGCCCAGAGCAGGACGATCACGAGGAGCACGAACGGCTCGGGCCGCCAGTACAACGAGGCGCCGACGACGCCGAGGAGGCCGACGCCGACGAGGATCGCGGCGGGCAGGTTACGGCCCGCCCGCGACTTCCGGGGGGCCGGTGCGGGCTCAGGGTCTGCGGTCACGGCGGTCTGCGCGTCGTCTCGCTCTGTTCTCTGTGGGGGCGGTGCGGGCATCAGACCTCGAGCAGCTCGCTCTCCTTGCCTGCGAGCAGCTGGTCGATCTGGTCGACGTGGCTCTTGGTGAGCTTGTCCAGCTCCTTCTCCGCGCGCACGACCTCGTCCTCGCCCGCCTCGCCGTCCTTGACGATGCGGTCGAGCTCCTCCTTGGCCTTGCGACGGATGTTGCGCACCGAGACGCGCGACTCCTCCGCCTTGGCCTTGGCGAGCTTGACGTAGTCGCGGCGGCGCTCCTCCGTGAGCGAGGGCAGCACGACGCGCACGACGTTGCCGTCGGTCGCCGGGTTCACGCCCAGGTCGGAGTCGCGCAGCGCCTTCTCGACGGCGGGCAGCGAGCCCTTGTCGAACGGGGCGATCATGACGGTACGGGCGTCCGGGATGTTGAACGACGCGAGCTGCTGCAGCGGCGTCGGGGCACCGTAGTAGTCGACCATGATCTTGCTGAACATCCCGGCGTTGGCGCGCCCGGTGCGGATGCCCGCGAAGTCCTCCTTGGCGACCTCGATCGCCTTCTCCATCTTTTCCTCGGCCTCGAGGAGGGTGTCGTCGATCACCACTGCTCCTTCATTCGTCTACGGGTGGTGCCGGGGCCACTCTACGGACACTTCGCCCCGGTCACCGAAAGGTTCGTGCGCTTCAGCGGGCCGTGATCAGCGTGCCGATCGGCTCCCCCGCCAGCGCACGGGTCACGTTGCCCTCGCCCTCCATGCCGAACACGCGCATGTGCACGTCGTTGTCGCGGCACATGGCCAGCGCGGTGTCGTCCATGACACCGAGCCGGTTCACGAGCGCGTCGGTGTAGGTCAGGTGGTCGAGCTTCTTGGCGTCCGGGTTGCGGCGCGGGTCGGAGTCGTAGACGCCGTCGACGCCGTTCTTGCCCATGACGACCTGCTCGCAGTGGGTCTCGAGCGCCCGCTGCACCGAGACGGTGTCGGTCGAGAAGTACGGCATGCCGGCGCCCGCGCCGAAGATGACGACGCGCCCCTTCTCGAGGTGCCGGATCGCGCGCAGCGGGATGTACGGCTCGGCGACCTGGCCCATCGTGATGGCTGTCTGCACACGCGTCTTGACGCCCGCCTGCTCCAGGAAGTCCTGCAGGGCCAGGCAGTTCATCACGGTGCCGAGCATGCCCATGTAGTCCGCGCGGGCGCGGTCCATGCCGGCGACGCTCAGCTCGGCGCCCCGGAAGAAGTTGCCGCCACCGACGACGATGGCGACCTGCACGCCGTCGCGCACGGCGACGCCGATCTCCCTCGCGATACGTCGCACGACGTCGGCGTCCAGCCCCACGCTGCCGCCGCCGAACGCCTCGCCCGACAGCTTGAGCAGGACGCGCCGGGCAGGCTTGCCCTCCGCGTCCACCGCCATGGTCTGGGTCGCCTCGTCACTCACTGGTCCGTCACCCTTCGGTCGTCACTACCGGGACTGGCCCCTGGTCGGAATACTGCCCGACCGTCGGGCAGCCCACCTCCGCGGGGTGCGCAGGCGGCCGATCCGGCCTCGAGATCCCGGGTGCGACGTGGAACAACGGCTCCACGTCCCACCGAAGATATCGAAACCTCGCCGGCTCCCGGGTGGGTTCCGGCGACCGGGCCGCCGGGGTGGACGGCCCGCGTACAGGTCGGCCCGGCCCGCGCCGAAGCGCGGACCGGGCCGACCGGGAGGCGTCAGGAACCGACGCGGAAGCGCACGAAGGAGGTGAGCGAACCGTTCACGGAGGCGACGTGCTTGCCCACCGTGACCTTCGGGTCCTTGGCCAGCGGCTGGTCGACCAGCACGACGTCCTTGAAGAAGCCGTTCAGGCGGCCCTCGACGATCTTGGGCAGCGCGGCCTCCGGCTTGCCCTCGTTCTTCGAGGTCTCCAGCGCGATCTCGCGCTCCTTCTCGACGACCTCGGCCGGCACGTCCTCACGCGTGAGGTACTTCGGCGCCATCGCGGCGATGTGCTGCGCGACGTCCTTGGCCACGGCGGCACCCGCCTCGTCCGTGACGACGACGACGCCGATCGACGGCGGCAGGTCCTTCGCCGTGCGGTGCAGGTAGGTCGTGACCTTCGGGCCCTCGACGCGCGCGACCCGGCGCAGCGCGAGCTTCTCGCCCAGCGTGGCGCCCTGCGCGGCGATGAGCTCCGCGACGGTGCCCTCGGCCGACGGCGCGGCGGCGGCGGAGACCTCGTCGGTCGCGCCGGCAGCGGCAGCGGCCTCCAGGACGGCGTCGGCCAGCGCGATGAACTTCTCGTTCTTCACGACGAAGTCGGTCTCGGCGTTCAGCTCGATCATGGTGGCCGCCTGGCCGTCCGCGGTGTCCTCGACCTTGACGGCCACGAGGCCCTCGGACGTGGCGTTGCCCTCGCGCTTGGCGGCGCGGGCCAGGCCCTTGGTGCGGATGATCTCGATGGCCTTGTCGGCGTTGCCGTCGGCCTCGTCGAGCGCCTTCTTGACGTCGAGCATGCCGGCGCCGGTGCGCTCGCGCAGCGCCTTGATGTCAGCGGCGGTGTAGTTCGCCATGGTGTGTGGTCCTCCGTGCAGTCGTGATGTTCGTGGGAGGTCGTGCGACCTTCAGGAGCGGGCGTCGGCCGGGTCCCACGACGGGGCCCGGCCGACGCGACGCGTCACTTCTCGGTCTCGGCCTCGGCAGGCGCGGCCTCGACGGCCGGAGCGGCCTCGGCACCCGGAGCGACGGCCTCGGCGGCCGGGGCGGCCTCGGTCGCGTCGGCGGCCGGAGCGGCGTCGGCGGCCGGAGCGGCAGCCTCGGAGCCGGCGAGGAGCTCACGCTCCCACTCGGCCAGCGGCTCGGCGGCGGGCTCGGCCTCGGCACCGGACTTGCTGCCACCCGAGTGGCGCTGCATGAGGCCCTCGGCGGCTGCGTCCGCGATCACGCGGGTGAGCAGCGTGACGGAGCGGATCGCGTCGTCGTTGCCCGGGATCGCGTAGTCGACCATGTCGGGGTCGCAGTTGGTGTCGAGGATCGCCACGACGGGGATGCCCAGCTTGCGGGCCTCGTCGACGGCGAGGTGCTCCTTGTTGGTGTCGACGATCCACACGGCCGAGGGGACCTTGGCCATGTCGCGGATGCCGCCGAGGGTGCGCGAGAGCTTGTCCTTCTCGCGGCGGAGCACCAGAAGCTCCTTCTTCGTGAGGCCGGAGGCGGCCACGTCGTCGAAGTCGATCTCCTCGAGCTCCTTGAGGCGCTGGAGGCGCTTGTGCACGGTGGAGAAGTTGGTGAGCATGCCGCCGAGCCAGCGGTGGTTCACGTACGGCATGCCGACGCGGGCGGCCTGCTCGGCCACCGGCTCCTGGGCCTGCTTCTTGGTGCCGACGAACAGGATGGTGCCGCCGTGGGCGACCGTCTCCTTGACGAAGTCGTAGGCGCTGTCGATGAAGTGCAGCGACTGCTGCAGGTCGACGATGTAGATGCCGTTGCGCTCCGTGAAGATGAAGCGCTTCATCTTCGGGTTCCAACGGCGGGTCTGGTGCCCGAAGTGGACACCGCTCTCGAGGAGCTGGCGCATGGACACGACGGCCATGACACGTCCTTTCGGTGCGGACCGGGTTTCGCCCCAGGTGTTCCGCACGCATTTCAGGCGGCCCGGAGATGCCCTGGGCCGCGGTCGGGTTGGATCGGCACCACTGCTGCTCGGTGCCCCTGGCGCCACGTCGTGCCCGACGCCGACCCCGGGGGCCGGACCGCTGCCGGACGCGACTCGATGTGACGCGCGGTGTCGACCGGCGCTCCCCCGCCTGCCGCCCCGGGCCGAGGCCCCGGACTGGCGGACGAACATGCATGCCGGTCGCGGGTGGCAGTCTACCCGACCCGCCCTTGCACCGAGGACTCCGGCGAGTGGGTCACGACTGTGACGTCGCCCGCGCCACCGGGTGGACCCTCCTGCCGCTGGGACAAGGCCGTGAGCGTGACCACAGGGACGGCCTCGAGCCGCCTGTGCACAAGCCCGTCGCAGGACCCGACGCCGTGTGCGCGGTGCACCCGATGCTCGAGACATGACGACACGTAACCCGACACCGGGTCCGGACGCGGGACTCCGGCGACGCTCCGTGACGCGCGGCGAGGTGATGCCCGGCGAGCTGTTGCCCGGCGAGCCGTCGCCCGGCGAGGACATCCGCGGCGAGGGGGCCCGCTCGGCGCGTCCCGGCCGTCGCGCCCGACATGGCCGGCTCCGCTGGATGGTGGGCGTCGTGGTGACGGCGTTGCTCGTCGGGTGGTGGGCGCCGTGGCCCGCCGCCGCGCTGCGGTCCGGCCCGGACGTGGCGGTGCGGACTCCGGTGGGCTCGACGGCGGGGGCGACGTGGCAGGGCTCGGAGAGCTCCGCGGGCGGAGCGCGGGGCGAGGCCGGGCCGGGCCCGCTGACGTCGCCCGGATCGGTCGACGACGGGACGTCGCGGACCGGTACGGGACCTCACGCCGACCTCGGGTACGTGGCCCCCGTCGCGGGAGTCGACCCGCCCCTCGGTGTGGAGCGGCGATTCGACCCGCCCGAGCACGAGTGGGGCCCGGGCCACCGCGGCGTAGACCTGACCGCAGCCGTCGGTGCCCTTGTCCTGGCCCCGGGGGCGGGCGTCGTCTCGTTCTCCGGGCGGGTGGCCGGGCGCGGGGTCGTCGTGGTCACCCACCCGGACGGCCTGCGCTCGAGCCTCGAGCCGGTCACCGCGGCCGTGCCTGCCGGGACGGCCGTCGCCGCAGGGGCCGTGATCGGCGCCGTCGAGGGTGGCGGGCCTGCGCCGAGCGTCGCGAGCCACTGCGCCCCGCGCTCCTGCCTGCACTGGGGCGTGCGCCGTGGCGAGCGCTACCTGGACCCGCTCGCCCTCCTCCACCGGCCGCCGATCGTCCTCCTCCCGGACCGCTGACGACGCGGCCACCTCCCGGGTCCGCTTCGAGAACGGTCTCGAGGACGGTTCGGGGCCGGGAGCGGTCCCCGAGGTCGTTCTCGCGGTGGTGGGCTGTCAGGGCCGGGCCGGTGGGCGGGATCAGGCCCGCGGGAACGCCTGGGCGTAGACGCTGCGGAGCCGGTCGGCGTCCACGTGGGTGTACCGCTGGGTCGTCGCGAGGTTGGCGTGGCCCAGCACCTCCTGGACCGAACGCAGGTCCGAGCCGCCCTGGAGCAGGTGCGTCGCCGCGGAGTGCCGCAGCGCGTGCGGAGCCACGTCCTCCACGCCCGCCTGCGCGGCGAGCCGGTGGATCGCCTCGCGGACCTGACGCTGGCCCCAGCGCCCCCCGCGCTCGCCGACGAGCAGGGCGTCACCCGTCGTCGCGGTCACGAGGGCGGGTCGGCCGTGCGCCAGCCAGGCCTCGACAGCGTGCGCCGCCGGGACGCCGAACGGCACCACCCGCTCCTTGCCGCCCTTGCCGAGCACCCGCACCAGCCGGTCGCGGGGATCGACCTGGCCGACGTCGACGGACACGAGCTCGCCGACGCGGATACCCGCCCCGTAGAGGAGCTCGGCAGCGACCCACGAGCGCAGGGCCGCCGGCCGGGCCGCCTCGTCGGCGGAGTCCGCCGCCGCCCGTGCGCCGTCGAGCAGGCGGCTCGCGGCGTCGACGTCGAGCACGGTCGGCAGCGTGCGCGGCACCTTGGGGCTGGCCAGGCGTGCCGACGGGTCGACGGGCACGAGGCCGATGCGGTGCGCCCAACGGAGGAACGCGCGTGCGGAGGCCCCGCGGCGCGCAAGGGTCGAGCGCGCCAGGCCGCGCTCGGACTGGGACGCGAGCCAGCCGCGCAGCAGGGCGAGGTCGATCTCGTCGAGACGGGTCGTGCCGTGCCGCATCGCGTAGCGCAGCAGGTCGGTCACGTCGGCCACGTACGCGCGGCGCGTGTGGGCGGAGTGCCCACGCTGCGCGTCGAGGTAGCTGGCGAACCGGGAGACGGCGTCGGACATCTGCTCGGGGAGGCGAGGCAAGCCGGACAGGTCGGTAAGGTCCACGTTTGCCAGTGTGCGCCTCGGTCGCCGCCGGGTGAAGAAGGCGCGCCGTCGGTTCCCGCCCGTCGACCGGCCTCCGGCGCCCTGTCCGCCTCCCCGTCCGCCCCCCCCTGTCCGCCCCTCCTGTCCGCCCCCACGTCCGCGCCTCCCCGCCGCACCTCAGCGTCGACGCCAGCCACCGTCCTTCTGCTCCGCCAGTCCCATGAGCTCGAGCAGCCCGAGCGCGCCCGTGGTGTCCGCGAGCGCCAGCCCGGCGGCGCGCGCCACCGACCGCTCGTGGGCGGGCCTGCGCACCGGCAGGGCGTCGAGCACGGCCTTGCCTGCCTCGTCGAGGTCGTCGCCGGGGCGCGTCTCGCCACGCCGGGCAGGTGCGGTCTCCCCCAGGTCGCCGACCAGCTCGGCGGCCTCGGCGGCGTCGGTCACGCAGACCGCGGCGCCCCGCCGCAGCAGCTCGTGGCAGCCGGCCGAGGCCATCGAGGTGACGGGTCCCGGCACTGCGCCGAGGGGCCGCAGAAGGCGGACGGCGTGGTTGGCGGTCGACAGCGCGCCCGAGCGCGCTGCGGCCTCGACCACGACGGTCCCGGAGGTGAGCGCGGCGATGAGCCGGTTGCGCTTGAGGAACCGCTGCTTGCCCGGCACGGAGCCCGGCGGTACCTCGCTCACGACGGCGCCGCCGTGCTCGGCCGCCCGTCGCAGGAGATCGGTGCTGGTCGCCGGGTAGAGCCGGTCGACGCCGCCGGCGAGGAAGGCCACGGTGGGCGCGTCGGCCAGGAGCGCGCCGCGGTGCGCCTCGGCGTCGATGCCCGCGGCGCCGCCGGACACGAGCGTGAACCCCCGGTCGGCGAGCCCGTCCGCCAGCGCCCGGGTCACGCGGACGCCGTAGTCGGTGCACGCGCGGGAGCCGACCAGCGACACCGACCGCTGCGCGAGCCGGCCGAGGTCCGGCTCGCCGCGGACCCACAGGCACAGGGGCGCGACGCTGCCGAGGTCGTCGAGGCTCGTCGGCCAGCCCGGCGCGTCGGGGTGCAGGAGCGTCCCGCCGTACCGGTCGAGCACGGCGAGCTCGCCCGCCGGGTCGAGTCGTTCGAGGCGGGGCGCCCAGCGGCGGACCGCGGCGAGCACCTGACGCACGGCGCGCCGGTCGCTCCGGCCCGGGCTCGCGGCCGGTGCCGCGCCCCGGCTCGCCGTCGGCAGCACGGCCGGACCGTCCGGCACGGGCAGCCGGCCCGGCGCCTCTGCCGCCCCGGCGGGCGCGACCGTCAGTGGCCGCCGGCCGGCGATCCGGTGCAGCGTCGCCTCCGCCTGCCGCGGCGCGCGGGCCGCGTCGACAAGCCAGCGGAGGGCGTCGACCGGTCCGAGGCTGCCGACGAGAGCACCGGCCACGGGGTCGCCGGGCTCGGTGAGGCGGCTCCAGGCGGCACGGGCGAGCAACGGGTCCTCGACGTCGAACCGGAGGCCGGAGGGCAGGTCGACGAGCGGCTCACCCATGGTCGCCCCGCGTGCGCAGGAGGAGGGCGTTGCCGACGTCCGCCTGGGTGGGGGCGTCCCGGCCCGCGAGGTCCGCGACCGTCCAGGCCATGCGCAGCACGCGGTCGACGCCGCGGAGGCTGAGCGTGCCCGCGTCCATCGCCGTCTCGATGGGCCCGAAGAGGGACCGGCGGGGCCTCAGCAGCTCGCGCAGGAACCGGCCGGACATCTCGGCGTTGGTCACCCAGGGGGTGTCGGCGAGCCGGCCGCGCGCCGCCTGGCGGGCGGCCAGCACCCGCTGCGCCACGACCGCTGTCGACTCGGCCCTGCCCTCGAAGCGGTCCACCCGCTCGACGCGCTCGACCTCGACCTGTACGTCGACCCGGTCGAGCAGCGGCCCCGACAGCCGCGCCAGGTACCGGCGGCGCACGGTCGGCGAGCAGCTGCACTCCAGCCCCTTGCCGACCGCCAGGCCGCACGGGCAGGGGTTGGCGGCGAGGACGAGCTGGAACCGCGCCGGGTAGCGCGCCGCGCCACCGGTGCGGTGCAGCACGAGCTCGCCGAGCTCGAGCGGCTGCCGCAGGGTCTCGAGCACGTCCGACCGGAACTCGGGCGCCTCGTCCATGAACAGGATGCCGCGGTGCGCGCGGGACACCGCGCCGGGACGCGGCACGCCGGACCCGCCTCCCACGATGGCCGCAGCGGTCGCCGTGTGGTGCGGGTCCTCGAAGGGCGGGCGGCGGATGAGCCCGCCACCCGGGTCGAACATCCCCGCGACGGAGTGCACGGCGGTGACCTCGACGGCCTCGCGATCGGTGAGGTCGGGCAGGATGCCGGGCATGCGCGACGCGAGCATCGTCTTGCCCGCGCCCGGCGGCCCGACGAGGAGCAGGTGGTGGCCGCCCGCCGCCGCGACCTCGAGCGCGAACCGCGGCCGGTCCTGCCCCAGCACGTCGGCCAGGTCGCCGGGCTCCCGGCCGTGCGGCACGTTCCGCTCGGGCCTGACCGCGACCACCTCGCGCACGAGGTCGGGCGGGCCGCCGTGCAGGGCGACGACCTCGGCGAGGCTCGCCACGCCGACCACGCGGGCGCCCGGCACGAGCCGCGCCTCCTCGAGGTCGCCTGCCGCCACGACGACGTCGGGGTACCCCGCCGCCACCGCGGCGGCGACCGACGGCAGCACCCCGCGCACGGGCCGCACGCGGCCGTCCAGGCCGAGCTCGCCGAGGTGCACCACACGGCCGAGCCCTTCGCGGCGCAGCCCCGGTCCGGTCGGCCCGTCGGCGCCCGCGAGCACCGCCACCGCGATGGCCAGGTCGTAGGCGCTGCCCTGTTTGCGCAGCGCCGCGGGTGTCAGGTTGACCGTGATCTTCTTGACCGGCCAGGGCAGACCCGTCGAGGCGACGGCCGCCCGGACCCGGTCGCGCGACTCGCTCAGCGCCGTGTCGGGCAGCCCGACCAGCGTGAAGCCCGGCACCGAGGCGGCGAGGTGCGCCTGCACCTCGACCACGTGCCCCTGCATCCCCACGAGCGACACCGCGCGGGTCGTCGCGACGCCCATCAGGCCACCGCCTCGAGGTGCTCGACGACCGCGGCGCCACGGCGCGGCAGCGTCACCGCCACCACGTCGATGCGGACCGCCCCGAACGCCGTCCGCACCTCCGCCCCGTCGCCCGCGAGCCGCGCGGCGGCCGCCCGCTCGCGGAAGGCCGTGAGCCACTGCCCGGTCAGCCGCTTGACCCGGGCGAGCTTGCGCGCCGTGACCGCCTCGGCGGGATGGCCGTAGCCGTGGCCGCTGCGGGTCTTGACCTCGACCACCACCAGCACGTCGCCGTCGACCGCGACGATGTCGAGCTCGCCGTCCGCGCCGCGCCAGTTGGTGTCGAGCACCGTCCAGCCGCGCTCCTCGAGGTGGCGTCGCGCCACCTGTTCCCCGTACCGGCCCACGCCGTCCTTCTTCGCCATCGCGTCCACCTCCGTGACCAGCCTGCGGTCACGGACGGGGCGCGCGGGGCGCCAGGAGGGTCAGCTGTGCACGAACCGGAGATCCACAGGCCCGGCGTCACGCTCGGACGGCGGAGGCCCGCCGCGAGGGGACGCGACGGGCCGGTGCCGATTCAGAGCGCGAGCTCGGCCTTGGCCAGCTCCTCGACGTTCACGTCCTTGAAGGTGACCACGCGGACGGACTTCACGAACCGGGCCGACCGGTAGACGTCCCACACCCACGCGTCGCCCAGCCGCAGCTCGAAGTACACCTCGCCCGCCGCCGACCGCACCTG